>JBJKRG010000001.1:0-13843 GCA_046704805.1 Gemmatimonadaceae bacterium
CCTTTGCCGATACGTTCTGGCTGTCGGCGTGCAGGGCGGTCGCCCGCACGAGCTCCTGCTGCGCCGCCTCCGAGTCGGCAGCGGTCCGCGCGGCCGCCGCGCGGGCGGACGCCACGTCGGCGCGGTCTGTCGCCAGGGAATCCACGTCGACCACCAGGCCGTAGGCGGTGACGGTCGGGTGATACGCGATCGTGTCGGGCCGCTGCGCGACGACCCCGGCGCGGATGAGCGCGGACGAATCGAGCGTGACCGTCGCGAGCCCGCTGTCGTCGGCCACGTCCGTCGGCGTGGCAGTGGTCTGGTCGCCGGTGTCCGGCTGGGTGGCCGTGTGGCGGACGAGCCAGCCAACCAGCACCAGCACCACGACCAGGGCGACGGTGATGACGGCGCGCCGCCGCGGCGGCGATGTGGGCGTGGTCACGGGGTGCGACCCTCCGTTGTCGGATGCGCGCCGGCGATGGCGAGCGACCAGGCAGCGTTCCCGAGCAGCGGCCGCTGCGTGGCCGTCTCCAGTGCGCCGAGCGCCGTGAGTGCTGCGGTGCGCCCCGCCAGGGCTTCCTGCTCCACGGCGACGGCGGCGAGTTGTGCGCTGACGAGCCTCACGCGGCCGGACGCTCCGGCGCGCACCGCAGCACTCCGCTTCGGCGCGGGACGTCATCCCGTGCTGCTGGTCGACGGCCGAGTCGGCCGACTGCGCGGCAGCGCGCGCGGCGGCGTACGCAGCCAGCGCCCGATCGACTTCCGTGAGCGCCGTCGCCTGCACCTCGGTGAACCGGGCGGCCGCGGCGGTCCTCGCGGCGTCGGCTTCCGCAATCCCTCCCCGGATCCGGTTGAGAATCGGCAGCATCGACGACGGCGTCACCGTCAGGCCGCTCAACTCGGCTTCCCAGTGGAGCCCGAGTCCGAGCGACAGATTCGGATACTGGCGCGCGACCTCGAGTTGCAGCGCGGCCTGCGCGGCCGCGTACCGGGCCAGCGCCGCCCGCACGTCAGTGCGCGCGACCAGCGCGCTCGCACGCGCCGCGTTGCTCCCGGGTGGCTCGGGCAGCGCTGTGCTGAACGCGTTGAATCGGAGCCGGACGCTGTCCAACGCGCCCACCGGAACGCCGATCGCGCCCGCAAGCTGCACCCGTGCCTCGGCCGCCCGCATCTCCGACGCTCGGTGCGCCGCCCGGGCGCGCTCGAGCGCAACGGTTTCGCGATTCACGTCCAGCGCCGAGGCCTCGCCGGCGTCCAGGCGTGCCTGCAGCATGGCGACCAGGGCCGACTCCCGGGCGACGGCCTGCTGCGACAGGTCGCGGGACCGCTCGGCCGACCAGAGGGCGAGGGCGGCATTCCGCACGTCGGTGCGGACGTTCCACGCCGCGGTCGCGACGCCGAACTGCCGGGCGGTCGCCAGAGCTTCCGCCTCCCGCACCCGGATGCCGCGTTTCCCGGCCGTGATCAGCGGCAGGTCGAGGATCGCGTTCAGGACCGAGGGCGACCGCGTCCCGCCGTGGGTGAGCACCGCCACGTCGCCGGACAGCGTGGGATTGGGCAGAGCGCCCGCGGCGATCGCAGCGGCCCGCGCCGTGGCCGAGTCGGCGCGGGCGACCGAGAGCGTGGGGCTGAAGTACAGCCCCGCCATCGTGAGCGTGCGGAGCGTCCAGGCGGCTGGCGGAAGGGCGAGCGTGGAATCGGTGCCCCGCAGTTCGCGCATGAGGCCCGGATCGGTGAGGCGGCGCGCCTCGAGCCCCGTGGCCGCGCGGGCCGGATCGATCGGGCGCGGCGTGTACCCCACGCACCCCGCGAGTGCGAGCACCCCGCAACCGGCAACGACGAATTGTATGCGCCGGAGAACCACCATCGGCCGCAACGCCTCCCGGATGGCCGCGTGCCCAATGCCGCGGCTCCGGATTGCTACACGGGGCGAGATTACCGCATTGTCATCTCGCGCGGCGTGGCGGCGGGGAACCTGAGGGTGAGCGTGGTGCCGGCGCCCGGCGCGCTCTCGATCTCGGCCGCCCCGCCGTGCATCTCCATGATCGCGCGGACGATGGCGAGGCCGAGCCCGGCCCCCGCGCGGTGCGGCCCCCCGTCCCCGCCGGCGTGGAAGAAACGCTCGAACACGTGCGGGAGATCCTCCGGCGAGATGCCGCTCCCGGTATCGGCCACGCGCACCACCGCCCAGCCCGGCTCGAACGCCGCCGACGCCGTCACCCGTCCCCCACGCGGCGTGTGCGCCACGGCATTGCCGATCACGTTGGCCACCGCGCGCCGCACCAGCGCCGGATCGGCTTCCATGGCGGCCGTGCCGGTGGTCTCGATCGCGATGCCGGCGTCTTCGGCGAGCGGCGTGAAGTACTCGCGCGCGGCGTCCATCTCGACCCGGAGGTCGACGGGCCGGGGCTGCAGCACCGCGGCGCCCGCATCGGCCCGCGCCAGGAAGAGCAGGCGATCGACCAGATCGGCGAGGCGTCCGTACTCCTCGAGCGCCGATTCGAGCACGTCGCGGTACTCCTCGGGCGTGCGCGCCTTGCGTAGCGCCACCTCGGCGGTGCCGCGCAGGTTGGGGAGCGGCGTGCGCAGCTCGTGGGCGATGTCGGCGGAGAACCGGCCCAGGCGCGCGAACGATTCCTGGAGGCGATCGAGCATGCCGTCGAACACTCGCGCCAGCTCCGCCAGCTCCGCCGGCCACCGTGTGCCGCCCAGCCGGTCGTCCAGCCGGTCGGCCGAGACGCGCGTCGCCATGCCGGCGATGTGCGCCACCGGCCGCAGGCCGCGCCGGGCGATCACGTACCCCGCCCCGCCGGTGGCGAGCGTCCCCACGAGCACGACGGCCGCGAGAAGCGCGAGCTGAACGTCGAGCACGTCGGTGTCACGGCTGATGTCGATGGCGACCTGCGCCGTGGGCCCGTCCGGGGCGGCGAGCGGCTCCGAATACAGGAGATAGGCATGTCCGTCGGCCGCGCGCCATTCGACGGGCCCCCGCGCATGGCGCGGGAAGAGCGCCACGGGCACGCGGGCATCCATTCCCTTGCTCACCGCTTCCACCGTGCCGTCGGCGGCCAGGATGCGCGCCGAATAGCTCTGCAGCGACGGCATCGCCGACTCCACGCTGATCTCGTCGCGGAGCATGTCTACACGCCCTGGAAAGCGCACCGCGATGTCGTGGAGCTCCCGCCCCTTCGCCTCGGCGAAGCGTTCCTCTCCCCCCCGCAGCGTTCGCGCGAGCCCCCAGTACAGCACGCCGGCCGCCGCGGTGAGCACGAGGAAGGCCGTCCCGGCATAGAGGACCGTCAGCCGGCGCGTGATGCTCCACGGGCGTCCGCGGCGCTTCCGGGCGGTCATGCCTGCTCGTCGAGCATGTACCCGACGCCGCGGACGGTCTGGATGAGACGGCGCGGGAACGGATCGTCCAGCTTGCCCCGCAGCCGGCGGATGGCGACGTCGATGACGTTGCTGTCGCCGTCGAGCGGCATCTGCCAGACCTGGGCGGCGATCTCCCGGCGGCTGAGCGGCTCGCCGCGGCGGCGGAGCAGCAGGCCGAGAAGCGCGAACTCCCGGGCCGTGAGCTCGAGCTCGCTCGTGCCGCGGCGGGCCCGCTGGCGCACGAAGTCCACCTCGAGATCCGCGAGTCGCATCACACTCGGGTCGGCACCGCCGTGCCGCATCGCCAGGCGAACGCGCGCCAGCAGCTCCGCGAACGCGAACGGCTTCACGACGTAGTCGTCGGCGCCGAGGTCGAGCCCGCGCACGCGATCGTCGATCGTATCGCGCGCCGTCAGGCAGATCACCGGCGGCGACGAACCGGTGCGCCGGAGCTCGGCGAGAATCTCCCAGCCGTCGCGCCGCGGCAGCATGATGTCGAGGATCACCAGGTCGAAGCCACCGGAACGCGCGAGCACCAGCCCCTCGTCGCCCCGGCGCGCGCGGGTGACGTCGTAGCCGGCCTCGCGGAAGCCTCGCTCGAGCGCGGCCGCGGTCTTGTCCTCGTCCTCGATGACCAGCAGGCGCATGCGGTAACCTATGTTCGGTCTGGTGGCCATGGCCAATCGCGCGTCAAGACCCGAAACAGATGCCGCGTTCGCTGGCCGGGCACCGGCTTGTACCCCGATGCCGCACCGCCGGTGCAGGTTCGTGCGCCGGCGATGCGGAAATCTTAGTGCATGGCCAGGAACGCGTCGCCTCGCCCGGCGCCATGGTCTTCCATACCTTCATCCGCGTCACCCGATCCGTCCGGCCACCTTCCGAGTGGACTCATATGCGCAACCTGGTCACGCGAGCTGCCTCCAACGCGAACGGCACGAACCGCCTCGCCATCTTCCTCGCCGTCGCCGCCGCGTTCGGCGGACCCCTGCCCGTCGCGGCGCAGACGGTCTCTCCAACGGTCTATGCCGGCATGCGCTGGCGGTCGATCGGACCGAACCGATCGGGCAACGTCTACGCGGTCGCCGGCATTCCCGACGAGCCGTTCGTCTATTACGTGGGGCTGCCCGAGGGCGGGGTCTGGAAGACCGTCGACGGCGGCACGGTCTGGAAGCCGATCTTCGATCAGATGCACGTGCCGTCGATCGGCTCGGTCGTCGTCTCGCCCTCCGATCCCGATGTCGTGTACGTCGGCACGGGTGATCCGACCATCTGGTCCTTCACGCCGGGAAACGGCGTCTACAAATCCACCGACGCCGGGAAGACCTGGTCACACGTCGGCCTCGCCGACACGCGCTATCTCCCTGCGATGCTGGTGAATCCGAAGGCCCCGAGTGACGTTCTCGCTGGCGCGATGGGCGGCCGGCAGTTCGGCGGCGGCGGCCGTGCGCCCGCCGGCGTCTTTCGCACCACCGACGGTGGACGCACGTGGGCGCGCACGCTCGCGTTGGACCGGTACACGGGCGTGACGGGACTGACGCGCGACCAGGTCGACTACCGGATCGTGTACGCGAGCGTCCAGCGCAATGCCTTCCGCCTGACCCCGCAGGAGGAGAAGCAGCTCACGCCCATCGGGCCCGGGATCTTCCGCTCGACGGACGGGGGCGCGACGTGGAAGGCGGTCGCGGGCAAGGGCCTTCCCACCGCGGCGCGGGGATTCGAGATCGCGGCCGCGTCCGGCACGCACGGCCAGCGGCTGTACGCCGAAGCCCAGGGCGCCGGGCGGGACGCCGGCGGCGTCTACCGGTCCGACGACGGTGGGGCCACGTGGACACTCGGCACGCGCCGCATCGCCAGCGCCGGAGGCAGGATCTACGTCGATCCGACGAATCCCGACGTCGTCTACCTGATGGGCACGTCGATGTATCGGTCGGTCGATGGCGCGCACTCGTTCGTGTCGTACAAGGGGTCCCCCGGTGGCGACGACGAGCGCGAGCTGTGGATCGATCCGCACAATGGCAAGCGCATGATCCTCGGGGCCGACCAGGGGCCGACCATCTCCGTGGACGGCGGCAGGACGTGGACGCCCTGGTACAACCTGGTGAACGGCCAGTTCTACAACGTCTCGACCGACCACCATTTCCCGTACCGCGTATGCGGCTCGCAGCAGGACAGCGGAACGGCATGCGTGTTGAGCCGCAGCGACTGGGGCGAGATCACGCAGAGCGACTGGGCCCCCGTGAGCGGCTTCGAGGACGGCTTCATCGTCACCGATCCGCTCAATCCACGCTGGGTGTTCGACCAGGGGTGGTATCACGTGCTCCGTCGCTTCGACCGCAAGACCGGACAGGTGGCCGTGCTGTACTCCCCCACGCCGAAGGACCACTTCGGGTCCTCGCCGCCGCTCGTCTTCTCCCCCCGGGACCCGCACCGGTTCTACATGGGCGCGCAGTGGGTGTTGGAGTCCGACGACGGCGCCCGTACGTGGCGCCACATCAGCCCCGATCTCACGGCGCGCCCGGTGGCTGCCTCAGCGGCAGGGAGAGGGAGGGCACCCGGCCGGCGCTTCGGGGCCGCGTCGATCCAGACCATCGCCCCGTCGCCCGTCGACGCCGGGGAGATCTGGGTCGGCACGAGCGACGGCCTCATCCAGCTCACGCGCGACGGCGGCGCGCACTGGGCGGACGTGACCCCCGACGGCATGCCCCGCGGCGCCGTCAACATCATCGACGCCTCGCATTTCGAGCGCGGCACCGCGTACGCGGCCGTCGAAGTGCGCGGCGACGGCGGACCGTGCCTCTATCGCACGACGGATTTCGGGAAGACCTGGCAGAAGATCGTGAACGGACTGCCCGACCAGGGGCCGACGCGGGTGGTGCGTGAGGACCCGGTGGATCCGAACCTGCTCTACGCCGGCACGGTCACGGGTGCGTGGGTCTCGTTCGATCGCGGCGACCACTGGCAGTCGCTGCAGCTCAACCTGCCCAACACCGTGGTGAGTGACATGACCATCCACGGCCCCGACCTCGACATCTCCACGTACGGACGCGGCCTGTGGATCCTCGACGACGTGACGCCGCTGCGGCAGGCGGCGGCAGCGGTCGCCGCGAACGGCCCGTATCTGTTCCACCCGGACATGACGTACCGTGTGCGCTGGGACAACGATCAGGATACGCCGCTGCCCCCCGAGGTGCCGGCCGGCAGTAACCCGCCCGAGGGCGCGATCCTCGACTACTACCTGCCGCGCACGGCGACGGGAACGGTGACGCTCTCGGTGTACGCGAGCGACGGCAGTCTGGTCCGCCGCTACACGAGCGTGGCGCCGCCGCCGGACACCACCATGGCCAACGTGCCGTCGTACTGGATCCAGCCGCCCGTGGTGCTGCCGACGTCGGCGGGAGAACACCGGATCGCCTGGGACCTGCGTTACACGCGGCCACCGGCTCTCAACTACAGCTACTACGGGAACCTGCTGGACTACACCGAATTCACGTTGACGTGGCACGCGATCAAGGAACACACGCCGCGCTGGGTGCCGACCGGTCCGATCGTCGTGCCCGGCACGTACCGCGTGGTGTTGAACGCGGACGGGCACGCGTACACCCGCGCGCTGACGGTCGTGAACGACCCCAGGGACTCAATCTCACAGGCAGACCTCGAGGACCAGATCGCCTTCGAGCGGCGCATGATGTCCGGCATGGCTGCCAGCTACGACGGGTTCACCCGCATCCAGCGCCTGCGGGACGCGCTCGCCGCCGACATGACCAAGGTGAATGGAGGAGCACTTGGCGACGCCGTCCGATCTCTCGACAAGGAGGTCGACGATCTCGCCAACGGCAGCACCAGCGGGTTCGGGCTGGCCAATCGGGATCTGGCCCGGCATCTGGAAGACATGGAGTTCGGGGATCTCGAGCCGACGCCCAGCGATCTCGCGGCAGCCCGGCTCGACTGCCGGCAGATCGACGCCGCGTCTGCAGCGCTGTCGAAGATCGTCGGCAGCGACGTCCCGAGCCTGAACGCGAAGCTCGAGCAGGCGCACATCAACGCGTTGCCGTCGCTCCGCGTGCCGCCCAGCCCGGCGTGCCGGGTGCCACGGCCGAGTATGTCGGGCGGGTAGCGGCGCTCGTCGGCGTCAGTCAGTCCAGGGCGGCAGAGAGCGTGGGCACCACGAGCGACCGGAAGTGCGCGTCGGCCTCGGCGGGGCCGACGGACCCTGCCCGGTCGATCCACCAGCCGAGCACGAGGGTGAAGGTCGAGACGACGTACGCGACGAGCAGCTGTGCTTCCTCGGGGCGCATCGGCCGCACGCCTGACGCGCGGCGCAGCTCGTCGGTGACCAGCTCGGTGAGTGCCTGTTCCAGGAACCCGTGCACCACGGCCCACGCGCGTGCGTCCACGGGTCCGTCGTCCTGCGGGCGATGGCTCGCGATGTGCGCGAACAGCGGCCCGCCGAACCAGACGAGTCGCTCGTAACGCGCCGGCGCGTCATCGAGCTTCGCCGGCCGGCCGGTGCGCAGCATCTCGCGCATCCCGCTCAACAGCAGCTCGTCCTTGTCGCTGAAGTGCGCGTAGAACGTCGAGCGGCCCACGTCGGCGCGGTGGAGGATCTCCTTCACCGCGATCGCGTCGTAGGGCTTCTCGCGAATCAGGTCGCCGAGGGCGTCGTGCAGCCGCTGCTGCGTGCGCCGCACCCGCCGGTCCTCGCTGGCGTTCCCGCCACTCCCGCCGGTGGCCCCGCCCTTCCAATCACGCTTTGCGCTCAAGACCGCCTCCGTCGCTCTGCACCTCGACGCCGCCGCCGAACACCGCGGCCGCATTTGTCCGGAATCGCACGGCACGGCGTCGGGTGTCCGGCGCCTGTGGTGGTCGTACGCTACACTCCCCGGTGCAGTACGGCCACTGCCACACGATCCGTCCACCGAACCGGAGCGTCCCTTGTCCACACCAATTGAATCCGCGTCAGCCGCTCCGCCGCCGACGAAGGGCCGCGTGCTGCACTCGGCCGGCGTGTACGATCTCATCGCCTGGCTGTTCACCCGCGGACACGAGTCCGACTTTCGCCGGCGTCTGCTCCAGCTGGCGCGCGTCCGTCCGGGTGAAGCCGTGCTGGACATCGGATGCGGTACCGGGACGCTGGCCATCGCCGCCCGCCGGGTCGTGGGCTCGACCGGGTCGGTCCTCGGCGTCGATGCGTCGCCCGAGATGATCGTGCGTGCGACACGAAAGGCGCGGCGAGCCGGCGTCGACGTCGTCTTCCGAACCGGAATCGTCGAGGCACTCCCGGTGGCGGATGCCAGCGTCGACGTCGTACTGAGCACGCTGATGATGCACCATCTCCCGGCGCCGGCCCGACGGGCGTGCGTGCGCGAGGTGCGCCGCGTGCTGCGTCCGGGCGGGCGCTTCCTCCTGGTGGACTTCACCGAACCGGACCGGCAACGGAAGGGGTTGCTGGCGCACTTCCACCGTCACGGCCACGTGGACGCCGGCAACCTCGTCGCGCTCGCGCGCGACGGTGGCCTCGCGATCGGTGAGACCGGTGCCGTAGGGTTGGCCGACCTGCAGTACGTGCTGGCAGCGGTGTCGCGCGTGCCGGTCTGACCCGCGGCTCTGCGGCTCAGCGTGAACGGGCTTCGCGCGTACGCGAGCCTCTCTGAGTCGCTCGGCCCGCTTCAGGACTGGAATCCGAGGGTGAGGAGTAAGACTCCGCCGCTCCCCGTCGCCACAGGGAGACCGAAGTACCGGAGCTCCGTGTGCCAGCCCGTGCCGATCCTCGGAACCCGCACCCCAACGCCGACGTTCCACCCCAGACCCGAGTTGCTCATTGCGCCGTAGCCGGGACCGGCGGGGGTCGTCACGGCTGCCAGCGCCTGTGTCGCGTACGCGCCGGCACCCGCGATGAGATAGGTGACTGATGAGGTTCCACCGTTATCGGCGACGAGGATATCGGCACCGAATCCGACGGCGTACGACCCGCCGCCACAGAGCAGCCCGCCCCCGCAGACGGACCGGCTGTTCCGCGTCAAGAATTGTTCGTAGAGCCCCTCGAGCCGGACACCCAGCGGTCGGTCCTTCCAGAGCACGTCGACGCCGACGAGTCCGCCCACGCCGACGGTCGCATTCGTCCCCAGGGCACCGCTCGGCAGACCGAAGGTCGCCTCCGCCGTCGGGCTGGCGCGCACCGCACTCGTCTGAGCCGCGGCGGCGAGTGGCAAGACCGCAAGCGCCGCTGCGTCCGCGAGCACGGCCGCCACGGCGACGATCGATCTGCACGGACGAAGCAGGCGCATGGCATACCCTTGTCGAAAGGCGTTGGAGACCAGGGTGCGGGCAAGTGCGGCCACCCGGCTCAACCGGGGAGACCGGCGAAGGGTCACCGAGGTAGGATTGCGACCCTTCACGCGCGCCACAGGACTCGCAGCCCCGACGGATCCACGCTGCGCCATTCCGAAAGACAAACACGCCCGCCGCTCGTTGAGCGGCAAGGCGTGTCGTTCCAATGGCTTGTCCTCAGAGCGGGCGACCGGACTCGAACCGGCGACGTCCAGCTTGGGAAGCTGGCATTCTACCAACTGAATTACGCCCGCAAGCGGTCCTCAAGTATATCCGCCCCCGCATCCCCGTTCAAGCCGCACACCGCGAGACCGACCCCTACCGCGACCGCGCCGGCGCGCGCACCCGCACACCCTCGGCGATCTTGTCGTTCGGGCGCGCGACCACGGTGTCCCCTGCCGACAGTCCGGCCAACACCTCAGCGTCCCGGGTTCCCCGGTGGCCGATGCGGACGGCAGCGCGCCGCGCGCGGCCACCGCTGACGCGGAACACCTCCCAGCCACCCCCGGTGTCGGCCGCCGCCAGCGCACTCGCCGGTACCCGCAGCACGTCCGCTCCCTCCCACAGCACGATCCCCACCCGCACCTGGTAGGCGTCTCCCAATCCCGCCGGCGGCTCGAAGAACGCACCGTGCACGTTCACGCGCTGCTCCTGTACCCCCAATGGCGACAGCTTCGTGAACGCCGCCGGCTCGATCCGCGTCACCTTCGCGCGCAGCGCCGTCGCGGAGTCGCCCACGTGCACGAGCATCGGCGCCCCGAGGGAAATCAGACGCGCATCCGACGACAGCACGTCCACCACGACCTCGAGATCACGCGGATTGCCCAACTCCATGAGCGGCGTCCCCGCCGCCACTGTCCGCTCATGCTCCTCGTACAACCGCAGCACACGCCCTGCCCTCGGCGCCCGCACGACCACGCGCGAGCCCGCCGGTACCGCAGTCGCGCTCGCTCCACGCAGTGCTGCCCGCGCGCTCGTCCGCCGCGCCTCGGCCGCGACCACCTGCTGCCGCGCCGCGTCCAGTTCACGCTGCCGGGTGTCCCGCACCTGCTGTGCATTCTCGAGATCGCGGTCCGACACCGCTCCGGTCCTGTGCAGTTCCTGCGCACGCCCCAGCGCGCGCGTCGCCTCCTCGGCGGCCAGCTTCGCGACGTCGGCCCCGGCCTGCGCCTGCGACACCGTCGCTTCCGCTGCCTGTAGCGCCGACTCCGCCTGATCGCGCGCCCGGGGATCGAGCGGCGTCGCCACCATCGTGAGCAGCACCGCCCCGCGCGATACCGAATCTCCGGCGCGCAGCGCGGTTTCGAGCAGCCGCCCCGTGACTGGCGCCGAGACCACGAGCGGGTGCAGCACCTCGGTCCGGCCGTCCTCGTCGAGCGTCACCCGCAGCGGACCGCGTGTCACCGCGGCCAGCTCGGTCTCGACCACCGCCGGCCGCGCCATCCAGAAACCGATGGCCGCCAAGGCAACGATCGCCACACCCGCCATCACGTACCTGCGCGTCTTCGACGTCATGCGTCACTCCCCCGTCTTGAGACAGGCCACGATGTCCAGCGCCCGGATCCGTCCACGCATCGCCAGGGCCGATACCAGGAAGGCACCGGCGATCACCGCGGCGGCGTACAGATACGCACCCGCCGTCACGACGAGCGGAATACGGAACAGCTCGGTGTTCCCGACCGCCGCCACCCAGGCGCACATCGCGTATCCGATTCCGACTCCGGTCAGCATTCCGATCAGCGTCAGCAGCGTTTGCTCGCCGAACACCATCGTCGTCACCTCGCGTTTGGTGAAACCCAGCACGCGTAGGCTGGCCAGCTCGCGCGCCCGCTCCGACAACGCCACGCGCGCCCCGTTGTACACGACGCCGAACGCGATCACCACGGCGAAGATCACCGCGATGCCAAGCGACACCTGGAAGCTGTCGGCGATCGTCTGCTCGAACCCGGCCAGGGCGGCCGACCGGATCCCCACGCCGACCAGTGCCGGCTGCCGCTTCAGCGTGAGGTACAACGCCCCCTCGAGGCGTGGGTCCACGGACAGCAGCGCCCCCGTAATGGCCCCCGATTCGCCGGTGATCGCTTCGGCGTACGCGAGATCGGCGTACGCGTTGGTTCCCAGCAGTTCGTCCACCGTTCCGGCCACCGGCACGCGCACCGTGCGGCGGTCGCCCTCGCGCACGGACACCGTCAGCGTGTCTCCGGGCGCCACGTGCAGCACCTCGGCGAGCTTGGAGGTGATGAGGAGACCACGGGCGGGAATCCGATGCACACGGAGCGACTGATCCACGACCCGGTGCAGCTCGGCGCCGGCCGGCAGCGCGAACAGGGCGGTTCGCCGCTCGATCACCCCGTGCCGCAACGCCACGGGCACCGTGCGCATCGGCTCCACGGCCAGGACGCCGGGCAGTCGCGCCAGCGCGTCCGCCGCCGACCGCGGCGCGGCCTCGCGGAACACCACGCTCACGTCCTCGCGCTGCGCGTACTGGAACTGCACGTCCTTGATCCGATCGATGGCGGTGAACGCGTACCGGGACACGACCAGTATGGCGAACGCGAGCGCGATCCCGGCCATCGCCGCCGCCGCGCGGAGCGGTCGCCGTGCGGCGTTCCGGACGACGATCCGCGTGGACGGGGCCAGCAACCGCTCCACCCCGAGTCGGTCGAGCAGCCCGTGCTCGAACCGCGCCGGCGCGGGTGGGCGCATGCCCTCGGCAGGTGGGAGCGAAACGGCCGCGCGCACCGAGATCGCGGCCCCGACCACCGCCGCCGTCGCCGCGATCAGGCACGCCGCGACCGCCACCCCCCAGTCCGGCGGCGCCTCGCTCACCGGGAATCGGTAGTACCGGGCGTAGATCGCCGCCGTGGTTGACGCGAGCTGGAATCCCAACGGCACGCCGATGGCCGCACCGGCCGCCACCGGCGCCAGGGCCAGCGCCAGGTAGTGCCGGCCGACTTCCGCATTGGTGAACCCGAAGGCCTTGAGGACGGCGATCTGCGCACGCTGCGTGGCCACGAGCCGCGACAGCACGACATTGAGCAGGAACGCCGTCACGCCGAGCAGGATCCCCGGCAGGATCACCGCCCCGACCGTGTTCTGCTCGATCTCGTCGGAGATGAACTTGTGCGAGGCGTGCTCCGACCGGCCGTAGGCCCCCATGGTCCCGTAGGGTCCGAGCAGGCGGTCCAGCGCCGCGACCACGTCGGGCTCCGACGCTCCCGGCGTCAGCTCGACGGCCAGCGCGTTGAACCCCGTCTCGAGCCCCGTGGCCGAGGCGAGCAGGGCGCGCGGCGTCCAGATCACGCCGAACCGCCGGTTGTCGGGGAACAACTCGGTGCCCTGCATCTCGTAGATGTACTCGGGCGAGATCGCCACCCCCACGACGTGCAGCCGCTCCCACCGCCCGTTCAGCACGGCGCCCAGCGAGTCGCCCGGCGCGAGCCCGTTCGCCTGGGCGAACGCCTCGCTGATGGCCACCTCCCGCAGGGCGCCGGGTGCGGGCATGCGGCCCGCCCGCACGTGCGGCACGTTCAGCCGCGGCGCTCCCGGCAACGGAATCGACACGAACCGTCCCACCGCCGGCTCGGCGAGCCCCGGGACGTCGAGCACCGCTTCCCAGATGAGACGCGGCTCCGCCGTGCGCACGCCCGGTAGCATCGCCGCTTCGCGCGCGACCGCGGCCGGCGCGCGCTTCACCTGCACGAACACGTCGGCGAAGTGGTAGTCGCGGTAGTAGTCCGCCTGCGAGCGCGCCAGGAACCCGCGCATGCTCCGGAGCGAGATGTAGAGCCCGATGCCCGACGCGGCGACCATCGCCACCGCGGCGAGAGGACCCGCCAGGCCCACCACGTCGCGCGCCAGCTTCCGGTTGAGCATGCGCATGGCTACCACTCCAGCTCGGCGGGGTCCCGACGCGTAGCGTTGCGCTCGATGGCCGCGATCTGCCCGTTCCGCAGCCGCAGCACCCGGTCGGCCATCTGGGCGATGGTCGCGTTGTGCGTGATGACCACGAGCGTGGTACCCAATTCGCGGTTGGCGCGGGCCAGCGCCTGCAACACGACGATCCCGGTCTCGGAATCCAGCGCGCCGGTGGGCTCGTCGCACAGCAGCACGTCGGGGCGTTTGGCGATGGCGCGGGCGATGGCCACGCGTTGCTGCTCGCCCC
>JBJKRG010000002.1:0-4962 GCA_046704805.1 Gemmatimonadaceae bacterium
GTTGTTCGTGTGGGAGTCGATCGGGTCGTTGTTCGGGACGGAGGGGGCGAAGCTGGGCCGGCAGACAGTGGTGACGCCGACGCGGCTGGGCTGGTGGGTGGGCTCGCCGGTGCTGCTGCTGGCGATCATCCCGTTGTTCGTGAACTGGCAGTGGGCGTCGCGGGCGGGGCAGACCGACACGCGGGACTTCGCGGAGGACCTGCTCAACTCCGTGGAGCCGTACGGCGTGCTGGTGGTGGCGGGTGACAACGACACCTTCCCGTTGTGGTTCGCGCAGGACGTGCTGGGGGTGCGGAAGGACGTGGTGGTGGCGAACACGTCGCTGCTGAACACCAAATGGTACGTGCGGGAGCTGATCCACCGTCCCATCTATAGGTATGACAAGGCGAAGGGACCCGCGCTCTACCGGAATGGGGACTGGCCGAAGCCGACCACGCCGCCGCTGCGCATGACGTTCGCGCAGGCCGACGCCGTGCCGGACTACTTCGTCATCTCCGGGCCGACCACCTACGACCTCGGGCCGATCAAGGCCACCGTGGATCCCAGGCTCCTGCCCCACGATGCGAACGGCACCGCCTACCTCGATCGCGCCGCCGTGTTGGTGCTCCTGATGGTCCGCGACTCGTACGGCAGTCGCCCGATCTACATCAGCCGCACGACGGGGCCCTATGCCGAGCAACTCGGCCTGGGCAACAACGTGCTGATCCAGGGGCTGGCGCAGAAGGTCTTCATCCCCACGAAGCACATGGGACCGGACACCGTGTCGGTGCACGGGGGGGGATTCATGGACGTGGGTCGCTCCCTCGCCCTCTGGGAGCACGTGTACAAGGCGCCGGCCTCACTGGCGCGGCGCCACGGCTGGGTGGACGTCCCGTCGCTCGACATTCCACGTCTCTACATCTATTCGGGAATCGAGCTGGCCCAGGTGGCGAACGCCGTGGGGCGGACACAGGACGTGCCGAGGGTACTCGACGACACGCGGAAGATCGTGACGGCACTCGACCTGCAGGAGTTCTTCCCGGGTCTCTGGCCGCAGTCGACCCAGCCGGCGGTGCCGAGTGGAGACTCGGCACGTGGGGGGACGATCGAGGAGTGAGCGAGGCTGGCACGAAGGGGGTATTACGCATCACTTTGCATAGCAGCAGCACAAAGCTTTCTTAGCAGAACGACACGACTGGAACGATACTTGCTATTAGGCTGGTCAGCCCAGCCCGGCCCCCCAAGGGTCGGTCCGGCCGGCTTGCCTGTTGTTCTCCGTCCGGATCCCACCCAGCTACTCTACAGATTTCTCCCGCCCGGAACTACATGACAGACGCCCCTCAGTACATCCTCGGCATCTCCGCGTATTACCACGACAGCGCCGCCGCGCTACTGCGCGACGGCGAGATCGTGGCCGCAGCGCAAGAGGAGCGGTTCACGCGCAAGAAGGGCGACGCAGGGTTCCCGGCACATGCGGTCGAGTATTGTCTGCGCGCCGGCGGGATCAGGGTGAACGACCTGGCCGGCGTGGGCTTCTACGACAAGCCGATCCTAAAGTTCGAGCGCATTCTCGATACCTACCTCAGCACGGCGCCGCGAGGCGTGCGACAGTTTCTGATGGCGGGGCCGCTGTGGATCAAGGAAAAGCTGTTCACGGAGCGAGAGTTGCGCGACGCGCTCGTTTACGACGGCGACATCCTCTTCGCCGAGCACCATGAGTCGCACGCTGCCAGCGCGTTCTTCCCTTCGCCCTTCGAAGAGGCGGCGCTACTCACCATGGACGGCGTGGGCGAATGGGCCACCGCCTCCTTCGGCGTCGGCCGGGGAAACGATATCGAGTTGATGAAGGAGCTCTTCTGGCCCGATTCCCTGGGGCTGCTCTACTCCGCCTTCACCTACTACACTGGTTTCAAGGTCAACTCCGGGGAATACAAGGTCATGGGGCTCGCACCGTACGGCGAGCCGAAGTACGTGCCGCTCATCTATGAGCATCTCGTCGATCTGCGCGAGGACGGTTCTTTCCGACTCAACCAGGACTACTTCGAGTACCTAGCGGGGCTGACGATGACGAACGCGCGCTTCCACGCCCTGTTCGGCGGGCCGCCGCGCAAGCCGGAGACGAAGCTCACTCAGCGCGACATGGATCTGGCGCGCTCGGTGCAGGACGTATGCGAGGAGATCATGCTGCGGATGGCGCGCACAGCGCATCGGGCGACGGGGCAGGAGAACCTCTGCCTGGCAGGCGGCGTTGCATTGAACTGCGTCGGCAATGGCCGCATCCTGCGCGACGGACCGTTCAAGCGCGTGTGGATCCAGCCCGCCGCGGGCGACGCTGGGGGAGCGCTGGGGATCGCCCAACTCATCTGGCATCGCCATCTGAAGCGGCCGCGCACGGTGACGCCCGGTCGGGACACCATGCGCGGGTCGTATTGGGGGCCGTCATTCACCGACGAGGAGATCGAGGGCTTCCTCGCGTCGACCGACGCCGTCTACCACAAACTCGAGCGCAATGATCTTCTGGAGACCACTGCCGGCGCGCTCGCCGACGAGCAGGTGGTAGGCTGGTTCAACGGGCGTATGGAGTTCGGCCCGCGCGCCCTCGGGGCACGCAGCATCCTCGGGGACGCGCGGAGCCCACGCATGCAGGCGCAGATGAATCTCAAGATCAAGTTCCGAGAGAGCTTCCGCCCGTTCGCCCCCAGCGTGTTGCGTGAGCGCGTGGCCGACTGGTTCGAGCTCGACGGCGACTCGCCCTACATGCTGCTCGTGGCCCCGGTGAAGCGGGAGCGCCAGCTCCCACTCACCGCGGCCCAGCGGGAGTTGTGGGGGCTGGACCTGCTCAACGTGCCACGATCCGACATCCCGGCAGTCACGCACATCGACTACTCGGCGCGGGTGCAGACGGTAAGCCGTGATGTCAATCCCGACTATTACGACCTGATCGCGGCGTTCGAGCGGCGCACCGGATGTCCCGTCGTCGTGAACACATCCTTCAATGTGCGCGGCGAGCCGATCGTCTGCACGCCGCAGGACGCCTACACCTGCTTCATGCGCACGCACATCGACATACTGGTGCTGGGATCCTACGTTCTGTACAAGACCGAGCAGCCCTCGTGGGAGGAGACGGAAAAATGGCGCGAAGCGTTCCAGCTCGACTGAGCCGCGTGGCCGGGCGGAAGTTCGGGCTCTCCGTGGGGGGCGCCTTCCTGGTGTTGGCGGCGCTGCTCCACTTCTGGCGGCATCGCGAGGCCGTGGCGATGGGATTCGGCGTCGTGGGGGCCCTGCTGGTGCTCGCCGCGCTCGTAGCGCCGACGGCGCTGGGGCCGGTCGAGCGCGCATGGATGGCCCTCGCCCGGGCCTTGTCGAAAGTCACGACCCCGATCTTCATGGGCGTCGTGTTCTTCGTCGTCGTGACACCGATCGGCTGGATGATGCGGGCATTCGGGCGGCGGCCGCTGGTACACCGCTCTGAGGGTGACAGCTTCTGGCTCGATCCCGCATCGGGAGGCCGGAGCGACTTGGACCATCAGTTCTGAGGACCGAGGAATGGCGAAACGCAGCGTGATGGCGGAGATCTGGGCGTTCATGAAGATCCGCAAGAAGTGGTGGCTCCTGCCGGTCATCGTGGTGCTGCTCCTGGTCGGCGTGCTGCTCATCTTCGCGCAGACCTCGGCGTTCGCCCCGTTTATCTACACGATTTTCTAAGCTGGCGACTCATGCGACGGATCGTTGGCAATCTCGTGGCACTCCTCACCGCGCTCGCCGTTGCCGGGTTCGTCGGCGGGGCGCGCCTGCTCGCACCGGAGCCCCTAACGTGCTGTGAGGCGCGCGCAGGTCCCGTACGATCCTGATTCAGATCGCACGGTCACCCTGAACGCGGTGCTCGCGCTTGGCGATTCATTTACCTTGGGGCTCGGTGTAGTCGACAGCGCGCCTCGCCCCGCGCGGCTCAAGCGCGACCTCCGCGCGCAGGCGGCGCTCCCAGTGCAGGTGGCGAACATGGGAACAGTGAGCTACGGCGAGTTCGAGGAGATGGACCTCCTTCGCCGGAAAGGGCTCGTGCTGCACCGGGCGGTGGGCATCCATGCGCTCTATCGGAACGACTATGTGAGCGCGCGTCGGCCGCAACCTGGAACTCCGCCGGTCTTCACGCCGGGGGGAGAGTTCGTGTGGGAGGTCTGCCCGCCCGCGCGGGGCTGTTCGTGGTGACAGCGCCCGAGAATGGGATCATGGCGTCGGACGACCCCAGGGCTCAAGCGGATCCCGACTTCGCGCGTCGCCTATTGCAGCACGGCGGGATCCCCGCCGTCGACAGATTCGCCGTTCTGAGGGCGCGCCACGTTTCAGTGCGCGACGCATTCCTCCCACAGGACCCCGACAGTCACCTCACCCCACTGGTGTACCGGTCGATCGCGGTGGAGTTGGCGAACTCACATTTCGGGGACCAAACGAGCGGCGAGGCCCTCGGGCTCGCCATTCACTGAACCGGGATCGCCTGGTAAGTATCTCGGCGGTCAACCGCGGGGTCGGCTTCCGGGCACCGGTGCCGGCGAGCCGGTGACGTGGCCCGGCTCCCGGCCCTGGAGCTACCGGGAGCGCCGGGGGTATCATCCAACACGCCGCGTGACCCGCCGGTGGCGGTGGCACGGCCTGCCGCGTGTGAGCCACCGACCAGAGCCGGAGTGAACCCGATGTCTCCCCAGATCGCCAACCCTCGCCGCTCGGAGGCGCATGGATTCCGCGCCCGCGCCGGAGTTCGGGCGGCGTGGCCATTCGTGCTCGCCCTCGTGCTGGCCGGTGCGTGCCGCACCGCTGCGCCCAATCCGGGCGGAAACGCGAGTCCGACGGCATCGCTTCGCGTCGACAACGAGAGCTTCGCGGACCGGGTCATCTACGTCATGGTCGACGGCGGGGTCCGTCAACGACTGGGCACGGCACGCGGCGAAGGCACGACCAAGTTCGTCCTGCCGCACACGCTGCTCC
>JBJKRG010000003.1:0-8853 GCA_046704805.1 Gemmatimonadaceae bacterium
GAGCTGGCCCAGGAGCGGCGCCGGTTCGGGTATCGACGGTTGACCGTGCTGCTGAGGCGGGAAGGCTGGGCGGTGAACCACAAGCGGGTCTACCGAATGTATCGAGAAGAAGGGCTGGGGGTGCGGCCCGCCTGTGCACCGCGTCCGCCCCGGCCCCGCCTGCCGGCACCCGAGCCCGCGCGACCGGCGGCCACCAGCCGGAGCTGATCGGGCGCGAACGTCGTCGGCTTGTCGTTCACCTGGACACTCGGGCTCCAGGTCTCGCCGCCGTCCATCGACACCCGCATGCGGATGTCCCAGCCGATGTTGTTCGGGAAGTCGCGCCGGTCGTACCACTGCACGGCCACCACGCCGGCCTTGTTCACCGCCACCGTCGGGGTCACGTCGTCGGGACCGTTGATCAGCGGATCCTGTGCGGCGCGGTCGTCGCTGATCACCTGCTCGGGCGACCACGTCTTTCCCTTGTCGCTCGAGTACGAGAGCATGATCCGGAGCCGCCCGGTGCGGAAGTCGGACCAGACGACGTAGACGCGATCCTTGAACAGCGGAGAGCCGGGGTCCACCGCGATGTCCGGAATCACGGCCGACTCCGAGCGCGGCCGGTTCATCCAGTAGTCGCCGATGTGCACGGCCGGGTTCCAGCTCTGGCCACCGTCGGTCGACGTGATCACGTCCAGCCAGTAGTTGGCGGCCGGGAGCGGCGTGCGCGCGGCCAGGCCTCCCCGTCCGCGCCCGATGAGCTCCTCGCCCGGCAGCGGCGCCTTCCGATGGCCGTACAGGGTCATCACCGTGCCGTCGGAGAGAATGACGCTGTTCGACATGCCGAGGATCCCCTCGGGGTGCGGCACCAGCCGCAGGATCGGATTGTTCCAGGTGGTCCCGCCGTCGAGGGACGTGAACAACGCGACGGCCGTCTCTTTCTCGGGGCCGCCGAACCCGGGGCCGCTCGAATCGGTGGCCCACGGCACGGCGACGGTGGAGTTCATGTAGACCCGGCCGTGGTACTTGCTGTGGGTGAAGTCGGCCACGAGATACTCGCGATCCCACGGATAGGCGGGCGGCGCCTCGCTCGGCTTGTCCCACGTGCGCCCGCCGTCGCGGGAGCGGTAGAGCCCCCACCGCGCCAGGGTCGCGAACAGCGCCGAGCCGTCGGGCCCGTAGGCCACCGACGCGTCCCCGCCGCTCGTGGAGTCGTGCCGCTCGAGCGAGACCTGCCACGTCCTGCCCGTGTCGAACGAGACATAGGCGATCGATTTGATCCCCGTGGTGTCCTGGAACGCGATGTGCGACGCCGCGATCAGCCGATTCGCGTGCAGCGGATCGGCGGCGATCACCGGCTCGGAATGGGGATCGTTTGGGTGGGCGGCGCTGATCTGCACGTTCGGTCCGACCACGATCTTCTGGGCGGCGACCAGCGACGGCAGCGTGAGGAGCGCGGCGACGAAGGCGAGCCCGGACACCGCGCGGCAGGCGGTGCGGGCCCGCGCACGGGGAGCGGGGGCGGCCGGCATGGAACGCATGGGAACTCCGCGGAGCAGGAAGGGCGGAGCGAGGTCGGGGGGGAGGCGGCGGGACGAGCGACGACCCTATGATGCCGGCGGGTGTCGGGGCGGGCAAGGGATGCCGCGGCGCAGTCCGCACGCCGACTGCAACGCTCGGTCCACCCGTGGCGTACCTGTGACGGAAGGCCGGCGCGCCGCCTCCGGTCGTCGTCGGTTCCCCTCCTTTCCAGCACACCCCCATCGCCGCATCCCCTGGCGGCCAACCCACTCCTCCCCGCCCCATGTCCAGTCTCCGCATTCGCCCAGTCGCGGCCGCCACCGCGCTCGCCGCGTTGCTCATCTCCCTCGGCCCGGCGCCGGCGACCGCCCAGCGCGCCGCCTCTGCCCGCGGCCCCGCGCACGTCGACAGTGCCTACTTCGGCAGCGTCCACTGGCGGAACATCGGCCCGAACAGCGCCGGCCGCATGGTCGCGGTGGCCGGCTCCGCAGCCCGTCCCGACGAGTACTACATGGGCACCACCGGCGGCGGCGTGTGGAAGACCACCGACGGAGGCAAGACCGCCTTCCCGGTCACCGACAAGTACTTCGGCGGCTCGATCGGGGCCATCGCCGTGAGCGAGAGCGACCCCGACATCGTCTACGTCGGCGGCGGCGAGACGCCGATCCGCGGCGACGTTTCCTACGGCGAGGGCGTCTGGAAGACCACCGACGGCGGGAAGACCTGGCAGTACCTGGGGCTCAAGGAGACGCAGCAGATCGGGCGCATCCGCATCGATCCGCGCAACAACGACGTGGTCTACGTCGCGGCGCTCGGACACGTGTGGGGGCCGAACCCCGAGCGCGGCGTGTACAAGACGACCGACGGCGGCAAGACCTGGAAGAAGATCCTCTTCCGCAACGATTCCACGGGCGCCATCGACCTCGTGATGGATCCGAGCAATCCCGACGTGCTGTACGCGTCGCTCTGGCAGGCGGGCCGTAAACCGTGGCTGCTGGTGAGCGGCGGCGCCGGCAGCGGGATCTTCAAGACGACCGACGGCGGCGATCACTGGACCGAGATCACGCACAACCCGGGGCTGCCCACGGGGGTGATCGGGAACATCGGCCTGGCCGTTTCCCCCGTGATGCCGAACCGGGTGTGGGCGCTCATCGAGAACGAGCCCAACGGCGGCGTGTACCGCTCGGATGATGGTGGCGCCCACTGGCAGTACCTGAATTCGAGCCGCGACCTGCGACAGCGCGCCTGGTACTTCTCGATGCTGTTCGCGGACACGCAGGACAGCAACACCGTGTACGCGCCCAACGTGAGCCCCGAATGGTCGCAGGACGGCGGCAAGACGTTCACCCGGGCGTTCGGCGGCGGCGACAACCACGTCATGTGGATCGCGCCCAACGACGACAAGCGCGGATGATCGTGGGGCACGACAATGGCGCGATCATCACCACCGACGGTGGGCGGACGAGCACGCGCGTGGCGATTCCCACCGGGCAGTTCTACCACGTGTACCTGACCAACCACTTCCCGTACCGCGTGTGCGGCGCCAAGCAGGACGCCGGCTCGTCGTGCGGACCGGTGCGTGAGGAGGGTGGGCGCGGCCGCGGGTTCGGCGGCCGGGGACGCGGCGGCGCGGCGGCGTCGCCCTACTCGACGTTCTACCGGATCGCCGGTGGGGAGTCGGGCTACGTGGCCGGCGATCCGCTCGATCCCGACATCACCTACGGCGGCAACTACAGCGGCGTGCTCGAGAAGGAGGACCACGCCACCGGCATGAGCGTGCGCATCGACCCCTGGCCGCTCAATCCGATGGGACACAGCGCCCGGGATTCGAAGTACCGCTTCCAGTGGACCTACCCGATCATGAACTCGCCGCACGATCCGCACGTGCTCTACGTGGGATCGAACGTGCTGTTCAAGTCCTCGGACGACGGCGCGACGTGGAAGATCATCTCCCCCGATCTCACGCGGCACGATCCCGCCACGCTCGGCCCCTCCGGCGGCCCGATCACCAAGGACCAGACGTCGATCGAGTACTACGGCACCATCTTCGCCGTGCAGGAGTCGCCGATCACGCCGGGGCTCATCTGGACCGGATCGGACGACGGGCTCATCTACCTCACGCGCGACGGCGGGAAGCACTGGACGAACGTCACGCCCAGGGGGCTGCCGAAGTGGACCCGGATCTCGATCATCGACCCGTCGCCGCACGCGCCGGGCACCGCCTGGGTGGCGGCCAACCGGTACCAGATGGACGACTACGCGCCGTACCTCTACCGGACGACGGACTACGGGAAGACCTGGACGAAGATCGTGAACGGACTGCCCGGCGACGTGTACACGCGCGCCATCCGCGAGGACCTCGTGCGGCCCGACATGCTCTACGCCTCCACGGAGCGCGGGATGTGGCTGTCGTACGATGCGGGCGCGCACTGGCAGAGCCTGCAGCGCAACCTGCCACCGGTGCCCGTGCACGACATCGCCCTCCGCGACGATGACATCGTGATCGCCACGCACGGGCGCGCCTTCTGGGTGATGGAGAACATCACCGAGCTGCGGCAGGCGCCGGAAGCCGAGGCGGCGGCCGAAGCCGGGCACGACTTCCTGTACAAGCCCGGGAAGACCTATCAGGGCACGGCAGTGAACGTCGCCTACCGGCTGACGCGCGGCGGCGAGCCCGTGACCATCGAATTCCTCGAGAACAACGGGAAGCTGATCCGGAAGTTCTCGTCCACCGACAAGCGTCCCGCACGGCGCGGCGGACGCGGTGGCGGGTTCCGCGGCGGCTTCGGGGCACCGGCGGTGGTCACCGATCACGCGGGAGTGAACACCTATTCGTGGAACATGCGCTATCCCGACGCGTCGAGCTTCCAGGGCATGATCCTGTGGGCTGCCGGCGTCAACGGTCCCGACGCGGCCCCGGGCACCTACCGCGTGCGGGTCACGGTCGGCGACCAGAAGCCGATGACGCAGAGCTTCACCGTGACGAAGGATCCGCGCACGAAGGCCACCAATGCCGACCTGGTCGAGCAGCACGACTTCGCGATCAGGATCCGCGACCGCGTGACCGCGGCCAACGATGCCGTGAAGCGCATCCGCAGCGCCCGGCGGCAGCTCGACGAGCGCGCGGCGGCCATGAAGGACAACGCCGCGTACGGCCGGCTCGCGGCGGCCTTCGCCGACAGCCTGACCGGCGTCGAGGACTCGCTCTATCAGACGAAGAACCGCAGCGGCGAGGATCCGCTCAACTTCCCGGTGCGCCTGAACAACCAGATGGCCGCGCTGATGGGATTCGTCGAGAACGGCGAGCGGCGTCCACCGCCGCAGGCCTATCAGGTCTTCGGCGTTCTGAATCCGTTGCTCACCGTGCAGCTCAACCGGCTCGACCGGGTGATGAAGCAGTACCTGACACGCGTGAACGCGGCGCTCAGGTCCGCCGGCCAGGCACCGGTCGTGCCGACCACGAAGGAGCCGGCGCCGTCGAGCCGGGAGGGGACGTCGTGAAGACGTGAGACGGCGGGGCCGGAACGTCGAGGCGCCCGGGCGACATCGTCGTCCGGGCGCCTTCGTTCACGCCGCCGACACCCGGCGCGGCTCAACCGTCCGCGTTTGTGCGCTCCAGGAGCACGATCCCGGACATCCGGCGCATCTCCTCGCGGCGCTTCTCGGGGCCGAGCCGGGACAGGAACCGCCAGAACCATCCCATCGGCATGTCGCGATGCAGCCGGCGCGCTTCGTCGATCGCGGACCGGAAGACGACCTCGCGCCAGCCGTACGGCGCGAAGAACGCGGTACCCTCGGCGGGCCCGAACCGGAATGGAGCGTTGCCGGCCTCCACCGCACGTCCCCACGACCGCTGCATGTACCGGAGTAGCATCGGATTGGCGAGGTCGATCAGCCAGTACGCGAACGTGGACTGCGCGTGCAGGTCACCGGCGAGCGTCGCTACGTGGTCCGGGGCGAGATAGACGAGCAGGCCTTCGCTCACGATCAACGCCCGTGCGGCCTCGGCGCCGAGGCGAGCGAAGAACGCCCATCGTGCGTCGACGTCCGTGAGGTCCACCGGCACGGGCTCATAGCGGCAGCGCGCGCGCTCCCCGCGCAGCGCGTCGGTCTTGTAGGCGAGGATGGCGGGAAGATCAACGTCCACCCAGCGCAGCGTGGCGGGCAGCTCCATGCGCCACGGGCGGGCATCGAGTCCGGCGGCGAGATTGACGACGGTGTCGACACCGCGCGTCGAGATCGCCTCGCGGATGATCTCGTCGAACAGGGCGGTGCGCACGATCATCGCCCAGGCGGAAGACCGCCCGCGCCTGATCGACGCGACGATCTCCTCGCCGCGGTCGCCGGCGAGACGGCGCGCGAACGGGTCTTTGAAGATCGCGTCGCGCCGCTCCGTTTCCATGGCCCGGTAGACGGCAACCCAGCGCGCGGTATCGGAAATGTGTTCGATCGACATCGGAGGGCGAGGGGGGTGGGGCGGGCGGTGCAGCCAACCCGCTGGACGCAATGACGTTACGCGCACGATCGTGCGACGCAAATGTATGCGGTTCGCTCGGCTTGCGCAGAGAACCTTGCGCCCGTTTCCGGACTCTCGCATGAATTGATCAGTCGGGAGGCCCCGTGCCTGAACCATTCGCTGTCCGGAAACGCGCCCGCCGCCGGGGAATCGCGGTTGTCGTCGCGGCGATGCTGCTCGCGACGGCCGGCCATCCGGCCGCCGGCCAGCGTGGAGCGGGGCGCGCCGACACCGCGCGTACCGGGAGCATCGTGGGGACCGTCCGCGGCAGCGACGGCGCCCCGGTGAGCGGCGCGCAGGTGCGGGTCGAGCCGAGCTTCAGCAGCGTCAGCGACTCCAACGGTGCGTTCGCACTGCACGGGCTGCCGGTGGGGCTGGTGGTCGTCACCGTACGGCGCCTGGGATATGCGCCCCTGGCGACGCAGTGGGAGGTGGGGCCGGTCACGATCAGGGTTGATCTCCGCATCCATGCCTTTCCGACCCAACTGCCGACCGTGCGAGTCGAATCCAATGCGGAGCCGTACGATGCGCGGCTGGCCGGCTTCTACCGGCGCATGCAACAGAAGCGCGGGTACTATCTCACGCGACAGGACATCGAACGCGGTCACAGCTTCGTCATGACGGACGCGCTGCAACGGCTCCCGGGTGTGACCGTGTATCAGATGCGGGGAGCACTCGGGACGACGGTGCGGCTGGCAGGGGCGAGCTGCCCCCCGCTCGTCTTCGTCGACGGTTTTCCCGCCGCGCTCGGCCATTTCGATCTCAACATGATCGATCTCCAGACCGTCGAGGGCGTCGAGGTGTACCCGCGGGGCACGTCGGTGCCGTCGGTCTTCATGGGCCCGTACGGCATGGGCAACTGCGGGGTCATCGCGATCTGGTCGCGTCCCATGCGGCCCAACGTCCGTGCCGACCAGCTGCCGCCGGTCCAGGGACACGTGAACGTGGATTCGCTGCTGCAGGCGAAGGCGGTCTACACGCCCGCGACCGTCGACGAGCCGGCGGCGTACCTCAAGGGTACGGGGAATCCCGTATATCCGGATTCGCTGTTCCGGGCGCATGTGACCGGCAAGGTGGTCGCGCAGTTCGTCGTGGACAGCTCGGGCGCCGTCGAGCCGCAGACGGTCACTATCGTTTCCGGGACGGATTCGTTGTTCGAAGCCGCCGTACGCGCCGCACTGCCCGGCGCACGATTCACCCCGGGCCGGGTGGGCAACCGTCCCGTCCGACAGTTGGTGGAGATGCCGTTCGAGTTCAAGCCGACCGGGGCCGACTCGACGGGCGGCGGCCCCCGCAGTCGATTCCCCTGAGGCGTAGGGCGGGTCTCAGCGAGTGATCGCGCCGGGCCGTCCTGTCACCTGCGGCGGCGATCGCCATATCGCGTGCAGATTCCGCAGCCCATCGGTTCATACTTCTTGCCCGTGAATGGGTTGGGTCGGCACGAAGTCATCGCGACCAGCCACGGTCACATTTTGTGACCCATATGTTGGGCGGCCAAGTTATAGGGATGAACGGGCCTTGCGAACGTCTGTTCCGCCCCACACAATTGGGGCCAATAGATCGACGCATTACCGTTACCCACTTGGTACGTGCCCCCCGGTCGTCGCCCTGACACCGCCCACGTGCCCGCTTCAGAAGGGCCGCCATCCTTTCCCGACGGCCCACCGCAACAGTCCCCTGCTCCCGCTTCTCCCTGTGCGACCCCTTTCTGGATGAGGATCGAGACCATGACCGTGGATCGGATGAGAAAATTGCTCATCCCCCTCGTCGCGGCGTGCCTGGCTGGCTTGACGGCACTCCCGGCGCTGGGGCAGACGGTCGTCACCGGCAAGGTGACGGACCGGTTCGGCAGGCCGGTGCCGGGTGCCACCGTGTTGATCAGTTCCATGAAACTCGGCGGCACGACCAATGAATCCGGCATGTACTCGATCACGATTCCCGAAGAGAACGTGCGCGGACAGACGGTGTCGGCCACGGCGCGGTACATCGGCTACGCGCCGCTGACGCACTCGCTGACGCTCACCTCCGGCGCACACACGCTGGACTTCTCGATCAAAGTCGATCCCTTCCAACTGAACGCCGTGGTCACGACGGGCGTGGCGGATTCCACCTCGGCGCGGAACCTGACGTTCTCGGTGGCGAAGGTAACGGGGACCCAGGTGGAGGCGGTCCCGCAGGCCGATGCCCTGCAGGCGCTGACGGGGAAGGTGGCCGGCCTGATCGTATCGCCGGGCACCGGCACCCCGGGCGCCGACCCGGCAATCCGGCTGCGTGGGTCGACCTGTCTGCAGGTGGGGTGCAGCGGGCCACTCATCATCGTGGACGGCGTGATCACCACCGAGAGCCTGTCGGACTTCGACGCGAACGACATCCAGTCGATCGAGGTGTTGAAGGGCGCGGCGGGCGCGTCGTTCTACGGCTCGAACGCGGCGAACGGCGTCATCAGCATCACGACGAAGAGTGGGCGTGATCTGGCCGAGAACCACGTGTCGATCACGGCGCACACCGAATACGGGCAGAACAGCATCGCGCACTTCCCGGCGTTCAACCACGGCACGCGGAACACGTTCGACCCGACCACCGGGGCGATCATCCTCGACGCCAGTGGGAATGCCGTGACGAGCGGCTCGCCGTTCGACGACACGCCATACCCGACGTTCGGGCCGAACCGGTACCGCAACCAGATGAAGCTGTGGACGAACGACAACAGCTACTACAACAACAACGTGTCGCTGGGGCTGCGGCGGGGGAACACGAACTTCAACACGTCGTACAGCTCGGACCACAACGGCGGCATCGTGCCGTTCCGGAGCGGGCAGTTCCGGAACAACGTGCGG
>JBJKRG010000004.1:0-4767 GCA_046704805.1 Gemmatimonadaceae bacterium
CGCGCGCGCGCCCTGTCGGGCGTACCGAGCGAGCCCAACGTCTTCTACATCGGGTTCGACAACGGCGGGGTCTGGCGGTCCACCGACTACGGCTCCACCTGGCATCCACTCTTCGACGAGGAACCCATCGGCTCGATCGGCGCCATCGCGGTCGCGCCGTCGGACCCGAACGTCATCTACGTCGGCTCGGGGGCGGGGATCATCCGCCCCGACCTCTCCACGGGCGACGGCGTCTACAAGTCGGTGGATGGCGGCAAGACCTGGGAGCACCTCGGCCTGCGCAATACGCAGATGATCGCGCAGATCGCGGTCGACCCGACGAATCCCGATCGCGTGTTCGTGGCGGCGCTCGGCCATCCGTACGGCCCCAACGCCGAGCGCGGCATCTTTCGCAGTACCGACGGCGGGAAGACCTTCGAGAAGGTGCTCTATCGCGACGAGTACACGAGCGGCAACGACGTGCGCATCGATCCGATGCACCCGAACATCGTCTACGCGACGCTCTGGCAGCAGCAGCAGGGCTTCTACGAGAACGGCGCGTTCGGCGGGGCGGCGAACGGCATCTTCAAGTCCACCGATGGCGGCACGACGTGGAAGCAGATCACCGACGGACTGCCGCCGGTGATCGAAGCGAATCTGGCCATCGCCCCCAGCGACCCGAGCATCATCTACGCGATGGCGGCCACAGCCTCGGCGCCGGGCGCCGGCGGGCGGGGAGGCCGCGGGGGACGAGGAGGACGGGGGGGCCGCGGCAACAGCCTCACCGGCAGCATCGGCTTCTACCGGTCGAACGACGGCGGGGAACACTGGCATCTGGCCATCGACGACCCGAGCGTGCCGGCCTCCGAGCGTCCGCACGCAGCCGATCCCCGTCCGCTGGCGCGCATCGGCGGCGGCGACCTGCCTACCATCACGGTCGATCCGAAGAACCCCAGCGTCGTCTACAGCGCGTCGACGGTCCTGTGGCGCACCGAGGACGCCGGGCTGACCTGGACGGCCGTTCGCGGCGCGCCGGGCGGCGACGACTATCAGAAGGTCTGGATCAATCCGAACAACCCGAACATCCTGCTCGTCGTGGCGGACCAGGGCGGCGTCGTGTCGGCGAACCGCGGTGCCTCGTGGAGCAACTGGTACACGCAGCCCACGGCTGCCATGTATCACGTCACCACGGACGACGCGTTCCCGTACCGCGTCTGCGGCGGGCAGCAGGATTCCGGCTCGGCGTGCGTGGACAGCCGCTCGATGGACGGGGAGATCACCTTCCACGACTGGCACCCGGTGAACATCCAGGAGTACGGGATTGCGGCCCCCGATCCGCGCGACCCCGACATGGTGAACGGCGGGAGCCGCAACAACGTCTCGTAGTACGACCGGCGCACCGGGCAGACCCGCGACGTGGGCCCCGACATGGGTCCGCGCGGCGGCAAGTACAACCGCGACGTGCGCACGATGCCGCTCATCTGGTCGCCCGTCGATTCGAACATGCTGTTCTACACCTCGGATGCCGTGTGGCGGACCACGGACCACGCGCACAGCTGGACACGCATCAGCCCGGACCTGGCGCGGCAGACGTGGCCGGTGCCGGCGAACGCCGGCAAGTACGCGAGTGACGTCACCGTCCAGCCGCAGGGCGTCATCACCGCCCTGGCGCCGTCACCGCGCGACGTGAACGTGATCTGGGCGGGCACCGACGACGGCAACGTGCAGGTGACCTGGGACGGCGGCAAGCACTGGCACAACGTCACGCCGCCGGGCATCAAGCCCTGGACGCGCATCTTCAACATGGACGCCGGCCACTTCGATACGAAGACGGCGTACGTCGCCGCGAACACAATGCGGCTGGACGACATGAACCCGCACTTCTGGCGGACGCACGATGGCGGCAAGACCTGGACCGAGATCGACAACGGACTCGCACCGGGCGCCGTGGCCAACTCGATCCGCGAGGATCCCCGCGTGAAGGGGTTGCTGTATGCCGCGACCGAGACGCAGGTATGGTTCTCCACCGACGACGGCAATCACTGGCATTCGCTGCGGCTCAACATGCCCGCCGTCTCGGTGCGCGACATCACCGTGAAGGACGACCACACCTGCCTGTGTTCCGACCTCGTGGCCGGCACGCACGGTCGTGGCTTCTGGATCCTCGACGACATCACGCCGCTGCGGCAGATGGCGCAGGCCGAGGCGGCGAAGGACGCGTACCTGTTCCGGCCCGAGACGGCCGTGCGCGTGCGCTTCGGCACCAACGATCCCACCCCGTGGCCGCCGGAGCTAGCGGCGGGGCAGAATCCGCCGCCGGGCGGCATCATCGACTACTACCTGGCGCAGCCGGCCACCGGCGCGGTGACGCTGGAGATCCTGGACGCCCGCGGGAAGGTCGTCCGCCACTACTCGAGCGACGATCCCGTGCTCACGCCCGATCCCGCGCTCGATCCTGCGGGCTACAACAAGGTGTGCCAGGCCGATCCGCGGGCGCCGGACTGCTCGGTGCCGCTGTACTGGGCAGCACCGCAGATGGTGCTGTCGACGAAGCCGGGCATGCACCGGTTCAGCTGGGATCTGCACTTCGATCCGGTAGGCGGCTCCCGCGGACCGCAGGGAGAGGGACCCGCCACCGGTGCCGTCCCGCACCGCACCTATCCGTCGGTCAATGCGCCCTGGGCCCCACCCGGCCGCTACACCGTGCGGCTCACGGTGGACGGCCGGCACTACACGCAGCCGCTGACGCTGCGGCTCGACCCGCGGGTCAGGACGTCGCCGGCGGCGCTCGCCCGCCTGGCCGCGCTGACGCGGGAGATGTACGACGGCGCTCAGTCGTCCAATGCCGCGTACGAGCAGGGGCGGGGTCTGGTGGCTGCACTCGACAAGCTGCAGGGTGCCGGCGTGGACGCCTTCAAGCGTGACGTGGAGGCCCTCGCTCCGGCGCCGCCGGCCGGTGGGCGGGGTCGGGGCTTCGGCTTCGGATTCGGACGCGGCTTCGGCCGCGGGCCGGCCGGTCCTCCGTCGCTGCAGAGTGCCACGGGCACGCTCATGTCGGCGGCGATGGCGATGCAGGCCGCCGATGCCGCCCCCACGGCCGCCGAGATCGCGGGGTGTGCGAGCGCCCGGTCGGAGCTGCGGACCGTGATGGCGAGGTGGACGACGCTGCGCACCCGCGGCCTCGCCGCGTTCAACGCGAAACGGATGGCCGCCGGCCTCCCGACGGTCGCCCTGCCGGGGACATGACCGGCGCGCTCGTTCCACCGCGCGAGTCCGTCGTCGACCGCTTCCTCCGCTACGTTGCCATCGACACGCAGTCGGAGGAAGGCGGGTCGGCGACGCCGAGCACCGTGAAGCAGTGGACGCTCGCTCGCCTGCTGGAAGAGGAACTGAAGGCCCTCGGCACGGCCAGTGTTCGGACGAGCGAGTACTGCATGGTGTACGCCTCGATTCCCGCGAGCGCTCCGGGGCTCTCCGGCGTGCCGACGGTCGGCTTCATCGCCCACCTCGACACCTCGCCTGCCGTGAGCGGCGCGAACGTCCACCCGGTAATCCACGCGCACTACCAGGGAGGCGACATCGTCCTCCCGCGCGGGGATTCGCCGGTGCTCACCGTCGAGCAGAATCCGGTGCTCCGCACGATGATCGGCGATGACATCATCACGGCCGACGGGACCACGCTCCTCGGATCGGACGACAAGTCCGGGATCGCCGCGATCATGACGCTGGTCGACACGCTCGCCCGCAACCCGCAGCTCGAACACGGCCCGATCGCCGTGGCATTCACGCCCGACGAGGAGATCGGCACGGGCATCGAGAAGTTCGACGTCGGGGAGTTCGGTGCGCGGTTCGCGTATACGGTGGACGGCAGCGCGCTGGGCGGCATCAGCGACGAGACGTGGAGCGCGCGACTCGCCATCATCACGTTCCGCGGGAAGAGCGCGCATCCGGGGACCGCCAAGGGACTGATGGTGAACTCCATCTACGGGTTCGCCCATTTTCTGAGCCGCATGCCGGCCGACATGCTCCCCGAGACGACCGAGGGTCGCATCGGGTTCGTGCACCCCTACCTCGGCACGGCGGACGTGGAGGAGTCGAGCGTGAAGGTGCTGCTCCGGGATTTCGAGACGGACGGGCTCGAGGCCAAGGAGCGGCTCCTGCGTGATCTCGTCGCCGAAACGGAACGCCAATATCCCGGCCTGACCGTCCGCATGGAGGTCCGGGACAACTACCGCAACATGAAGGAAGTGTTGCGCGACCATCCCCAACTCGTCGAACACGCGATGGAGGCAGCACGCCGCGCCGGGCTCGAGCCGTTCAACGAGCCGATCCGCGGTGGCACCGATGGCTCGAAGCTCACGTTCCGGGGCCTCCCCTGCCCCAACATCTTCACAGGCGGGCACAACTTCCACGGGAAGCTCGAGTTCAACTCGCGGCGCGGACTCGAGAAGACCACTGAGACGCTGGTGCACCTGGTGCAGATCTACGCAGCACAGGGCCCGGGAGGCGGGTAGCGCACCCGCTCCGGGCCGCGCCAGGTGGTGGGACGAAGTCGACCGACAGCCGAAGGAGGCATGACCGTGGCCCTCCGGGTCGAACCCGAAATCCCGAATCATCTGGCGGACTTCGCCGAGTACGCCCATCTCGTCGGCGCCGTGGAGGCGCTGCGGCGTGAGGCGCAGCCGGTGCTCCCCAAGCTGCGCGGCCGCACGGTGTGGATGGTCAATTCCACGGCGCGGGGCGGCGGCGTGGCCGAGATGCTGCCGACGATGGTGGGGCTCCTGCGCG
>JBJKRG010000005.1:0-3404 GCA_046704805.1 Gemmatimonadaceae bacterium
ACACCTCGGCGATGTCCTGCTCGTGGATGTGCCGGAGCAGCGTGCTCAGATCGGCCTCCAGCGCCGGCCGGTCGACGTCGGCGCCCACGAGGCCGATGTCGAGGTAGGCATCGGCGGTGTCGCGCACATCGCCCCGCACGACCGCATCGAGGAGCGCGGTCAGGTGGTCCCGCATCGCCTCGTCCAGCTCGCCCACCATGCCGAAGTCGTGCAGGCAGAGCCGGCCGTCGTCGAGCACGGCGATGTTGCCGGGGTGCGGATCGGCCTGGAACAGCCCGTTCTCGAAGATCTGGTGCAGCAGTAGCGCGGCGATGCCGCGGGCCAGGCGCGGCCGCTGGTCGGGATGCGCAGCCGCATAGTGATCCACCCGCACGCCGCGGAAATACTCCATGGCGATGACGGCGGGGCCGCAGTATTCCGGCAGGATGTCCGGCGTCCACACCCCCGGCATGTCGCGCAGCGCGTCCCGGAAGCGGCGAATCGTTCGGGCCTCCAGCCGGAAGTCCAGCTCGCGTTGCAGACTGTAGCGGAACTCCTGGATCAGCCCCACGAGATCGAAATGCTGCAACCGCTGCACGTAGTGCTCGGCGAGCGCGGCGAGATAGGCGAGGATCGACACGTCCTCGGCAACCCGGCCCTCGAGCCCCCGGCGGCGCACTTTGAGCACGATCTCGCGTCCGTCGTGCAGGGTTGCCCGATGGACCTGTGCGATCGTGGCTGCGGCAATCGGCTCCGGGTCCACCGATGCGAACAGGTCGCCCATCGGCCCGCCGAGGTCGCGCTCGACGACTTCCAGGACCTCCGGGAACGGCATCGGCGGGAGGGCGTCGTGCAGCTGTTCCAACTCGTGGACGTACTCGTCGCTCAGCAGGTCCCGCCGCACCGCCAGCACCTGGCCGAACTTGAGGAACACGACACCCAGTTCCTCCAGCGCGAGCCGCACCTGCACGGGATCGGGCCAGTGGCGACGGCCGCGGATGGCTCCGAGGATGCCGTGGCGCCGGAGCACGCGCATGATCTGCCACATCCGCGGTGCCGTATGGGCGACGGCGGCCGGGCCCACGGCGACCACGTGTTGCGGCAGCGCAGACGTAGCGGGTATGGCACCCGGCCTGCCGGATGGTGTGGGCGTTGTGGTCTGCTTCGGCATCTACCAGCGTACCCCGTTCGACGGATTCCGCCCCCGGGGTTCCCCCGAGGTCGGGCCGACGACTCGCATCGGCTCCTGTCGTATGCCTAGGGGGTCACCGGCCGTCTGTCCATCCGGAGGGCGTCACGGGCGTGTGAGCGTTCTGCTCATGGTCCTGTGGGGCGCTTTCCAGACGACGCCTTCGTGTCCCGAGCAGGCCCGGGCTCAGTGGGCGTCCGCGCCCGCATCACCCCTGGCCGCGGGCCGCCTTCCGCGCCTCGAGCACGCCACGCACCTTGGCCAGGAATTCGTGGTGCGTGAAGGGCTTCTGGAGGAAGGCCACCTTGCCGGCCGCGACGCCGAACTTCAGGACGGCCTCGTCCGTATATCCGGAGAGGAAGAGCGGCGTGGTCTCGGGATGCAGGTCGGCCAGGCGGGTGGCGAGCTGGGGGCCGTTCATGCCGGCCATGACGACGTCGGTGACGAGCAGGTCGATCGGTCCGGCATGCTCGGCGGCTCGCCGGAGTGCGTCCTCGCCGCTCGCTTCCGCGAGCACCGTGTACCCGTGCATCGTCAGCACGCGGCTGAGCAGGGCCCGGATGGCTTCCTCGTCCTCGGCCACGAGCACCGTTTCGGCGCCCGACACCTCGGCGCTGCGTAGCGCGTCGCGGCCCTGTCCGCGCGGGGCCTCCGCCACGCGGGGCAGATAGATCCTGAAGCTCGTCCCCTGCCCGCGCTCGCTGTCCACCCACACGTAGCCGCCCAATTGCTTGACGATGCCGTATACGGTGGCGAGCCCGAGCCCGGTGCCCTTGTCGCGGCCCTTCGTCGTGAAGAACGGCTCGAAGACGTGCGCCCGGACCTCGGGGGACATCCCCTCGCCGGAGTCGGACACGACGATGCGGACGTACGGTCCGTCCACCATCGCCTCCGACCGATCGTGCACGTCCTGGGCGAGGTCCACGGGCGCGGTTTCGATGACCAACTGGCCGCCGTCCGGCATCGCATCGCGCGCGTTCACCGCGAGGTTGAGCAGCACCTGCTCGAGTTGGGTCGGATCGGCGCGGACGACGTCGCCTTCCGGGGCGAGCGCGACCCGGAATCGCACGTCTTCGCCGAGCAGGCGCTGCATCAGGCCTTCCATGCCGGACACCAGTGCGTTCACGCTCAGCGGATGCATCGACAGCACCTGTCGGCGGCTGAACGCCAGCAGCTGCCGCGTGAGGTCCGCGCCGCGCCGCGCGCTGCGATGGACCTCCTCCAGCTCGGGCCGCTCCGGATCGTTGGGGGTCACACGGTCGAGCAGCAGCTCCGTGGTCGTGAGAATGACCGTGAGCAGGTTGTTGAAGTCGTGGGCGATCCCGCCGGCCAGCCGTCCGATGGCCTCCATGCGCTGCGCCTGGTGGAACTGCTCGGTGAGCCGCAGCCGTTCGGTCACGTCCTCGACGATCGCTTCGACGTAGGCGTCGGCGTCCTGCGTCGCCGACACCAGGCGGGCGCTGAAGCGGGCGGTGATCACCCGGCCGTCACGCCGTTTCCAGTGCAGGGCGTCGCGCCGGCAGCGCCCCGTGCGCTGGAGCTCGTCGGCGACGGCGTCGCGCCCGGCGGGGTCGACGTACAGCTCCCGGACCCAGGTCCCCACCAGCTCGGCTGCGGAGTCGTACGCGAGCATCTCCACGAGGGCGGGGTTGACCTCGAGCAGCGCGCCTTCCGGCGTGGAGAGGGCGATTCCGTACGGCGCCTCGCGGATGAGGGTGCGGTAGCGTTCCTCGGAGCGCTTGAGCGCCTGCTCGGCCCGGGTCCGGTCGGTGATGTCGGTGACCACGGCCAGGGCCGCCCGCCGGCCCCGGAACGTGACCTCGTGCCCCACCACGTCGACGTCGATGAGCGTCCCGTCGCGCTTGATGTGCCGCCAGATGCCGCGCGGCTCGGGGCGGGTGCCCAGGTTCCGCACCTCGGCTTCGATCCGCGGGACGTCCTCCGGCGGCCGGATGTCCCGGAGCGTCATGGCCAGGAAATCGTCGCGGGAGTAGCCGTAGTGCGAGATGGCCGCCGTGTTCACGGCGACGAACCGCAGGGTCTGGAGATCAGCCACGTACGTCGGGAGCGGGACCGACTCGAAGAGACTGCGGTACTGCTCCTCCGACGCGTCGCGTGCCGTCAGGGCGTGCTCCACGCGCTGCGCCATCGCGTCATAGGCGATGCCGAGGCGCGTGAGCTCGTCGCCCGCGGCGGCCTCGCCGGGGGTCGGTGCTTCGCCGCCGCCGCCCAGCGA
>JBJKRG010000006.1:0-12745 GCA_046704805.1 Gemmatimonadaceae bacterium
GCCGCTGTCGAATGGAGTGTAACCCCCCGGGCCGCGGCGGTGTCGAGGTTGGCCACCACGAGCACGATACGCTTGCCGGCCCGCCGGAGGTAGGCCGCCACGTGCGGCCCGTTGGCCACGAGCGGCACCAGCCGCCCTGAGGCCAGGGCGTCGTTCGCCCCTCGCAGGTGGATCAGCCGCCGGTAGAGGTTGAGCAGCGACGTGGGATCGGCGTTCTCGAGCGCCACGTTCGTGGTCATCGAGTCGGGCTGGGCGGCCTCCCACGGCCGGCCTGTCGTGAACCCCAATCCCGCCTTCGGCGCCCATTGCATGGGCGTCCGGATCCGCGGGTCGGGCTTGTCCCCGGTCATGCCGATCTCTTCCCCGTAGTACACGTACGGGAGCCCCGGAAGGGTGAGCAGCAGCGTCGCCGCCTGCTTGGCCGCCGCCACGTTGTCGCCCAGCACCGTCATGACCCGCGTCCCGTCGTGGTTGCTCAGCAGCGGCGACCAGCGATAGGCAGGCAGGGTGTCCTGCAGACGCAGATACTCCGCGAACAGGCCGCCCAGCGTCCCCCGGCGCACCGCCGTGCGCAGCGAATCGGCCAGGTCGAAGGTGAAGTACGCGGTGAGCTGGTTCGGGTAGTACGTCAGCAGCGTGTCCAGCGGGTCCCAGACCTCACCGATGGTGTACGCCCCCGGCTTCACGCTGTCCACGTACGCCTGATACGACCGCAGGAAGGTGTGCGTCCCCGCGCAGTCCTTCAGGCACTTGCCCTGCTCCACGAGATACTGAACGGCGTCCAGCCGGAAGCCGTCCACGCCCATGGTACGGAGCCAGTACGCGGCGATCTTCTTCGCTTCCGCCCGCACGGCCGGCGTGTGGTAGTTCAGATCCGGCATTTCCGCCGAGAAGACGCCGTAGTAGTACTCGTCCCGGAACGGCGAGCGGTGCCAGGCCACCTCGCCCCACGGGCCCCGCCCCAGCGGCTTCGGCGAGAACCGGTACCAGGACCGGTAGGGCGACTTCGGGTTCTTCAGCGCCGCCTGGAAGTGCGGATCGAGGCTCGACGTGTGGTTCAGCACCATGTCGACGATGACCTTGATCCCGCGGCGGTGCGCCGCCCGCACGAATCGCTGGAAGTCGGCCTTCGTCCCGTACTGCGGGTTGACCTTGTAGTAATTCGTGACGTCGTATCCGTGGTAGCTCGGCGATTCGGCCACCGGCATCAGCCAGATGCAGCGGGCTCCCAGATCGGTCTTCGAGTGCGGATTGCCGTCGTTGATGTAGTCCAGCTCGCTGGTCAGTCCGTTGAGGTCGCCGATTCCGTCGCCGTTGCTGTCCTTGAACGAACGGACGAACACCTCGTAGCAGACGGCGCCGTGTGTCCACGCCGGGGCAGGGGTGGAAGGCGGTGCGAGCGGAGCCACAGCCGCCGCCGCGCGTGCCGCCAGCGGTGCCGTCGGTCCGGGCACGTCCGGCCGCGCCGGCGCCGCCAGGACCCCCATGGCGGCGAGGACGGCCAGGGTCGTTTGCAGTCTGGATGTCATGTTCATCGGTTCACCGCCGTGTCGCCGCATCGATCGCGACAGCTGAATTGGCCGCCAGCCGCAGCTGGATGGCCCCTGTGGAGTCCACGGTCATGGTTGCCCCCGCGCATCCCGTCCCTGAAACACCACCGCTCAGCAGGTCGCAGTACTGGCCCGGAGGCATCCCCGTGGCGATGGTCGTGTCCACCTCGGCGCTCTCCCGGCTGATCGCCACGAAGCCCTTGTCGCCGCGGGAGAATGCGATCGCGTTGTTCCCGTCGTCCCACCAGTGGTCGATGGGCGTGCCGGCCACGACGTGCCGGAACCCCACCATGGCTTCGATCATCGGGTCCCGGTGCTCGCAGACCCACTCCCCCAGCACCGCCTGCTCGAGGCTCGGTGCACAGACGACGTTGTTCGTGTTGCCGTTGGCGTCGGAGGGCGGGCCCATGGAGTTCTGGACCGGCCGACTGAACGCATAGCTGGACAGGATCTTGGGGTACCCGTACGGCTGCGCGAGCATCCACACGTTGGCCAGGCGGAACACCTGGCCGTCCCGGTAGCTGATCCGTCCCACGTCGTGCTGCGAGTCGTGATTCTCCAGGAACACGACGGCCTTGTCCGACGGGATGAGTCCCCACGCCGCCGCCGAGAACTGGTTGCCCGGCGGGCCGTTGGGGTCGAGCTGGGAGATGTGCTGCCCGCCCGTACCCAGGAACTTGTCCCCGACGCCCTGGAACTTGAACTCGGTGATGTCCGCCGCGCCTCCGCTCCGGTAGGCCTCACCGAAGTAGTCCTGTGGCGTGAGCGCCTCGCCCGGGCCGCTGCTGATCTCCAGGAAGTAGTACGGAATCGGGCGTCCCTCGGCCTGCAGGGTGGAATCGACGATCGTGAGGATGTCGTCCAGGTCCACCTGCTGGATGTGCTTGGCGGCGTCGATGCGGAATCCGGCCACGCCCAGCCGGGCCAGCTTGATCAGGTAGTCGGCGAGCGTCTGCCGCACGTAGGGCAGGGCCGTGTTGAGATCCGGCAGGTCGTCCAGCTCGCAGTCCTGCACGTTCGCCGCGCTGGAGTAGTCGTCCACCAGGCACGGCGTGTGGAAGTCCGAGGGCGTGTACAGCCCCGGATAGTTGAACTTCGTGTATGCGGTCCCGTCGCTCCCCACGCCGGGGCTCGGGTAGTTCGTCATGTGGTTGAGCACGGCATCGGCGTAGATGTCCACGCCCGCGGCCTTGCAGCGCTGGACCATGTCCACGAACTGGGTGCTGTCGCCGGAGCGGCTGCGCGCGATGGTGTAGCTCACCGGCTGGTATCGCTCGCTCCAGTCGTGGGTCGGGACCTCGCTGTGCTCCTCGGGGGGCGAGATCTGGACGGCCTTGTATCCGACCGGCCCCAGTACCTGCTGGCACTCGTTGGCGATGTCCGTCCACTTCCACTCGAAGAGTTGCACGAACACGTCGCCCGCTGCCATGTGGCCGCTGGGGCGGTAGGTCGGATTGAGCGACGGCCGCGGGGCCGGCCCACCCGTATGCGGGATGGGGGCCGCCGGGCTGCCGCCACAAGCTGCGCTGGCCAGCATCAGAACGACGATGCTGGCCAGCGCGTGAAGCTTGAGCGTCATCAGCTGCGGCTCAGTACCCCGGATTCTGCTTCAGGTTGGGGTTGGCCACGAGTTCCGACGCGGGGATCGGGTACAGATCCCGGAACGACGCGGTGGCCGTGCCGTTCTCGACGCCGCCCTTCCAGGCCCACAGGTACTGCCCGCCGGTGAACTCCCCATACCGGATCAGGTCGGTCCGGCGGTGGGCCTCCCACAGCAGCTCGCGACCGCGCTCGGCGAGGACGAACGGCAGCGTGAGCTGCGACGCGGTGATGTCACCGCTCGGGCCGCCGTACGCCCGCTCCCGCAGGGCGTTGATGTACGCCAGGGCCTGCGCCGGCGATCCCCCGCCCCCGCGCAGCTCTGCCTCGGCGTAGATCAGGTACGCGCCGGCCAGGCGGAACATCGGGAAGTCCGTGTCCACGAACGCCGGATTCGAGCCCGGCTGGCCGCTCGAGGTGATGTTCGTGAACTTCGCGTCGGCGATTCCCGTCTGGAAGTTCGGAATGCTGGTCATCTCGACGGTCTGACCGTTCGTGTAGAACGTCGACGCCCGCTCGTCGCCCGGCCCGTAGAAGGCGTAGGCCTGCGGCTTCAGCCGGATGCCCCACCAGCAGCCGTCGATGCCGTAGTTGGCGTTGTTCATGTTCCCGCCGCATTCGGCGTGGATCAGGAAGTTCACGCCACCGTACGTCTGCTCGTGCTCGCCGTCCTGCGGAATGGCGAAGATGATCTCCGGCGATGTGTTGTTGTCGGCCTCGAACAGGTGGTGGTAGTTCGGATCGAGGCTGTAGTAGCCGGAGTTGATCACGGCCTCTGCCGACTTCAGCGCATCGGCGTAGTCCGGTGTTCCGGTGTAGACGCCCGCGTTGAGGTAGACGTTGGCGAGCAGCATGTTCGCGGCTTCCGTCGTGGCCCGGCCGTATGTGTCGGGGCCCGGCGTCGGCAGCGAGTCCTTGATGGCGTTCAGCTCGCTCACGACGAAGTTGTAGATGTCCGTGCGGCTGGCCTGCGTCGGTGGCGTCGCACCGAGCGAGTCCTTCTCCGTCACCAGCGGGATGCTGCCGAACATGTCCATGCCGTGCCAGTAGCTCAGGGCACGCAGGAACCGGGCTTCGGCGCGGTACTGCTCGATCTGCGCCTTCAGCGTGCCGGTCACCCCACGGGCGGCCAGATCGGCGTCGCTGGTCTCACGCAGGAACTCGTTCGCCATACCCACCTGGAAGTAGATGCGGTAGTACATGGCGACGACGAACGAGTTCGACGCCGACCAGAGCTGGGTGTTCATCACCGGCAGGCCGACGTCGTTCCAGGCGATGGCCGCCTCGTCGGTGGGCAGCTCCTCCGCCTCCCAGTAGAGGCGCAGATACTGCGAGAAGCCCTCGTCGATCCCCGAGATGTCGGGGTTGCCGGCGGGACCCTGCTGCCCGCTGACTGCCAGGCCCGCGTACACCTTGGCGATGAACGCCTGGTACGAATTCGGGTCGTTGAAGACGTTGGCACTGGTGATAGTGCTCTTCGGCTCCACGACCGTGTTCGTGCAGGCGGTGGCCCCGAAGAGCACCACCGCTGCCGAGAGCACGATGGTTCGATAATTGATCTTCATGTGGTCCGTCCGTGTCCGAATCGTCGAATGAGTGTGCACGCGCTCAGAACTGGAGGCTCAGCCCGCCGGTGAAGATGCGCGAGAGCGGATAGATGTTGTTGTCGATGCCGTTGATGCCTGCCAGCGGATCGACACCGCTGTACGGGCTGATCGTGAACACGTTCTGCACGGTGCCGAAGATTCGCATCGGCTGGCCCTGATAATTGAGCCGGTAGCCCACCGTGATGTTGTCCATGCGCAGGAACGACGCATTCTGGACATAGTAATCGGACAGGTACTGCGGCGTCTTGAACCCCGTCACGAGGACGTTGGAGCTCAGGTTGTACGGCGAGGCCCGCTGCAGTTCCTGATAGTCACCGAGGTTCGACTGGATGTTGTTGTAGACCCAGTTCCCCAGGTACGCGCGCAGCGTGAAGCTGGCGTCCCAGTTCCCGTAGGTGAAGTCCGACGTGTGCCCGAAGATCCACTTCGGCATCGGATCGTGGTAGGCACGCCGGTCGCTGACATTGATCACGGAGTCGCCGTTCAGATCGACATAGGCGCCTTCGATCGGCTTGCCGTTCGCATCGTACTTCTGCTTGTACACGAAGAAGGAGTTGATCGGCTGCCCCGGCTCCAGCACCTGGATCAGCGTGCCGACGCCGCCCGCGACCCCGGTCGTCAGAATCTGCTGCTGCTTCGCCGCCGTCCCGGTGAGGATCGGATTGATGGCCGTCAGCTTGTTCCCGTTGTGCGAGACTGTGAAGTCGGCCGTCCACCCGAGGCCGGACCGGGCGCTCTGCAGAATGTCGGCGCTCAGACTGAACTCCACGCCCGCATTCCGCATGCTGCCGATGTTCGTCGTCAGGTAGTTCGACAGGTTGGTGCCTGCCGCCACCGGCACGGTGAAGATCAGGTCCTTCGTGTCCTTGATGTAGTAGTCGATCGCGCCGCTGAAGCGCTGGTTGGCGAAGCCGTAGTCGAGCCCGACGTCCCACGCGCTCGTCGACTCCCACTTGATGTTCGGATCCACGGCGCTGGGCCGGATCGTCGTCACGTACTGGTTCCCGAACTGCTGCTCGGCCTGTGCGTTGCCGACCACGAAGTTCGCGTACTGCTGGTAGTTGGCGAACGCCTGGTTGCCGGTCTTGCCCCACGACGCGCGCAGCTTCAGGTCGGAAAGGTTCTTGAACCGCTGCATGAACCCTTCCTTCGAGATGCGCCACGCCAGTGCCACCGAGGGGAAGACGCCCCACGCATTGGTCGGGCCGAATCGCGACGAGCCGTCACGCCGGATGCTGACCGCGGCGAGGTACTTGTCTTCGTAGTTGTAGTCGGCGCGCCCGAAGAACGAGATCAGCCGGCTCTGCTGCACGTCCGGGCTGCTTTGGATGAACTGCGCCGATGGAATGCCGTTCAGCCCGAGCAGGTTCGTGCTCAGGCCCGTCGCCGTCGTGTACGGATACTGGGCGTTCGAGGAGGACCACGAGTACCCGCCCGTCACGTTGATCGTGCCGGGGAACAGGTTCAGCGGAGCGTTGTAGTTCAGGTACATGTCCAGCAGCGTGTTCGTCATCGACGGATCCGTCCAGTACATCGTTCCGCCGGTTCCCGCCTTCAACTGCGCGTGCAGGTCGCTCGGGTTGAAGGTTCGCCGCTCTGCCGCCGTCACGTCGTAGCCCAGGTTCACGTGCGCCTTCAACCCCTGGACCCACGGCAGTTGGTAATCGGCCTGGACGGTGCCCAGCGACCGGAGCGTGTGCCCCTGGTCGGCCGCCAGGTTCAGGATCTGCACCGGGTTGTCCGCCGACTGCAGCGTGTTCCCGGGCCAGTTGTAGTAGCCGGTCGGGGCGCTCGGATCGTACACCGGCTGCGTCGGGCCCATCTGCGCGGCGTTCGACAGCACACCGCCCGGCGTGTACCGGTCGAAGGTCCGCGATCCCAGCAGGTTGGTGTGGATGTCCAGAGCGTCCGAGAAGAAGCGCTGGTCGTAGTTGAGCCCGATCGACTCGCGCTCGGTGTTCGTGCCCTTGATGACGCCGTTCTCGCTCAGATAGCCCAGCGACAGCCGGTAGTTCATGCTCTTGCCGGAGCCGGAGATCGAGAGGTTGTGCTCCTGGCCCGTCCCGCTGTGCTCCACCTGGCTGAACCAGTCGGTGTTCGCGCTGCCCAACTGGCTCATGCTCTGCGGCGAATACTGCTGCACCGCAGTGCGGAACTGGGCCGCGTTCAGCATCTGCGGCACGCGCTGGATCGTCGACGTCGTGATGTCACCCGTGTACGTCACGTGGGGGCCCTGTCGGCCCGACTTCGTCGTGATGATCACGACGCCGTTCGCGGCGTTCGCGCCGTAGATGGCGGCCGCGGAGGCGCCCTTCAGCACCGTGATGCTCTGGATGTCGCTCGGGTTGAGGAAGTTCAGTGGATTCCGTCCGTCGGAGAGGCCGGTCCCGGCACCGCTGGCCAGCGGCATGCCGTCGACCACGTACAGGGGCTCACTGCTGGCGTTCACCGACGTGGCGCCGCGGATGCGGATCGTGACGCCGCCGCCGGGCTCGTTGCTCTGCACCACCTGCACGCCCGCGACCTTGCTCGTGATCAGTGCCTGTGGGCTCACGATCCGGCCGGGGTTGAACTGCGCCGGCGAGAGTTGGCTGACCGCGCCGGTGATGTCGCCGGCCCGCTGCTGGCCGTAGCCGGTGACCACCACCGCCGACAGGCTCCGCGCCTGCTGCGTCAACGCCAGGTCCACCGTCACCGTCTGCCCCGCCGTCACCGTCACCGACTGCGAGGCCGGCGCATACCCGATCGTGCGGGCCTCCAGCGTGTAGGTGCCGGCCGGAATGCTCACGGAATAGCTGCCGTCGGTTTCCGTCACCGCCCCGCGGCCGCCGATGGTGATCGTCGCTCCTCCGATGGGTTGCTGCGTCGCCTTGTCCGTGACATGGCCACGGACCGTGCCTTCTGTTCCTTGGGCACGGAGCGGGACGGCCCCCGCTGCCAGCGCAGCCACGAACAGCGCGATCGACCGAAGTTTTCTCATGCACCCCTCCAAACGACCCTGGCGGGTCGGTACGCCTTGACCCACGTGTCAGGGCGGTGCAGCATGGCGTTGCTGCACTCATATGATGATGTGGTAAAATAGGTCGGACCTGGGGGCAACTGACGCGCCGGCCCGACGGTGATGGCGCTCAATAATGGCGCTCCCGGCCAGCCACGCAAGACCTCCGGCGAGAACCTTGCGAATCTCGCTTCTTGCGGCCGGGCTTGGATTTGCGTAACTGTGCTCGGTTTGGATGCCCGCGTGTCCGGCGTGGCGGGCCCTTTCCGGCTCATTCCACGCTCTTTTCCTCTCGAATCGCCTTCCCAGAGCACACCCCGTGCCACACATCCATCTCGGCGCGATCGACTACGCGATCCTCATCATTTACTTCGCCTTTGTGCTCGGCATCGGCTGGGTGCTCCGGCGGTTCGTCACCAGCAGCGAAGATTTCTTCCTGTCCGGGCGCTCGATCCCCGCCTGGGTCGCCGGCCTCGCCTTCGTGTCCGCGAACCTCGGGGCCCAGGAAGTGATCGGAATGGGGGCTTCCGGCGCGAAGTACGGCATCATGACGGCGCACTTCTACTGGCTCGGCGCCATTCCCGCCATGGTGTTCGTGGGCGTGTTCATGATGCCCTTCTACTACGGCTCGCGCGCCCGATCCGTCCCCGAGTACCTCAAGCTGCGCTTCGACGAGAAGACCCGGGGCTTCAATGCCCTCACCTTCGCCGTGATGACGATCTTCTCGTCCGGGATCTCGATGTACGCGCTCGCCAAGCTGCTCGAGCTGATCCTGGGCTGGGATTTCAATATGAGCATCGTGCTCTCCGCCCTGATCGTGCTCATCTACATCTTCCTGGGCGGCCTCACCTCCGCCATCTACAACGAGGTCCTGCAGTTCTTCCTCATCGTCATGGGCTTCCTGCCCCTCGTCCTCATCGCGCTCAAGGACGTCGGGGGCTGGCACGGGCTGGTGCTCAAGCTGGAGGCGGTCTCGACACACGCCGGGTTTGCCCCGGGCGCGTATACCCATTCCTGGCAGTATCTCGGGTCCGCGCATGCGAACCCGATGGGCGTGCAGTGGTTCGGCCTCGCCATGGGCCTCGGCTTCGTGCTCTCGTTCGGCTACTGGTGCACCGACTTCCTGGTCATCCAGCGCGCCATGGCCGCCGAGGACATGACCGCGGCCCGGCGCACCCCGCTCATCGCCGCCGTGCCCAAGATGCTCTTTCCGGCGTTGGTGATCCTCCCCGGCATGATCGCCATCGTGGTCACGACCAAGAGCGGCCCGCTCATTCCCCTCGGCAGCGACGGCACGCCCAACTACAACCTGGCCGTGCCGATGATGCTCGCCCATTACCTCCCCACCGGCCTGCTCGGCCTTGGCCTCACGGCCCTGATGGCCTCGTTCATGTCCGGCATGGCCGGCAACGTCACGGCCTTCAACACCGTGTGGACCTACGACCTCTACCAGAGCTACATCCGGCCCGGCCGGTCGGACCGCCACTATCTGTGGATGGGCCATACCGCCACCGTGGTCGGCATTCTCCTCAGCATGGCCGCGGCCTACGCGACGACGCGCTTCAACAACATCATGGACATGCTCCAGCTCGTCTTCGCGTTCGTCAACGCGCCGCTCTTCGCCACCTTCCTGCTCGGCATGTTCTGGCGTCGAACGACGGGCCACGGGGCGTTCTGGGGGTTGATCATCGGCACGGCCGCGGCTGCCATCCACGACGGTCTCACGCTCCCGCTCGGCGCCGTGCCCGGCATCAAGGGCGGCTACCTCGGCGCCGTGCTCCATACCTACCCCAGCGATATGGCCCAGAACTTCTGGACGGCCATCATCGCCTGGACCGTCTGCTTCGCGGCCACGATCATCATCTCACTCGCCACGCGGCAGAAGAAATCCGAAGGCGAGCTCAAGGGGCTCGTCTATTCCCTCACGCCCCACACGACCGACCACAGCCTGGCGTGGTACAAGCAGCCGATCACGCTCGGTGTCATCGTCCTGGGGCTCACCGCCGTTCTCAACGTGATCTTCCGGTAAGAAGCCGATGAAACTCGATGTGCGATTGCCGATGGGCCTGATGTTCACGATCCTCGGCGTGATGCTGATGGTGTATGGCCTCGTATCGCCCAGCGATGTCTACCGCCGGTCGCTCGGCATCGACGTCAACCTGTGGTGGGGGCTCGTCCTTCTGCTGTTCGGGCTCGCGATGCTCTTCCTCACGTTCCGCGCCAGGGCGGCCGCGCGCCGCCAGGCGCACGGCGACCAGCCCACCCCGTAGCGTCAGTACCCCCGGGCTCCACCCGTGGCGCGCGGCTCGACCATTCCCTGCCAGCCGCCCGGCACCCGCATCACGGCGTTGGCGTTCGCCAGGTGTCGCACGACTCGTAGCGTGTAGCCCATGGCCGTGAGTGAATCGGCCACGGCTTTCGTCAGCCCGCCCTGCTCGTACTCCACCACGTCCGGCCACGCCTGCTGGTGGATCCGCGGGGCCGACATCGCATCGGCCAGTGACATGTGGTGATCCACCACGTTGAGGATGATCTGCGTCGTCGCCGTGATGATCGTCGGTCCACCGGCGGCCCCGACCACCAGCAGCACCTTCCCCGTGCTGTCGATGACGATCGATGGTGACATTGCGCTCAGCATGCGCTTCCCGGGTGCGATCGCGTTCGCGTCGCCCTGCACCAGGCCGAACTGGTTGGGGTGCCCCGGATCCGAGGAGAAGTCGTCCATCTCGTTGTTCAGGAAGAAGCCTGCCCCACGCACGTACTCGCCCGATCCGAACAGGCTGTTCAGCGTCGTCGTCGTCGACACGGCATCCCCGGCGGAATCCACCACGGAGTAGTGCGTCGTGTTCATCCCCTCGTGCTCCGCCTGGGCGAACGTCGGTGACTTCGAGGCCTTGTCGGGCAGGATCGAGTCGGCGAGGGTCCGTGCGTAGGCCTTGCTCGTCAACCGCTCCACAGGGTTCTTCACGAACGCCGGGTCGCCCAGCTCGGTATTCCGGTCGATGAACGCCCGCCGGAAGGCTTCCGCCAGATCGTGGACGTAGCCGGCGCTGCCGAACGCAGGCAGCGTGGGGAAGGTCTCGAGGATGTTCAGAATCTCCACTTCGATGATGCCACCACTCGACGAGGGCGGCATCGAGTAGATCGTGTCCGTGCGGTACGTCCCCCGGATCGGGTCGCGCCAGATCGGCGTGTACTTCGCGAGATCCTGCGTCGTGATGATCCCGTGATCGCGGTGCATCTCGGCCGCCAGGCTGTCGGCGATCCATCCCTTGTAGAATGCCGCCGGTCCCTGGTTGGCGATCGCCTCGAGCGTGCGCGCGAGCTCCGGCTGCTTGAACGTCGTGCCCGGCGCCGGCGGCTTGCCCCCCGGCAGGAACAGTGCCGCGCCCTCGTGGGGTCCGATGAGCCTGGTCGCCGCCCCGATGGCCCGCGAGAGCGCGCTGTCGACGACGAATCCGTCGCGTGCCAGGCGGATGGCCGGCTGCATCACGTCGTGCAGCGACATCGTTCCGTACTTCTGGAGCGCTGCGGCCATTCCCGCCACGGATCCAGGGACGCCGACCGACAGCGGCCCGACGCGGCTCTTGTTCGTGAGCTTGCCGTGCGCGTCGAGGTACATGTTCCGCGTGGCCGCCAGCGGAGCCACCTCGCGATAGTCCATGGCCGCGTTCCGCCCGTCGGCCATGTGGATGACCATGAATCCGCCACCGCCGATGTTGCCGGCCTGTGGATACGTCACGGCCATGGCGAATCCCGTCGCCACCGCTGCGTCCACGGCGTTGCCGCCCTCGCGTAGGATCTCCAGGCCGGCCTGGCTCGCCAGGTCGCTGTTGCTGACCACCATTCCGTGCCGGGCCTCGACGGCGTGCCGTCCGGCACCAACGGTCCAGTCCGCAGGGAATCCCGCCGGCCGTGCAGCCGGTTGGGGGCTTTTCGCGCAGCCGGTGGCAGCGGCCGCGCACAGCGTCAGGGTGAGGAGCGTCCGGTTCAACATGGCCATCGACCGTCCAAGGTGGGAGCGTTCGCCGTCGTTTCCGACCGGCGGCTGCCCGGTCGACGGGGAAGGTCGCGGGCGTGCCGCAATTGTACAGTCGGGGCCTGGGGTTGGCGAGATTCTCGGCCCGTCTGACCGACCGTTTGGGCCACAAGCGACGAGGGTCCCGGATCGACCGATCCGGGACCCTGCGCTGGTATTCGGTGTCGTGTTTTCGAGCAGTGGCCAGGGGCAGAATCGAACTGCCGACACGCGGATTTTCAGTCCGCTGCTCTACCAACTGAGCTACCTGGCCAAGACCAAAAAAGTTAAGCGCTCGCCCTGGCGGAGAGCAACCGCGCTCCCCGCAAAGCGGTCTGGGCCGGAATCCCTGGCGTCGCCTGTCCACGAACCGTTCGGATCCCTATTTTTGCACCCGGGATCCCCCACGCGGCACTGGCTGGTGACCGCTTCGTGACACGTCGACCCTTACACCGTCACGACGCCTCCCGACAGATTTGGGACCCCTAGTATTGGAGTCTCTTCGTTTCACTCCCCAATGCCTCACGGCATTTCCCTCCAACAGCCAAGGAAGCTCGAGTCATGAAGATTCCACGTTGGGCACTTACCGTCGGTATGCTCGCCGCATTCGTGGTTGGATCGGCGACCCTCCCGGCACAAGTGACCACCGGCACCATCAGCGGGATGGTCAACGGCCCGCAAGGCGGTGTCGGCTCCGCACAGGTCACGGTCCGCCGCACGAGCACCGGCTTCGTGCGGACCACGGTCACCCAGTCCGACGGGCGGTATCTGGTTTCCGGCCTCGAGACCGGCAGCTATGAAGTCACGGCTCGGCGCATCGGCTTCGCGCCGCAGACCCGCACCGCTGTCGTCAACCTCGGGCAGACCACCCGCATCGACTTCACCCTCTCCTCGCAGGCCACACAGCTTGGTGCCGTGACCGTCACGGCCGCCAGCGAGACCGGCCTCATCAGTCCCACCCGGACCGGCGTCC
>JBJKRG010000007.1:0-3018 GCA_046704805.1 Gemmatimonadaceae bacterium
TCCGCGATCGGCCCGGTGACGTGCAGTCCGTCCCGGTCGATCGCCGCTACGTGCTCGGCGGCGGCATCCACGACGGTCACGTCGTGGCCGGCCCGTGCGAGGTGCGCGGCCATCGTGCCGCCGATCGCCCCCGCTCCCCAGAAGAGGACTCGCATCGTCGCCCGGGCTCCTACGACGCGCCGCCCCAGGAGCCGGTCAGCAGGGCCCGCGTTTCCTCGACTGCCACCTGCCAGATGGCCAGCAGGTCCTCGTCGGGACGCTGATAGAGGCCGCCGTAGTTTCCGTCCCCGAGATACGCGCGGAGCGAGACCGGGTCGAGCGCGCGCACGCGGGCGACGTCCACCATCGGCCGCTGCGTCGACGGCATGGCGACGCCGGGCAGCCGCGTCCACGGAAAGTTCTCCATCCACGAGCCGTGCGACGCGACGGGGTCGATGGCCTGCACCTTGGCCCACGTGCGCGGGGCGTTCCACCAGTTGTGGAACAGCACCCGACAGTCGGGATGGTCCGCCATCCACTCGGGCACGAACCGCTCCACGGCACTGTTCCCGCCGTGTCCGTTCACGATCAGGATGCGGCGGAAGCCGCTGTGCGCCATGCTGTCGAGAACGTCGCGCACCACGGCGAGGTGCGTGTCGACGCGCAGCGAGATGGAGCCCGGAAACTCCCGGAAATAGGGGGTCACGCCGTACGCGACGACGGGAAACACCGGCACGCCGAGCGGCTCGGCGGCCTCGGCGGCGACGCGCTGGGGGAGGATGCAGTCCACCGTCAGCCGCAGGTGGCTGTGCTGTTCGGTGCTGCCGAGGGGCAGCACGGCGCGGTCGTCGTGTCGCAGGTATTCCTCCACCTGCATCCAGTTCATGTCGCTGATGCGCACGGGGTACCGGCTCCGCTGTTGATCGCAGGGAGAAGTTACGCGGCGGTCACGGCGAGGGGGAGGACGGCACGTTCGCGGGCAGACGCTGGCGGTCGGCGGGCGACGAGTCCATGTTCCGGGCACCGCATCGTCGATTCACCCGTACACGAGATTCCCTGCGAATGAAGAAGACGCTCGTACTCGCCGCCTGTATCGCCCTTGCCGCCTGCGGCACCCGGGAGAAGACGCCGCCGCCGGCGACGAACGCCGCCGCAGCGGCTGCTCCGGACTCGTTCCGCGTGCAGTTCCAGACGAGCCGCGGCCCGTTCACGGTGGACGTCACGCGCAGCCTGGCACCACGCGGCGCCGACCGCTTCTACCACCTCGTCACCATCGGCTACTTCAAGGACATCCGCTTCTTCCGCGTCGTGCCCGGCTTCGTCGTGCAGTTCGGGATGAACGGCGACCCGGCGGTCAACGCGCGGTGGGCGAAGGACACCATTCTCGACGACCCGGTGAAGGAGACGAACGCCCGCGGAACGCTCGTGTTCGCGTCGCGGGGCCCGAATACGCGGTCGAACCAGCTCTTCATCAATCTCGCCGACAACGCGCGGCTCGATACGCAGGGATTCGCACCGTTCGGCAAGGTCGTGGACGGCATGAACGTCGTCGATTCGATCTATTCGGGATACCGGCAGACGCCGAACCAGGACGCGATCAGCGCCCAGGGGAACACGTATCTCGAGCGGAACTTCCCGAAACTGGACTACATCGAGAGCGCGAAGATCGTGGACAGCGGCAAATAGCGGGTCGGCATTTCCGGGGGCACGGCCCCGGCACCGTACCCGGCGCGCGTTCCTGGTGGTGGTGTACGGGCTGAGGCCCTCCTGCTGCACGGATGCCGTCATGGCGCCCATGGGCGCGGCCGAGCTTCGCGACGATGAGGCGGCGCCCGTTGTCAGGTAATCCCTGATTGTGCAGCAGGGGTCCGGTCCCGAACAATGCGCGTCCCGCCTGACCGTTCCGCTTCCCGACTACAGGAACCCCTGCTGTGAAGGTTCTATTCATCTCTCCGGAGTTCCCGGAGACGTTCTGGAGTTTCAGCCACGCGCTGCGGTTCATCCGGCGGCGTGCATCGCATCCCCCGCTGGGCCTGCTCACCGTCGCCGCCATGCTCCCGGCCGAATGGGAGAAGCGCCTGGTGGACCTCAACGTCGCGCCGCTGACGGACGCGGACCTGGCGTGGGCCGACTACGCGTTCGTCGGCGGGATGATCGTGCAACGAACCTCGGCAGCGGCCGTGATCGCACGGTGCGGGGCCGCCGGCGTACCGGTGGTGGCCGGCGGACCGCTGTTCACGATCGAGCACGAGGAGTTCGAGGGGGTGGACCACTTCGTGCTCGACGAAGCCGAGGTGACGCTCCCCCCGTTCCTCGCCGACCTGGCGGCGGGCCGTGCCCGGCACGTGTACCGGGCGGCGGAGTTCGCCGACGTGACCACCACGCCGGTGCCGATGTGGGAGCTGGCCGACCTGTCGCGGTACGCCGGCATGGGCATCCAGTTCTGCCGCGGCTGTCCGTACAACTGCGACTTCTGCAACGTCACGGCGATGTTCGGACACCGCCCGCGCACGAAGGCCGTGGCGCAGGTCATCGCCGAGCTGGACCGCCTCCACGCGCTGGGCTGGCGGGGCAGCGTGTTCTTCGTGGACGACAACTTCATCGGGAACAAGCGCGACGCGAAGGCGAAGCTCCTCCCGGCCCTCATCGAGTGGCGGAAGCGCCACCCCCGCGTTCCCTTCAACGCCCAGGTCTCGATGAACCTGGCCGACGACCCCGAGCTGCTGGACATGATGGGCCGCGCCGGGTTCGACACGGTGTTCATCGGGATCGAGACGCCGGACGAGACGGCGCTCGAGGCGTGCCACAAGAAACAGAACCTGAAACGCGACCTCGTGGCCGACGTGAAGCGGATCGAGCGGGCGGGAATGGCCGTGCACGCGGGATTCATCGTCGGATTCGACAGCGACACACCGTCGTCGTTCCAGCGGCTGACCGAGTTCATCCAGCGCAGCGGGATCGTCACCGCCATGGTCGGGCTGCTGCAGGCGCCGCCGGGCACGCAGCTCTTCGAGCGGATGCGGAGCGAGGGGCGGCTGT
>JBJKRG010000008.1:0-9108 GCA_046704805.1 Gemmatimonadaceae bacterium
GCCTTGGCGACGCCGAAATCCCCGATCATCGCATGGTGGCCCGAGAGCATGATGTTCTCGGGCTTGATGTCGCGGTGGACCACGCCCTTCGCGTGTGCGGCGGCCAGTGCGTCCACCACGTCGCGCAGCAGTCGGGCCACGTCGGAAACGGGGAGCTCGCCCTCGCGGACCAGGCGCTGGCGCAACGATTCGCCCTCGACGTAGGGCATCACGAAGTAGAGGAAGCCGTCGGCCTCGCCGGAATCGAACAGCGGCAGGATGTTCGGGTGCTGGAGGTTGGCAGTGACCCGCACCTCCTGGAGGAAGCGCGCGGCACCGAGGGTGGCGGCGAGGTCGGGTCGGAGCACCTTGAGCGCCACGCGACGCGCGTGGCGGAGGTCGGTCGCGAGGTAGACCGTGGCCATGCCGCCGGCGCCGATCTCGTGCTCGATCGCGTAACGATCGGCCAGCGCCACCTGGAGACGTTCCAGGGAGTCCGACATGGCCGCCCCCCGTCAGATGGTCGGGTGGGCAGGTGGGGAGGGAGCCCCTGGAACCGCAATGTGAAGCAAGAGGCGGATATACGCAAACCCGTTTCTCGCCCGCTCAGCCCCCGCTCCTCAGAGGCCGAACTCTCTCATCCGACGCCAGAGGGTCGTGCGGCTGATGCCGAGGACGCGCGCCGCCTCACCGCGGCGGTGGTGCGTCGCCTCGAGCGCGGCGAGGATCTGGCTGCGCTCGGGGTAGGGAGCGAGCGGCGTTTGCGGTGGCGAGCCCGGGGCCGGCGAGGCGCCCGGCGACGCCGACTCGGTGCCCGGCGCCTGCAGCGCCGTCGGCCCGGACGGCCCGGCCGTGAGCTCGGGCGGCAGGTCCTCCACGTGGATCGTCTGGCCGTCGCAGACCGCGTTGGCGTACTCGAGCGCGTTCTCGAGCTGGCGCACGTTGCCCGGCCAGTCGTAGGCCATCAGCGTGCGCATGGCGTCGGGTGAGAGGCGCAGCGCGCGCGAGCGCTGGCGGCCGATCGCCTGGAGCAGGTGCGTGATGAGCAGCTCCAGGTCGTCGCGACGCTCGCGGAGCGGCGGGATGTGGATGCGCACGACGTTGAGCCGGTAGAAGAGGTCGTCGCGGAAGCTGCGGCGGGCGATCGCCCGCGTGAGGTCGATGTTCGTGGCGGCCAGCACGCGCGCGCGGAACGTGCGGCTGGTGTTCTCGCCGAGCCGCTCGAACGTCCGCTCCTGGAGCACGCGGAGCAGCTTGACCTGCAGCGGCTGCGGCAGGTCGCCGACCTCGTCCAGGAAGATCGTGCCGTCCTGGACGACCTCGAAGCGGCCGGGCTTGTCGCGCGTCGCCCCCGTGAAGGCTCCGCGCGCGTGGCCGAACAGCTCGCTCTCGAGCAGCTGCTCGGGCAGGGCGCCGCAGTTCACCGCGACGAACGGCCGGTTCGCCCGGTTGGAGCGCGCGTGCACCGCCCGGGCCACCAGCTCCTTGCCCGTCCCGCTCTCGCCCGTGATCAGCACCGTCGCGTCGCTGTCGCGCAGGTGATCGATGAGCCCGAAGACCCGCTCCATCGCGCGCGAGCGGCCGACCATCCCCTCGAAGTGGATCGGCCCTCCGTTGCGCCCTTCGGTCTCGACGGACGCCTCCGGCCGGAGCATCAGCACGGCCCCGCCCGGGTCCTCGCCGCACGCCCCGCCGTGGGGCAGCAGCGCGGCGGTCAGCGAGAACGGCAGCCAGCGGCCGTCCGCGTGCTGGAGCACCGCGCGCCATCCCTCGGGCCGCTCCCCCCGCTGGAGCGCCTTGCGGAACGGCGCGTCCGGCTCGCACAGCTCCGCGCCGAGGACGTCCGCCGCGGGCCGCCCCACGATCTGCTCCGGCGTGCGGCCCAGGAGCTCGGCGAGCGCGGCGGACACGCGCTGGACCACGAAGTCGGCGTTGACCATCATCGCCCCCCGGCCCAGCATGGCGATGATGCGCGACGCCCCGCCCCAGGCGGCGCCCGCGGTCCCCCCGGAGTCCAGGGCCGGCACGATGTCGCCCTCCAGGCGGAACGCCTCCACCGCGCCGATCACCTCGCCGCGATCGTCGCGCAGGATGCGCGCCGTCTTGCGCACCGCCACGTCGTTGCCGTCCGGTCCGTAGAGGACGAGCGGCACGTCGTCGGAGGAGCCGTACTTGAAGACGCCGCACTCGACGAGGCAGCTGCGGCACTTGAAGAGGGTGAGGCAGTCGCGGCCGAGGGCCTCGTCGCGCGACACGCCCGTGATCGCCTGCGCGCGCTCGCTCACGAGGACGATGTGGCGCTCGGCGTCGACGATGAAGACGGCGTCGTCGGTGGACGCGAGCAGCCCCTCGAGGAGGCCCTCCTCGCCCGTGCCGGCGGCACTCAGGATGCGCTGAAGCGCTGAGTCGGGATCGAGCGCGTTCACCCTTCCGTGCCCCCTCGGTGCGTCGCCGGTGGGGGAGGCACCGCGAAACACACCGTTTCGAATTGTCTCAACACTTGAGACGGTCTGAACCAATCCCGGATCTGCGGTCCGAGACGCGACGCCGGAACCGATCAGCGCAACGCGTTGCTGTGAAGAGCGTTCCGGCGCAGCGGGCAAGGCGGGAGGTGTCCCCTTCAATCTGGCATACGGCGTGCACTTGTTCCAGGGGCACGCAGGTTCGGATTCATGACGACACGCCCGGCCCCCGGGGCCGTTCGAGGAGAGACGACGATGACGATGGCGACGATGGACCTGACCCAGCTGCACGTGGACAAGGTGGTCGACGCGCGGGGCACCTCCTGCCCCGGGCCGATCCTGGCCGCGAAGAAGGGCATCGCGGGCGTGCCGGTCGGCGGGATCATGGAGGTCCAGGCCACGGACTCCGGCACGAAGAAGGACCTGCCGGCCTGGTCCAAGAAGGTGGGTCACGAGTACCTGGGCGAGCTCGAGGAGCCCGGCTTCCTGAGGTTGTTCGTCAAGAAGGCGAAGTAACCGCGATGTCGGACCACGCGACGCCCACCGGCGGGGCCGGTCCGCGGATCCTGGTGTTCTCGACGCAGAACATCTCCGATCCCGGCATCGACCTCGCCGGCAGCAGACATCTGCACTATCCGGCGACGGTCTCGACGATCACGTTGCCGTGCAGCAGCGCCATCCGGCCCGCGTGGATCCTGCACGCGTTCGAGCGGGGCTTCGACGGCGTGTTCATCGCCGCCGACGGCGACGAGTGCGCCTACCTGCCCGACTGCGGCACGCGTACGGCGCGCATCGCGGCCGAGGCGCAGGAGCTGATGAAGGCCGCGGGCTATCAGCCGGAGCGCGTGAAGATGGCCGCGCTCTGCTCGGTGTGTGCCGAGCCGTTCGTCACCCACATGCGCGAGTTCTCCGAGCTGCTGTCCCGGCTGAACCCGACGGGAGCGGCGGCATGAAGTACGACGCGCTGGTGATCGGGGCGGGCATCGGGGGCATGGAGTCGTCGCTCAAGCTGGGCGACATGGGCTACAAGGTCCTGCTCGTCGAGAAGGAGGCGAGCGTGGGCGGGCGGATGATCCTGCTGAGCAAGGTCTTCCCGACGCTGGACTGCGCGAGCTGCATCTCCGGCCCGAAGATGTCGTCGACGATCAACCACCCGAACATCACGACCGTCACGTACGGCGAGATCCGGACGATCCGCCGCGACGGAGCGGGGCGCTTCCACGCCACGGTGCGCCAGAAGGCGCGCTACGTCGACACGGCCGCCTGCACCGGCTGCCAGGAGTGCGAGCAGGTGTGCACGGTGGCGGTGCCCGACGAGTTCAACGCCGACCTGGTGGCGCGCCGGGCGGCCCACATCCCCTTCCCGCAGGCGGTGCCGAAGAAGGCGGTGATCACCCGCGAGGGCACGTCGCCCTGCACGGACACCTGCCCGGCGGGCATCAAGGCCCACGGCTACGTCTCGCTCATCCGCAGCGGCAAGTACGAGGAGGCGTTCCAGCTCGTGCTCGACGCGACGCCGCTCGTCGGCTCGCTCGGCCGCGCCTGCTACGCGCCCTGCGAGGCGGAGTGCACGCGGGGCGACCTCGAGGCCCCGCTCCCCATCCGGCGGCTCAAGCGCTTCATCGCCGAGCGGCACTACGCGACGCACGACGGGCCCGGCGTCCGGCCCGCGGAGCCGAACGGCCGCAGCGTGGCGATCGTGGGCTCGGGGCCGGCGGGGCTGACCGCCGCCTGGCAGCTCGCGCGCAAGGGCTACCGGGTGAAGATCCTCGAGGCGGCTCCCGAGCCCGGCGGCTTCCTGCGCCAGGCGATCCCGGTCTATCGCCTGCCGCAGGAGGTCGTCGAGCAGGACATCCGCAACGTGACCGCGCTCGGCGTCGAGATCGCCTGCGGCACGCGGGTCGACGACCTGGAGGCGCTCCGGCGCGAGGGCCACGACGCGGTGCTCCTGGCGACGGGAACGCCCCGCGCCAGCGGCCTCGGCGTGCCCGGCGAGGAGACGGCCGGCGTGGTCTCCGGCCTCGACTTCCTGAGCGACGTCCGCTTCGCCGCCTCGCCCGACCTCCGGGGCAAGCGCGTCGTGATCGTCGGCGGCGGCAACGTGGCCATGGACGCGGCGCGGACGGCCCGGCGGCTGGGCGCGCTCGACACGCTGGTGGCCTACCGGCGCGGGCGCGAGGAGATGCCCGCGCACGCGGCCGAGGTCGCGGACGCCCGGAAGGAAGGGGTCCGCTTCGAGCTGCTCGTCGCTCCGGTGGCCGTGGTCGCCGACGCGGAGGGCCGCGTGAGCGGCCTGCGCTGCACCCGCATGAAGCTGGGCGAGCCGGACGCCTCGGGGCGGCGCCGTCCGGAGCCGATCCGGGGCTCGGAGTTCGTGATCCCCTGCGACCTGGTGATCCCGGCGATCGGGCTCGTGCCCGACACGGGGCCCTTCGACGGCCGCGTGGGCGTGTCGAGGAGCCGCGGCATCGAGGTCGACCCGAAGACGCTCCAGAGCGAGGTCCCCTGGCTATTCGCCGCCGGCGACGTCGTCAGCGGCGCGTCCGACATCACGCACGCCGTGGGGCAGGGGCGGCGCGCGGCCCACATGATCGACCGCTGGCTCCAGGGCGGCGAGCTGGACGGCTTCGAGGCGCTCGACGACCGGCTGGCCGCCGTCGCCAAGGCCCGGGTGCTGTCGCGGCAGAAGAGCTACACCCACCGCGATCCGGTGAGTCTCGACGCCCAGCACTCGCCCGCGCCGCGCGACTTCGCCGAGATCGAGCCGCCGCTCACCGAGGCCGAGGCGCTCTTCGCCGCCGGCGGCTGCCTCGACTGCGGCGTCTGCTCGGAGTGCGGGCAGTGCGTCGCGACGTGCCCGGCGAACGCGATCGACCTGAGCCAGCACGAGCGCACGTTCGAGGTCGAGGTCGGCGCGGTGGTCGTCTCGACCGGCTTCAAGCTCTTCGCGGCCGACGCGAAGCCCGAGTACGGCTGGGGCAAGTACCCCAACGTGATCACCGGCATGCAGATGGACCGGCTGCTCGCGCCGACGAGGCCCTTCAACACGGTGCTGCGCCCGAGCGACGGCAAGGTGCCCGACCGCATCGCCTACATCTCGTGCACGGGCTCGCGCGACAAGACCGTGGGCAACCCGCTCTGCTCGAAGATCTGCTGCATGTACTCGGTCAAGCAGAACCAGCTCATCATGGGCGCGCTGCCGCTGGCCGACGTGACGATGCACTACATGGACATGCGCGCGGCGGGCAAGCGCTACGACGAGTTCTACGAGGAGGCCAAGGAGCTCGGCGCCACCTACATCAAGGGGCGGGTGGCGAAGATCACCGAGAAGCCCGACGGCAACCTCGTCCTGCACTACGAGGACATCGAGAACGGCGGGAAGCTGGCCGAGGCCGAGTACGACCTGGTCGTGCTGGCGGTGGGCGTCCAGCCCAACCGCGACGTGGAGCGGCTGTTCGACGGCGAGCCGCTGGGCCTGGACGAGTTCGCCTGGGTCGCCGAGCCCGACGACGACCTGAACCCCGGCCGGACCAGCATCCCCGGCGTCTTCGTCGCCGGCACCGCGTCGGGGGCGAAGGACATCGTGGACTCGATCACGCACGCCGGGGCGGCGGTCGCCCAGGTGGCCGCCCACCTCGAGAAGGCCGCCCACACGCGAACGGTGGTGGAGGCAGTGCGATGAGCGAGCGACGCATCGGGGTCTACATCTGCCACTGCGGCGGCAACATCTCCGACTACGTGGACGTGGCGAAGGTCCGCGACGCCGTCGCCGCCGAGCCCGGCGTCGTGCACGCCGAGACGATGATGTTCGCGTGCTCGGACGGCTCCCAGCACGACATGATCCAGAAGATCGAGGACGAGCACCTCGACGGGCTGGTCGTCGCGTCGTGCTCGCCCAAGCTGCACCTGTTCACGTTCCGCGGCGTCTCCAGGCGCGCCGGGCTCAACCCCTACGAGTACACCCAGGTCAACATCCGCGAGCAGGACTCCTGGGCGCACGGCGACGACCCGGCCGGGGCGACGGCCAAGGCCATCGGCCTCGTCCGCGCGGGCGTCGCCAAGACGCGCGCTTCGGTCCCGCTCGAGCCGATCGGCGTCCAGACGACGTCGCGCGCGCTGGTGGTCGGCGGCGGCATCGCCGGCCTGCGGGCGGCCATCGGGCTGGCGGACCTCGGCCTGGGGGTGACGCTCGTCGAGCGCGAGGCCGAGCTCGGGGGCTGGGTGGCGCGCTTCGGGCCGATGTTCCCTCACGAGCGCTCCGGCGGCGACCTGATCGCGAGCCTCGTCGGCGAGGTCCGGAGGCGCCCGATGATCACCGTCTTCACGCGCGCGGAGCTGGTCGGCAAGTCCGGCAGCTTCGGCAACTACAGCGCGGAGCTGCGCGTCGCGCCGCCGGACGGCGGCGAGCCGGAGACCGTGCGCGTCGAGGTGGGCGCGATCGTCATCGCCACCGGCTTCGACACCTACCAGCCGGAGGTCGGCGAGTACGGCTACGGCATCGAGGGCGTGCTGACGCTGCCGGAGTTCAAGAAGCTGGTCGACGCCTCGCCGGGGCCGCTGCGGTACAAGGACCGGCCGGTCCGGACCATCGCCTACATCTACTGCGTGGGCAGCCGGCAGGAGGGGGGCCACGCGTACTGCTCGAAGTACTGCTGCTCGGCCGCCGTGCACGAGTCGATGCAGGTCTCGCGCCACGACGCGGCCACGCGCCAGTACCACCTCTACCGCGACATCCGGACGTACGGCCGCTACGAGCTGATGTACGAGGAGTCGCGCAAGCGCGGCTCGGTCTACATGAAGTTCCCCGACGACACGCCGCCGTCGGTGGAGCGGGGCCGGGACGGCAAGCTCCTCGTGACGACGGTCGACGCGCTGACCGGCGGCGAGAGGGTCTCGCTCGAGGCCGATCTCGTCGTGCTGGTCACCGGGATGGTCCCCCGGCAGAACGCCGGCCTGACCGACCTGCTCAAGCTGCCGCTCGGCAGCGACGGCTTCTACAACGAGATCCACCCCAAGCTGCGCCCGGTCGAGACCGTGGTGGACGGCGTGATGATCGCCGGGACCTGCCAGGGCCCGAAGACCTCGTCGGAGTCCGTCGCCTCGGGCCTGGCCGCCGTGACGCAGTGCGGCGCCATGCTCATGCGGGGGACCGCCGAGCTGGACCCGCTCGTCGCGACCGTGAACGCCGAGGCGTGCACGGGCTGCGGCGAGTGCGAGGAGGCCTGCCCCTACGGGGCGATCCGCAAGGTGGACGCCGGCGGGCGCGAGGTGGTGACCATCGACGCCACCGCCTGCAAGGGCTGCGGCGGATGCGCCCCCTACTGCCGCGAGAACGCGATCGATCTGCTCGGCAGCACCGACGCGCAGATCCGCGGCATGATCGACAACCTGCTGGAGACATCGGCGGCATGAGCACGACGCGCGACGTCCGGGAGATCATCAGGGAGGAGCCGCTCATGCACGGCGACATCCTCCGCGCGGTGAGCGACGGGCCCCACACGGTTCCCGAGATCGCGGAGGCGATCGGAAGGCCGAGCGACGAGGTGGTCTTCTGGGTGATGGGGATGCGCCGCTACGGCAAGCTGGTCGAGCTGTCCGAGGCGACCGACGAGGGGTTCTTCCAGTACGCCGCCGTCGAGAAGGCGGGCGGCGAGGACGAGACGAGATGAGCGCCGTGACTGCCGCCGGAACCACCGCCGAAGCCCTGGCACCGAGCGGCGAGGCGGCCCTGCCCGCCGTCCGGCTCGACCCGGACCTCCTGTCCGACATCCAGCGCTTCGGCGCGGCCGACGTCTCCGCGTGCTTCAGCTGCGGCACGTGCACGGCGATCTGCCCGCTGTCGGACGACGACGGCACGTTTCCGCGGCGGCTGATCCGCTACGCGCAGCTCGGCATGAAGGACGCGCTCGTCACGAGCAAGGAGCTGTGGACCTGCTACCACTGCGGGACCTGCTCGGAGAGCTGCCCGACCCAGGCGGACCCGGCCGGCTTCATGGCCGCCGCGCGCCGCTACGGTATCGCCCACTGCGACCGGACCGGCCTGGCGAGGACGCTGTCCACGCGGCCCGTGGTCGGCACGATCATCGTGGTGGCGCTCGCCGCGTTCTTCGCGCTGTTCATGTACGCCTCGCACGGAGCGGAGAGCGCGCGCCGGCTGGCGCTGTTCGACTTCATCCCGGAGCGCCTCATCCACATGACCGGCGTCGCGGTGATGAGCCTGGTCGGCCTGGCCGCGCTCGCGAGCGTCGTCACCCTGGCCCGCGGCATCGCGCGTCGCGAGGGGGTCCGGTTCTCCGGCGTCTTCGGCGGTCCCGCGGCGCGGCGCCGGTCGCTGCGTGCGCTCTGGGTGGCGCTCGGCGTCGAGGCGATCGGGCAGCGCCGCTACCGGAAGGACTGCGGCGAGGCGCAGGTGACGGAGCCGCTCTACCGGCGCCGCTGGCTGCTCCACGCGCTGACGCTGTGGGGCTTCCTGGGGCTGTTCCTGGCGACGATCCTCGACTACGGCCTGGCGCTCGTCGGCATCAAGGCGACCGGGACGCCGGTCCCGCTCTGGTACCCGACGAGGCTGCTCGGCACGGTCGCGGGCGCCGCGATGATCTACGGCACGACGCTGCTCATCTGGAGCCGCCTGCGACGCGCCAACCAGACCGCGAGCGAGTCGACGTTC
>JBJKRG010000009.1:0-7069 GCA_046704805.1 Gemmatimonadaceae bacterium
AGCCCGGGCTCCCATGCGACGTGCTGCAGCCCCGGCAGCACGCGCTGCAGGTCCGCGATCACGGCCCGGCGCGTCGGTGAGATCACGGCGGGCGTCAGCAGCAGGACCGGCTTCGCACCGGCGGCCGCCGCCTTCAGCCCGGCGACCACCCGCGCTTCCGCGGCCTGCCAGGTGGACGGCTTGCCGGCAACTCGCGGACCGCGCAGCCGCTCGGGATCGTAGAGCCCGATGATCTCCGCCTGCGCCCGGAGCGACGTCTTCCCGTTGAACAACGGATGCTCGTCGTTCCCGTCGATGTGGATCGGCCGGCCCTCGCGCGCCTTGACCAGCACGCCGTACGGGACGAGTCCTTCCTGGTACGTGCTCGCGTAGTAGTTGGCGACGCCGGGGATCACGTCGTCGGGTTTCTTCGTGTACGCGACGATCGTGTCGTTGTCGGCCGGCGTGCAGGCCGCCGTGGCGGCCAGCGCGGCCGAGGCCCCGATCAGACTGAGGAACCGGCGGCGCGAAACGGGCTCGCGCACGGACGGCACGATGGGATCGGTATGCTCATCCATGGCGCTTCACCGCGAAGGGAGCCGGCCGCACCCGCGGCGCCGGACCGGCACCGGCCGTCCCACGACGCGGCCGCCCGCCCCGCCACGCACCCGACCCGGCACGCGCCCGCCGACCGAGCAGGGACGTGCCCGCGAACATCACGCCGAGCGCAGTGACGATGTCGATGACGGCCTGGCGACGACTTCTGTCCATGAGATCGATGTTCCTCCGTTCCTCTACCGGTGGCAGGCCGTGCAGTCCGTCGGACCGCTCTTGACCGGCGATCCCGGCGGCAGATACGGGGTGGGATTCCGGTGGCAGATCAGGCACTCGCCCATGCGCGTGTTCATCACCCGCCGCACGACGTTCATCGTCTGCACCTCGCCGTGGCACACCTGGCACTGGAGCCCGACGTTCACGTGCGCCCGGTGATCGAAGTACACGTGGTCGGGGAGATGGTAGACCCGCTTCCACGCCAGGGCCTTGTCGGAGGCGAGCCGCGCCACGACGTCCTGCTTGATGTAGTTGCTGTCCGCCATCGTGATCGCGCGGTGGCAGTTCATGCAGGTCTGCACCGCCGGGATGGTGGCGTCGCGGCTCCGATCGGCGTTCGTGTGGCAGTACTCACACGGAATGCGGTTGTCGCCGGCATGCACGAGGTGGGAGAACGGAATCGGCTGCATGGGCGCATATCCCCGCACGTAGCGCGCGGGCTGCGCCTTCCAGCCGACGACGAGCATCGTTCCCACGACACAGACCACGCCCAGCGGAACCACGACACGCCAGAACCGATCGCGCGGATGCACCAGCGACCCCCCGAAGGGAAACCCCACACGTGGTGGGTGAGAATTGCGATTGACAACTGGCGGTACGGCGCAAGCGTTGGGTGTTCATTGCCGCCCGCCGAGGGATTCACGCACGTGCCATTGATTCACACGTCACGCAACGACACCACGTTGCGGGCGATCCCACTGCGCCGGGATCGGGGAACTCCTGTCTTCCCGTAGGGAGATACCGGGCGCCAGTATCAGGTGCTTGCCGTAAGCATCGGGATCGGATGTATCCACGACCCGAATTGCATGACGCGTTACGCGTTCATGCGTTGCGACGCCGATCACTTGGAGCGAAGACGGAGCGCCCACCGCAACAGGGGGCGCTCCGTTCCGGCCGTCGCGGCTGCTACTTCCCTTTGAGCAGACCCTTCATCTTCGAGGCCGCATCCTTCAGACCCTGCGCGGCAGCGGCCCCGGCCGTGGCGCCGGCGGCCTCGGCCGCGTGCGTGCTGGCGTGCACGATGTCCGTCGTGACCGAGCGCATCACCTGGGCCACGAGCTGCGCCGGCGACACGCCGCCCTGGCCGGTCCCGATGTTCGTGAGGTCGATCGGCGGAAGCGGGATGCGCAGGGCGGCCTTGCCCGCCCCGAGGCGGACGCTCCCATCGTGCAGCCGGAAATGGCGGACCTCGATGCTGATCGGCTTTCCGTTCTTCGCCTTGGCGGTGGGCCCGCCGCTCCCCGTGGAGCGCTCGACGGCCGCCAGCAGGTCCCCCACGTTGCTCGAGACGATCTTCGTTTCGTAGTCGAACTGCGGTGAATCGATGTCGATGTCGTTGATGACGATCTTGTTCCCGAACAGGGACGTGGGATCGACGGAGACGTGGATCCGCCCGAGCGACACGAGATTCGCCGCGCTCCACCCCTTCGGGTTGCCGACCTCGAGGCCGTACAGGGTGCCGCTGCCGCTGAAGGGAGAGATGCTCGCGCTGGTCAGGTGGACGCGCGTCTGCGTGATCTTCGGCCCGTAGCTGTTGACCCCGGCCCTGACGATGGACCCGAGAAAGAACGACACCGCCACGAGCGCGGCGACCAGCACCGCGGCCACGATCCCGCCGGCCACCAGAGGCTTCTTCTTCATGAACCGATCCTCACCGTCATCCGGCCGTCGGCACGTTGCAGGTGGCAGACGGGCGGCCGCGATCCCGTCGTCCACGGCCGGCCGTCCGGCGGGGAGCCGCACTGCCCGGGGGCCGGCCTACCCCTGACGATATCCCGCGGCCTGGGCCGCGGTAAGACCGGCCCTCGGAACGCAACTGCCGGCCCGGAGCGTACGGCTCCGAGCCGGCAGGCCCTGCGCGCGGCGGGCGCCGCCGGGTCGTGTCACGGAGTCACATTGATCTCGATCGACGACTCGTTGGCGTTCACCACGATGCCGTTGACGGCCGACGTGATGCTCACGTTCGCGCCGCTCGCCAGCATGAACCGCAGGCGATAGGTTCCGGCGACCGTCGGCTTGAACAGATCGCCGTAGACGATCCGGCCACCGACGTTCACCTCGGCGGAGATTCCGCCGCTCGAGACCGTCTCCACCACACTCCCGCCCGGGCCGCTCAAACGCTCGATCGTGAGCGTCGGCCCGACGGTATAGATGAGGGGGGTGAAATCCCCCAGTGTTCCGTCGGTCCCCTGGATCTCATCGGGCGAGGACGCGTTGGCCACGTAGGGCATGTTGTAACCCTGCAGCGTGCCCATCCCGGTGGCCGACAGCGCCACCTCCACGCGGATCGGATGTCCGACCGACAAGTTGCCCGTGCCGATCAGGTTGTCGCCCCAGGCCGCGTCGGCGTCGTACTTCGGCTGTCCGCTGCCGTCCACGATCTGCGGCCGCCACGTGTTGGCCGTGTTCTGCAGATAGAAGCCCGTGCCATCCGTTGCGTTGCCGCTCCAGAAGAACGGGGTCGACGGGCTCGTGAACGCGGTGCCGGCCAGCTCGGCGGCTGCCGTGGCATCCAGCGCGCCGGGCCGCACACCGGGATCGGTGCTCACCGGCGAACCGCTGATGCCCGTGCCTTCAGCGAACACGATCGGCCAGGACAGGTTGTTCCCGTACCCCTCGGTCTCACCACCCCCGCCGCCACCGCCGGTGGTGCTGACGGTGATCGCGATCGATCCACTCGCGCTCTTCGCGCTGGCGGTGATGTTCGCCGTTCCGCCGGCGATACCCGTCACCAGCCCGGCCGAGCTGACCGTGGCGATGGTCGGGTCGCTGGTCGTCCAGGTGAACGTCGTCGACACGACGGCGCCCGTCGGCCCGTAGGCCGTGGCGGTGAGCTGCGTCGTCTCGCCCACGCGGATGCTCGCGTCACCGGTGACGGTGATCGTCGAGATCTTCTTCGACACGGTCACCGACGATCCGCCCTGCTTCCCATCGGCGCTCGCCGTGACCGTGGTCGCGCCGCTGGAGATGGCAGTCAGCCGTCCGGTCGCATCCACCGTGGCCACGGACGGATCGGCCACCGACCAGGTGACCGCGACGTCGAGCGAGGTGCCGCTCGCATCCTGCACGTCGGCCGTCAGCTGGACCACATCCCCCTCGTCCAGGGAAACACTGGACGGGCTGACGATCACCCGCGCCACCGGGCCGCCCTGGCTGCCGGACTGCGCCACCACGGCGTACGTCGAGAACCCGGCGATGGTCGCGGCGACGACGTTCCCCTGCAGGCCCGTGTGGTCGCACTCCTGCCACCGATTCTGGACGCGGTCGCGCCGCTGGATGCGGAGTCTCGTCTGGTCCACGCCCTGCGGCACGTTCGTCGCTTCGTAGTGGATCTGGAGCGCTGCCGGTTTCGCGAAGTCGAGACCGTCCGGGCCGAACTCGTATGCCGTGCCCTTGACGTACAGCGGCTCGCTCGCGAACTCCGCATCGTCCACCGGCGTAACGACGATGTCGGTCGGCTCATACAGCGCACCCATCGGAATCGTCAGCTCCACGTTGCCGTCGCTCGACACGACCGTCCCGCCGAGCATGCCGACATACGTTCCGGCGGGCGGCTGGATGACGAGCCCGAAGGTGCCGAGCCGGTCGATGTTGGCGGTCACCAGTCCGGTCTGCAGACCCTGGTAGTCGCAATCGTGCCATTGGTTCTGCGTGCGATCGCGCTCGCGGATCCGGAGCTGCTGTGCGTAGACGCCGTTGGGCAGATTCCAGGTTTCGACTCCGAACTTCAACTGCGCCGTCTGCTTCAGCGTCAGCCCGGCCGGCTTGATCTCGTACCCGCTACCCGGGACGTACTGCGCATCGCCGCCGAATTCCGCGTCCGCCACCGGCTCGATGGAGATGTCCGTGGGCGCGTCGAGCGCGCCCGCCGGAATGTCGAGGAACACGGCGCCGTCGGATGACGTGACCGTGCCTCCCAACGCCGTGACCACCGTGCCGTTCGGCTCGACGGTCACGGTGGCGCTGGCGCTCTTGCCGTCCGCCGACGCCGTGATCGTCGCCGTGCCGAGGGCCACACCGGTCACCTGACCGGCGGTGACCGTGGCCACGGATTCATCGTTCGACAGCCACGCGATCGTGGTCGGCACGACCTCGCCGCAACTGCACGTCGGTTGCGCGGACAGGGATACGTGCCCCCCCACCTTCAGCGTCGCCGTCGACTGACTCAACAGCACCTGAGCCGTGGCGTGCACGTGCTCCGGCGTCGTGGCAGTCTTCGTATCGTGGCAGGCCCCGATCCACAGCCCCACGGCGGCGGCGGCGCCTGCGGCGAACAGGATCCTGGCTCTCGACATGGTCCCCTCCCCGCGCAAATGGTTGCCCCGTCGGGCGGCGGGTTCGGCCGCCCACGCCTCAACGTTCGGCCCGTTTTGCGAGCCGGTCGATTGGGGAAACACGTATGACGGTGTGCGGCGATGCCCGTCGGGCAGCCGTCCGCCGGATCGGGGGAATGCCCACTTGCCCGGTGCCGACGTCGGGCAGGTCGGTGCCGGCGCGCGAACGGGTCGGGGATGCGACGACATGCATGTCGTGCGTCTTCCGGAGCGCGCCGGCCGATCGGGAAGCGGGCCGCGCCCGTTCCGGACCGGGCGCTGCCGGCGACGACGCGAGCGTCGCTCGGACGATCAGCGCGCGCCGGCGGCGAGCAGCCGCTCGAACCGCGGATTCCCCTGCAGCGACGCGAACATCGGATCGATGCGCATCCACGCCGGCGTGAGGAAGAACGGGACCCGGCGCAGACGCTCGAGGACATCGATCGCGTGGTCGGGCTCGCCCACCGCGAGGAAGAGGCGCGCCGCTTCCTGCAGGTAGTAGCCGTTCGCGTAATCGTCGGCGGTTCCGATCTGCGCCAGCACACGGTCGGCTTCCCGGATCGCCGCTTCCTTCCGACCGAGATAGGCGAGCATCACGCCGTGGAGGATCCGCAGTTCGGGATCGGCCGGATTGGCCGCGAGCTGGTCGGCGGACGGCTGCAGTGCCGAGTCGGCATAAGCGCGTGCCCGGCTGGGGTCACCCAGATCGAACGCCGCCATTGCGAGCGACTGGCCCCACCAGGCGCGGTCGTTGTCGAAGGCCGCCGGCGTGAGCCGGAACAGGAGACGCCGTTGGGGAACGGTGAGCACCCAGGCCATCTCATTGTAGCCGGCCAGATAGGCGACCAGATCGGGTTCCGGAATCGTGTCGAGCGCCGCCTGCACCACCCCGCGAGCCCCGCTCAGATCCCCGTCGATCAGGTAGCTCTCGATGTTCGTCTGCACCACGCCGAGATTGGCCGGGTCCAGCACCGCCAGCTGCCCGGCGACCTCGCGCGCTTCCGGCCCTCGATGCAGGGAGATGAGAATGCCCTGCAGGATCGCCAGCGTGCCAGGCGACCGTGGATCGAGGTCGCGCGCTCGTTCGGCGATCGTGAGCCCTTCGTCGAGCCGCCCCATCCGGCGCAGCAGACGAGCCGACGTCGCCAGGATCTGCGGATCGTGGGGCGACGCCCGGAGTGCCAGGTGGACGTGCCGGTACGCGCTGTCCGCGTTGCCGGCGACATTCATATAGTAGAGCGCCATGGCGCGATGTCCCTCGCCGCCGTTCGGCAACAGCCGCAGCGCACGTTGCGCCGCTTCATGCGCGCGCCGTGCGACTTCGGGGTCGCGCGTTCCGTTCGCGTACTCGAGGGTCAGCGCCGCGGTCAGGCCGGTCCACGCGTCCGCGAACGTGGAGTCGAGTGCCACGGCCTGTTCGAAGTACCCCGCCGCACGCCGGACCTCACCGACGGAGTTTCCCCGGATCGCACGTCCCTTGAGATACAGCTCGTAGGCGGCGGTGTCGCTCGTGGGACGGGCCGCCAGCACTTCGCGCTCCGCGGCCCCGAGCACCACCCCCAGCGCCGCGGCCACCTGCGTTGCGATGGAGCTCTGCACTGCGAAGACGTCGGCCACGTCGGCGTCGAAGGGCCGCTGCCACGCCACCGAGCCGGTGCGTCCATCCACCAGTTCGGGAATTACCTGAATGCGGCGCGTCCCACCCGGGCCCCCGGCCCACCGCACCTTCCCCATGAGGAGATAGGCCGCTCCCAACTCATGGGCGATCTGTTGGGGCGAATCGGCGCTGTCCCGGTACCGATCCGTGCTCGTGGAGGCAATCACGGAGAATTCGGGAAGCTGCGTGAGCTTTCCGCGGACCTCGTCGGTGATGCCGTCGGCCAGGTACGGATCCGCCGCGACGCCCTCGTTCGAGAACGGCAGCACGGCGAGCCGCTTGTCCGCCG
>JBJKRG010000010.1:0-8900 GCA_046704805.1 Gemmatimonadaceae bacterium
CGACGCCTTCACCTTCCTCTACGTGGGCCGGCTGGCCGCCGAGAAGAGCGTGGAGCGCGTGCTCGCGGCCTACGCGCTGGCCGCCGGCCGGCTTCCCCCGGGGGCGGTGCGACTGGTCATCGCGGGCGCCGGTCCTCGCGAGGACGCGCTCCGCGCTGCGGCGGTGCCGTCGGTCGTGTTCCTCGGCTACCTGGACCGGCAGAGCGCGCTCCCCGAACTCTACGCGAGTGCTGACGCCTTCGCGTTCGCGTCCGAAACGGAGACCCTGGGCCTCGTGGTGCTGGAGGCGATGGCCAGCGGGCTCCCCGTGGTCGCCGTGCCTGCGGGCGGCGTGGCCGAGCATCTGCGCGACGGCGAGAACGGCCTCGCGGTCCCGGCGGGAGACGTCGCGGTGATGGCGTCCGCGATGGTGCGGCTGGTCGATGACCGGGCGCTGCACCGGCGGCTCTCGGCGGGAGCGCGCGCCACGGCGGAGGCGCTGAGCTGGGATGCCGAGTTGGACCGGCTGGACCTGAGCTATCGCGACGTGCTGGCCCGGACGGCCCCGCAGCCCGGCGAGGGCGAGCCCGCCTACGGCCCCACCCGGCGTCCCGTCATCGGGTAGCGGCACGTCGCGAGCGCGAACTGCGGCTGATAGCCGGGCTTCGGGTCGACCAGGGTCCCCGACACATTGCCGCTGTCGTCGATCGTGCCGTCGAACTCCTGTCCCGCGAACGACGTCAGCAGCCAGAAGTCGAGCTGCACCTTCCCGGTGGTGAGATCCATCCAGCCGTAGACCTTCCACGGCCGGGTGAGCGTGGTATCGACGTCCCACGTGGAGGCCACGTTCATCAGGCCGTCGGGACCGGCGCCGCTGGAGTCGACGCGGAAGTAGTACGACGCCGCGCCCACGGCCCCGGCGCACGAATAGTTGGCGGGATGGGTGAAATCCCAGAACCCGGCGAGCGTGGCCGCGCGCGACACGTTGGGCGCCGAGGTTCCCCCCCAGCCGCATGCTGCAGCGGCGGAGCAGACCATCAGCACGGGCAGCATCACTAGGTGTCGGGCCGGTTGCATGCGGGGGGCAACTCCTCGTCGTGGGGGGCCGGCCCCGCGGAGCGGGCGGGAGCCCGGGGGCGGGGGAGGACGGCCACGCTCAACATATGCGTGCGTTCCGGCCGCGGGGCCAGGGGGGAAACAGGGTCGGGGGAGGGGGACCGGGGGCGGGCAGCTACACGTTGAAGCGGAACAGCATCACGTCGCCGTCCTGCACCACGTACTCGCGTCCCTCGGAGCGCACGACGCCCTTCTCGCGCGCGCCCTTCCAGCCGCCGTTGGCCACGAAGTCATCGTAGCCGACGGTCTCGGCCCGAATGAAGCCGCGCTCGAAGTCGCTGTGGATCACTCCCGCCGCCGCCGGCGCGGTGTCGCCACGGTGGATCGTCCACGCCCGGACTTCCGGCTCTCCGGCGGTAAAGAAGGTCTGCAGGCCCAACAGGTGATATCCGGCGCGGATCAACCGGTCGAGCCCGGCGCTCTCGATGCCGAGCGAGGCCAGGAACTCGGTGCGCTCCTCCGCGCTCAGCTCGGCCAGCTCCGCCTCGATCCTCGCCGAGAAGGGGACGATCTCGGCGTGCTCGCCGGCGGACCGCACGGCATCCCGCAGCGCGCGCAGGTGCGCCCCTTCCTCGCCGGACAGCTCGGCATCGGTGACGTTGGCTGCGTACAGGACGGGCTTGGTGGTGAGCAGCGCAAGGGGTCTGAGCAGCGCGAGCTGTTCCGGAGCGAGTGCGGCGTGCCACAGGGCGCGGCCGTCCTTGAGCACGGCGTGGGCCGCCTCCAGCGCCGGCAACTCCTCGCGGGCCTCCTTGTCGCCGGTGCGCGCGGCGCGCTGCACGCGGTCGAGGCGCTTCTCGAGCACACCGAGGTCGGCGAGCGCCAGCTCGAACTCGATCACCTCGCGGTCGCGCACGGGATCGACGCTCCCCATGACGTGGGTGACGTCGGGATCCTCGAAGCAGCGCACGACCTGCACGATCGCGTCGGTCTCGCGGATGTGCGAGAGGAATTTGTTGCCGAGGCCTTCGCCGTCGGCGGCGCCCTTCACGAGTCCGGCGATGTCGACGAACTGCACGACGGCGGGGACCGTCTTCTTCGGCTGGACGAGCCGGGTGAGGACGTCGAGGCGGGGATCGGGGACCTCGACCATGCCGACGTTGGGGTCGACGGTGCAGAACGGGTAGTTGGCGGCGTCGGCCTTCGCGGCGGTGAGGGCGTTGAAGAGGGTGGATTTGCCGACGTTGGGGAGGCCGACGATACCGAGTTTCAGCATGGAGTTCCGATCAGAAAACGAACGGTAGACCGTAGACCGTTGGCGGTTGGCCGTAGGCGGTGGAGCGTCACGCGTCGTGCGGCCAAGAGCGACCGGCCCACGTCGAGACGTGCCGCGCGCGGACGAAAGGTAATCGATGCAATCGAATGGTTGCGCCGCCAGGCGAGAGGCGGTGCACTCTGTGCTCCAGCGAAGCGGAGTGAGGTTGCAGGATTTCAAGCGTCTCACCGTTTGGAAACAGGCGCACGCCCTGGCCTTGAACGTCTATCGAGCAACGCGCGCCGATCCGGGTCGGCTCCACGCAGCGCTCGTGGGCCAGGCGCGTCGCGCCGCCATCTCCATGGCTGCGAACGTCGCTGAAGGCGCCGGTCGCGACTCACCGCGGGACTTCGCTCGGTTCCTCGCCATCAGCATAGGGTCGGCGAACGAACTCGAGTCTCACTTGCCGATCGCTCGGGGCGTAGGCTTCCTTGAGGCCGAGGAGACACTGGCCCTCTGCGCGGAGATCCAGGTCGTCCGGCAGATGCTGACCCGGCTCGTTCAACGACTTCGAGCGGCAGACCGCGCTCGCTGAAAGGGTGGGGGAGGTCTTCGGTCCTACGCCGTTGCCCTTGGCTTTCGTTCGATGGTTCTGAAGGCCCGCTGTTGACCGCTCACCGCTCACCGCTCACCGCTCACCGCTTACCGCCCACTGCCAACCGTTCTCCCCGTCCCCTCATCCTCCCTTCTTGTTGTACTGATTCATCGCCGCCTCCACCCCCTCCTTCAACCAGCTCTCCACCGCCTCGCCGATCCGCGGCACCAGCTCCTCGACCTGCGCCGCGTCCCGCCGGCCGAACTCGTCGAGCACGAAGTCGGCCAGATCTCCGCGCATCCGCCGCTCGTCCTCGGGCCGGATGCCGATCCGCAGCCGCGCGTACTCCGGCGAGCCGAGCGCCGCCTGGATGCTCTTGAGCCCGTTGTGTCCGCCCGCCGACCCCTTGGCGCGGATGCGGAACGTCCCGACGGGCAGTGCCACGTCGTCGGTGACGACGAGCAGATCGACGGCCGGATTCCATCCGGTGCGCCGCAGGTACGGCTTGAGCGCCGCGCCGCTGAGATTCATGTAGGTCCGCGGCTTCACCAGGCGCACGCGCACGCCCCGCACGCTGCCCGTCGCCACGACGGCCTGCCCGTCCTTCCGCCACCCGTCGAAACGCCAGACGTCGGCCAGGTGGTCGAGGACCCACCAGCCGACGTTGTGGCGCGTGCGCTCGTATTCCCCGCCCGGATTGCCGAGCCCGACGATGACCTTCATCGGGTCGTCGTGCGCCGGCAGGCGGCGGCGGAAGATCGCGCGGAGCAGGGACGTGAGGACTACTTCTCCTCTTCCTCTTCCTCACCCTTGGGCTTGCGGATCAGCTCCGGCTCCGCCGGCGCCTCCTCCACCACGCCCTCCACCGGCGCCACCACTTCCTCGACGATCGTCTTCGGCGCCGTCACCACGCAGATCGTGGCGTCCTCGTCGTCCATCGCCTCCACGCCTTCCGGCAGCTTCAGGTCGCGGATGTGCCGGCCGTGGCCGATGGCCAGGTCCGTGACGTCGAGATCGAGGTGGTTCGGAATGGCCGACGGATCCACGTGGATCGTCACCTCGTGCATGATCTGGTCGAGGATGCCGCCGCCGTTACGCACGCCGTCGGGCACCCCGATGAACACGACCGGCACGTCGACGGTCACCTTCTCGCCGGCCACCAGCTCCTGGAAGTCCACGTGCAGCACGTCGTTCTTGTACGGGTGCCGCTGAATGTCGCGAATGAGGGTCATCGCCACCTTGCCGCCCACGTCCAGCTCGATGACGGTGCTCGCATAGGCGATGCGCTCCAGCAGGCGGTCCAGGTCGCGGCCGTTGAGCACGAGCGACTCGGGGTCGCGGCCGTGGCCGTAGATCACCGCCGGCACCTGGCCGGCGCGGCGGAGCTTGCGGGCGGCACCGGTGCCGATGTCGCGGCGCGGGGTCGCGGAAAACTGTGCGGTTGCCATGAGTCAATGATTCCTGAAAATGCGGTCCATCCATGCAGCGAACCCGGAACACTCGGTGCAACTCTCAGGAGGCTGCGTCCTCCCTACCATGCCGATGACCGTCGTGAGACGGTCCCGTGTCCGGGGGTCCAGCTAGTCGAACAGACTGCTCACGCTCTGTTCCGCGTGTGTGAACCGGATCGCCTTCGACAACAGCTCGCCGACCGACAGGATCGTCAGCTTTGGGAACCGGCGCTCCGGCGGCAGCGCGATCGTGTCGGTCACCGCGACCTCCTCGATCGGCGCATTCGTGAGCCGCTCGCAGGCCGGGCCCGAGAGCAGCGCGTGCGTGGCGCACACGAACACCGACGTCGCGCCCAGGTCCTTCAGGGCCCGCGCGGCTTCGGAGACCGTGCCCGCCGTATCGATCATGTCGTCGGTCAGGATGCAATCCTTCCCTTCGACCTCGCCCACCACGTTCACCACTTCCGCGACGTTCGCCGCCGGCCGGCGCTTGTCGATGATGGCCAGCGACGCATTCAACCGCTTCGCGAACCCGCGTGCCATCTTCGCCGACCCGACATCGGGGGCCACCACCACGATGTCCGGGAGCTGCTTGCGGCGGTAATGCGCCGTGAACACCGGCATCGCGTACAGGTGGTCCACCGGAATGTCGAAGAAGCCCTGCAGCTGGTGCTGGTGAAAATCGATCCCCAGCACCCGGTTCGCCCCTGCGGCCATGATCATGTTGGCCAGCAGCTTCGCCCCGATCGCCACCCGCGGCTGGTCCTTCCGGTCCTGCCGCGAGTAGCCGTAGTACGGCATGACCACGGTGACCCGCGCCGCCGATGCCCGCTTGGCCGCGTCGATGAGGAGCAGCAGCTCCAGCACGTTCTCGGCCGGCGGATTCGTCGGCTGGACGATGAACACGTCGTTGCCGCGCACGTTCTCGTCGATCCGCACGAAGATCTCGCCGTCGGCGAACCGGTTGAGCGTCACCTTGCACAGCTCGACGCCGATATGCCGCGCGATCTCCTCGGCGAGCGCACGATTCGCCGTTCCGGAGAGCAGCTTGAAACCGTGGCTCGGTACGGATAAGCCGTCCATGAGCAAGCCAGTTAAGTTACCGGGGGATCCGGGGTTACGCAACGGAACCGGTGCGCGTTCCCGAGGATTGCCCCCGGTGGATTCGAACCACCATTCTCGGATCCAAAGTCCGATGTCCTGCCATTGGACGAGGGGGCAGCGGCGGCCCCCACAACCTAGTCGATCCCCCGAACCGGAACAACGTGAGCGGCGGTGCGCGTCTCGATCAGACGCGCGCCTTCGACGTCGTCGGCGAGGGCGCCGCGGGCCCCGTCGCGGAACACCCCGTACACGGTGGATCCGGATCCCGACAGCATGGCGATGCGCGCGCCGCCGCGCACCAGCGCCTTGCGATAGCCGGCGATCGCCTCCAGCCGCGCCTCCACGGCGTCGCGGAAGTCGTTCTCCGCCACCTCCTCCATCTCGTCCCACGAGGCCAGCGACGCGGCCGGGAGCAGCGCGCCGGTCGGCTCGTACGCCGGACGCAGCTCGTCGAGCCACCGGTAGGCGTCGGCGGTCGCGACGGCGAAGGGCGGTACCACGAGCTGCACGCGGCGGCGCGGAAGCGGCGTCAGCCCCAGCATCCGCTCGCCCCGCCCCCAGGCGAACGCCAGCGGCGACTCGGTGGTCATGAAGGGGACGTCCGAGCCCAGCCGCGCCGCCAGCTCCAGCACACGCACGCCCATCGGCCGGGGGGCCATCGCCTCCAGGATCCGGAGCACGGCGCCGGCGTCGGCACTTCCCCCACCAAGCCCGCCGCCCACGGGGATCCGCTTCACGATCTCGATGGCGAACGCCTCCGGCCACCCGGTGGCCTCGCGATAGACCTCGGCGGCCCGGTAGGCCAGGTTTCCTTCGGCGGGGCCGAGTCCACCGTCCGGCACCGCCTCACCCGCGCAGTCGATGCTCCGTCCGGTGACGTCGGTGCGCAGTGTCACCTCGTCGGCCAGGTCGAGCCGCTGGAACACCGTCTCGATCTGGTGGTAGCCCGAAGATTCGCGCGTGAGCACGTGGAGCCGCAGGTTCACCTTGGCCTGCGCGGCCGCCCGCGCACCCCGCGTCATGCGCGTGGGAGTGGCCGGCGTGGGTCGCGGCACCGTCATGTAGTCGCCCCCGCGCCGGCTCCCGCGTCCGGCTGGCCACCCTCGCCATCACCGCCCCCGCCCGCCGCGCGGATCTCGCGGTACGTGATGCCGGCGCGGCTGAGGTACCACAGCCCGATCAGCGTGATCGGGATGTACGACACGACGTGGAACGTGAGGCTCCACGCCGCCGCGGCGCTCGCCGAGATCCCGAACGCCGCCAGGCCGATGCGCCCACCCAGCTCGAATACACCGGCGAACCCCGGCGTGGACGGCACCGAGACGAAGGCGACGATCACGCCCTGGGCGAACAACGCCGCCGCGAAGGGCGCATGGATGTGCAGGGCGCGGAAGCCGAGCCAGAAGGCGATGGCGTTGAGCGTCCACATGAGCAGCGCCCAGAACAACACGAGGATGAAGTGCAGCGGGCTGCGGAGCACGCTCAGCCCGCCGGCGAATGCCGACAGCACCGCACTCCCGCGCGCCTCAATCGCCGGTGCGACCCGCCGCGCGAACCATTCGTACGCCTTGATCGCCGGCCGCGGGTAGCTCGCGAACAGGAACAGTCCGGTGAAGCCAAGCAGCACCGCGCCCACGCCCAGGGTCGCCGCCGCCTGGATCGACCAGCCGTGGATCTCGTGGACCCCGAGGAACCGCCCATCGAGCATCGCGCCCGCCATGAGCAGCAGCACGGAGAGCCCGTCGAACAACCGGTCCACGACGAGCGAGGCGAGCGACGCCGAGAACCGCACCTCGGGGCGCTCCCGCGTGAGGGAATACGCCCGGGCCAGCTCGCCGGCCCGCGCCGGGAGCACGTTGTTCGCCATCATCCCGATCGCCACGGCTCGCCACAGCGGACCGAAGGGCAGCTTGGGCGCCACCGGATCGAGGATCACACCCCACCGGATGGCCCGGAGCGGGAAGATGCCGGTCGCGGCAACGGCGCAAAGCAGGAGGAGGGGAACATTGGCGTCGCCCAGGCGGGCGGTCACGTCGTGCCACGGCACGCCGTGCAGTGCCCACCACAGCCCTGCCGCGCTCAGCCCCACGCCGAGCGCGCCTCGCCGGGTGATCTTCACCCGCTATTCCTCGAGTGCGAGGTCGAGCAGATCGAACAGCTCGCCGAGCTGCTCGGCGGATGGCCGTCCCCCGGCCACCCGGATCTGCTCGCGAAGCTCGATGGCACGCTCCACCGCCGAGCGCCCGCGATACAGGAGGGCGTCGATCGGCACCACCGTGGCATCCACCGGCACCGGCTCGGCGAATGGGCGGGACGTGAAGGCGTCGAGCGCGGCGATCCCTTCGTCCAGCGACTCCATGTGCTCCTCCAACGGCATTTCCAGCTCCGGGACGCCGGGGGGCATCTCGTTGGCGGGGGGCGGCGCCGAGGGCGTGAGCGACGTCATCCCGGCGACCGGGGTGGGGATGCGGGTCGGCGCGACCGATTCGATCGAGGCGGGGGGCGTGGAGGATCGCGCCGGCGTCATCGGTGCGACGGCGGGCGCGGGACGCACCGCCGTCATCGACGCCGCCGGTGTGAACGGGTTCACCGGCGTCATGCGCGCCGCGGGGGTCCGTCGCACGGCGGGCGTCTGGGCCGGCGTGGGGGCCGGCACGGCGCGGGTGGCGATGATCGGCGTTGGCGCCGACGCGGTGACCGGGGCGTCGGGGTAGGCGATGGTCTGCACGATGCGCTCGATCGTCGCCAGCGACTGCTCGTCCACGCGGTCCGCGATGTTCGCGTGCATGGCGATGAGGTCCGCCACGTTCTGCTCGCCGAAGCTCTCGGCCGACTGCTTGATGGCCCGCAGCGCCCGCCGCAGGTCGCGGCGCGTCCGCTCGCGCTCCTGCGGGTCCGGCGTGGCGCGCACCATCGCGACCACGCCCTTGAGGTGCTCGGCCAGACTCACCGCCTCCATGCGGAACCGCTGGTCGGGCGTGGTGGGGGGATTGGGCGCCCGCGACACGATGTGTGGGCCCTGGTCCCGATAGAAGAGCGACGCGATGGGGACGATGCGCGCGGTGTCCTCCCCGGCCGGCTCGAGCCCCTCGGAGGCGGCCACGAACCGCTCGTACTCCGGCGACGGCTCGCTGGTAGCCCGGCCCTCGCGGAGCGCGCCGGCGATCCGGCGCAGCAGCGCGGCGGCGGCGTGCAGCACCACGTCCGGCGCCTTCAGCGGCTGGATCCGGCCCGCGAACACCAGCACGACCGCGTCCGCCGCCAGTCCCAGCCGCTGCCGGAGGCCGGCCACCGAAGCCACCGACGCCACAGAAGCAGCAGGCCGGAACACCGACAGGTCCACCCCCGGAGGCACCGTCTCGACCTGCCGGGGGCTGGCGCCGTACAGCTCGATCAGCTGCCGCGCCTCGTCCGGGGTGTTGGCGACCAGCCGGTCGGCGGCCGCCACCACCTCGGCCTC
>JBJKRG010000011.1:0-10260 GCA_046704805.1 Gemmatimonadaceae bacterium
GTCGCCACCCAGTACGGCTACCACATCATCCAGCGGCTGCCGTATGCGCAGGTCAAGGACCGTTACGAGAAGCAGTTCGAGCAGCTCGCCGCGCGGGGCGCCGAGACGCGCTACATGGCCGGCCTCGATTCGGCCGCGCACATCGTGCTCAAGCCCGGGGCGGCCGGCGTGGCCAAGCTCGCCGCGCTCGACGAGGCGAGCCACCGCAAGGACAACAGCGTGCTCGCCACGTTCAAGGGTGGCACGCTCACCGTCCGGCGCTTCCTGATGTGGCTGGACACCTATCCGCCGGGCCAGCGCATCACGGAGCAGATGCAGACGGCCCCCGACTCGCTCGTCGACGGGCTCATCAAGGGCATCACCAGCAACGAAGTGCTGGTGCAGAAGGCGGACAGCATGCACATCGCCCTCACCCCGCAGGAGCAGGAGACGGTGTACAAGCAGTTCGCACAGGCCGTCGCGCTGAGCTGGAACGCGCTCGGGGTCGACCCGCAGGGGCTCGCCGACAGCGCCAAGACCGCCTCGGCACGCGAGCGGCTGGCTGCCTCCCGCGTCGAGACCCTGATGGACAACATCATGGCGGGGAAGATGCAGCCGGTGCCGGTTCCGACTCCCCTCAAGGTGCTGCTGGAAACCAAGTACAGCTGGAAGATCAATCCGACTGCGGTGGACCGGGCCACCAAGCTGGCGCAGCAGATCCGCACCAGCGCGGACTCGGCGAAGGCCGCCAACGAGCCGAAATCGGTGGTTCCGCTCCCCGGCGCCACGCCGCCGGCCGGCACCAGCGGGACCAAGAAGAAGTGATGCCCGGGCGGCGCCCCGTCGGTCCAGAACCCCGGCGGGGCGTCGTGGGTATGTTTCGAGTATGAAGAAGTTCGTTGCAATCCTGACCGCACGGGCCGCCGCGGCGCCCCTGCCGCATGCGGCGATTGCCCAGGAGGCCGCCGCCGCGGCCCAGACGATCCCCCTGGACCGGATCGTGGCCGTGGTCGGGAATACGCCGATCATGGAGTCGCAGGTCACCGAGGCGATCGTCCAGCGCCAGCAGCAGGACCCGACGTTCCGGCTCCCCACCGACTCCGCCGGCTGGGCCTCGCTCCAGGTCAACATCATCAACGGCCTCATCGACGAGCAGCTGCTCCTGCAGAAGGCCAAGCAGGAAAAGCTCAGCATTCCCGATTCCGTGCTGGCGCCCACCGTGGACGCGCAGATCCAGCATACGCGGGCCCAGTTCGCCAGCGAGTCGCAGTTCCGCGACGAGTTGGCCAAGGCCGGGTTGGGCTCCCCGACGCAGTACCGGCAGTTCCTCATGGACCAGCTCCGGAACCGGCAGCTCCAGCAGCAGGTCACCGCGAAGCTGCAGCAGGATGGCAAGATCCTGCCGGTGGCCGTGTCCGCGGAGGAGGTTGAGCAGGCATTCAACGCGATCAAGGGGAATCTCCCGCGGCGTCCCTCCACGTACACGTGGCGGCAGATCGTGATCAATCCGCAGCCGACGGAGGCGGAGAAGAAGGTGGCGTACGCCAAGGCGGAGTCGCTGCGCACCGAGATCGTGAAGGGGGGCGACTTCGCCCGCATCGCCAAGCGCGAGTCCGCCGACTCGGCCACGCGTGCCGTGGGCGGCGACCTCGGCTGGTACCGGCGCGGCGGCGGGTTCGTGCCGTCGTTCGAGCGGTGGCTGTTCGCGCTCCAGCCGGGCGAGATCAGTCCGGTGTTCGAGACGCCGTTCGGCTACCACATCCTGCGCGTCGATCGGGTGAACGGGCCGGAACGCCGGGCGCGGCACATCCTCATTCGCTGGCAGATCGACTCGGCCGACATCAACAAGGCACGCCTGCTGGCCGACTCGGTGAAGAAGTGGTGGCTCGCCGGCGTGCCGTTCGACACGCTCGCGGCCAAGTACCACGATTACGCCGATCGCGAGGAGACCTCGGTCCTCACCCCGTATCCGTTCGATTCACTGCCACAGACGTACCAGGACGCCTTTGCGGGGCTCCGGGACGGGCAGGCGGTTGCCTTCCGGATCCAGAACGCACAGACCCCGTGGCTGCCCAAGTTCGTCGTCGCGCGCATCCAGTCGTACGAGCCGGGCGGCAAACCCACGCTGGCCGACGTCCGGAGCCAGTTGCGCCACAACCTGGAGCAGAGCGCCGCGATCCGGCGATACCTCGACGGACTCCGCAAGACGACCTTCGTGGAGATCAAACCCGACGCGCTGCTGCCCCCGCCGCACGGGTCGAGCGGGGCCAGCGGCCCCTCGCCCTAGCGCGGTGCCGGCGCGCCCGCGTCTGGCGGTGACACTCGGCGACCCGCGCGGCATCGGGCCGGAGATCGTCGCCGTCCTCCGGGCCGACGCCCGGGTACGGGAAGCCGGGCAGCTCGTGCTCGTGGGTCCCACCGGCACGGGACTCGACGTGGACCACGCGGTGGGCACCTGGGCGCCGCGGCAGTCGCCGGCCAACGCCGGCCGCCTGGCCGGCCTCGCCATCGAACGGGCGGTCCAGCTCGCCCGCTCCGGCGACGTGGACGGCATCGTGACCGCTCCCATCGACAAGGCCGCGCTCCTCGCCGGCGGCTTCGACTATCCCGGCCACACGGAAATGCTGGCCGCGCTCACGGGTAGCCGGGTGGCGATGATGCTCGCGTCCGACCGGCTGCGCGTGGTGCTCGCCACGACGCACCTCGCGCTCCGTAACGTGCCCGGCGCGGTGACCGCGAATGCCATCGAGACGACCGCCGCCATCACCCGAGCGGGTCTGCGCGACTGGTTCGGCATCGTCGAGCCGCGAATCGCGCTGTGCGCGCTGAACCCGCACGCCGGCGATCAGGGCCGGTTCGGCGACGAGGACGACCGGATCCTGGGGCCGGCGGCGCGCGCGGCTGGGCTCGCGGGCCCCTTCCCGGCCGATACCGTCTTCGTGCGCGCCCTGCGGGGCGAATTCGACGCCGTGATCGCCCCCTACCACGACGTCGGCATGACCGCCATCAAGGTGGCGTCGTTCGGGAGTGCCGTGAACGTCACCCTGGGGCTGCCGTTCCCGCGCACCAGCCCCGACCACGGAACGGCGCTCGATATCGCGGGGCAGGGCCGGGCGGACCCGTCGAGCATGATCGAGGCCACGCTGCTCTGCGCGCGCATCGCCGCGCGGCTCGCCGCGGCCTCACGCTAGGCCGTCGCCGTGGCCTTCTTCTCCTCGCCGCCGGCCACCTTCACCGCCAGCGTCTCGATCCGCCGGCCGTCCAGCTGCTTCACCGTGAACGTCGCCCCGTGCGCCGTCACCCGGTCGCCGGCCACCGGCAGGCGGCCCAGCGCGCCGAACACGAACCCGCCGATCGTGGTGTAGTCGGTCTCGGGAACCGCGAGTGCGAAGCGCTCGTTGAACTCCCCGATGTTCATGGATCCGGGCACGAGCGTCACGTCCCCCGCCGGCAGTGCCTCGGGCGGTAGCGGTTCGTCGTACTCGTCCAGGATCTCGCCCACGATCTCCTCGAGCAGGTCCTCCATGGTCACGAGTCCGGCCGTGCCGCCGTACTCGTCGAGGACGATCGCCATGTGTTCCTTGAGCTTCTTGAAGTCGGCCAGGACCTCCTCGACCTCGCGCGAGCCCGGGACCACGTGCACCGGGCGCATGATCTGCCGCAGGGAGAACTGCTCGGGTGGATGGTGGAGAACGGGCAGCAGGTCCTTGGCCAGCACCAGCCCCACGACGTTGTCGATCGTGTCCTCGTAGACCGGATAGCGCGACCGGTGGCTCTCCTCCACCAGTGCCAGCGTGTCGTCGAGCGTCGCATCCACGCTCAGCGCGTCGATGTCCGTGCGCGGCGTCATCACCTCGCGCGCGTTCTTCACGGAGAACACGAACACGCCCTCGATCAGGTGCGCGTCCTGCGGCAGGATCATCCCGCCCTCCTGGCTCTGTTCCACCAGGATGCGCAGCTCCTCGGCCGAGTGGACGTTCTCCCTCCCGTGGGGCGGCTCCAGGCCGAGCAGCTTGAGCCCCAGTTCCGACGACCGGTTGAGCAGCCAGGCGAACGGGGCGGTGAGCCACACGAACACGAGCAGCGGCGGCGTGAGCCAGGCGGCCATCCCCTCCGGGTTGCCCAGCGATATTCCGCGGGGCATCAGCTCGGCTAGCACGACCGTGAAATAGCTGACGACGACGAGGGCCACGGCGGCGCCGATCCCCAGCCGGACCGCCACGTCCAGCGCCACCGGCAGCCCAACGAGCCAGCCCGCGATGGCCGGCCCCAGCGCATTCTCGGCCAGGGCTCCGATGGCCAGACTCGCCAGGGTCACCCCGATCTGGGTGGTGGAGAGAATACGCGGCAGGTTCTGCTCGGCACGCAGGGCGAGCCTGGCGCGCCAGCTTCCGCGCCGCGCCATGGCCTCCAGCCGGGACCGCCGCGACCGCACCAGGGCGAACTCGGCGGCCACGAAGAATCCGTTCACGATCAGCAGAACGGCGATCAGGACGAGGCTTATCGCCATGGTCGTAAGGTACGGTCGAAACGCAGGGCGTTCTAGGCGATTGCCTGCCGGACGCCCTTGCATTCCGCGGGTTCAGGTAGTACGTTGCCGAATAGTTCGTAATCGTACTATCTGCGATCGGACAACCAACCCGGCCTGCGCACGCCGGGTCGCGGGGTCCGGCCGGGGGTTCCTGAATCCATTGAAGGGGGTACCGATGACAAGCATCGCGATCGTAGGCGCTACGGGTAACATCGGCCGTCGTGTGGCGAGTCGACTGGTGGAGGCCGGGCATGACGTGGTTGGTCTGTCGCACGGCGCGGGCGAGCTGCCGGATGGGGTGCGGCCTCGCGAGGTGGATCTGACGGACGAGTCGGCGGCGCGGAAAGCGCTGGACGGGATCGACGCCGTGTACCTGACGCCGCCGGAGGCGGGCCCCGACCCCCTGGCGCTGGAGCGCTCGGTGGGCATGAACGTCATCCAGGCGGCGCGCGACCGGGGGGTGGAACACGTGGTGATGCACACGGCGGTGCACGCGGACCGTGGCGACACGGGGTCGGGAGTCCTGGACAACAAGCACCCCCTGGAGACGGCGCTGGCCGCCAGCGGCGTGCCGTACACCATCCTGCGGCCCGCGTGGTTCCTCCAGAACCTGTTCGGGGCGAAGGATTACCTCGCACAGGGGATATTCAGCATGCCATGGCCGGCGGACATGGTGTGGGCGGGCACGGACATCGATGACGTGGCGCGGGCGGCGGTGGCGTTCCTGGAGAACGGACCGGCGAATCGCGGCTTCGACATCCACCTTCCCGGCGGCATCACGGCGTCCGCGATCTGCACGGCAGTCGAGAGCGTGACCGGCCAGGCCGTCGGCTATCAGGAGGGGCCCAGCACCCGCCAGGCCGTGGAACCCTATCCCATCAGCGACGCGCACAAGGACCTGTACGCCGAGCTGTTCGACTACTTCAAATCGCACACCTACCTGGGGGACCCGCTCCCCATCACCGAGGCCATCGACGGCTTCTCGTACGGCACCATCGAGGACTTCATGCACCGCGAGCTGTTCGCGGGCATTGGCGTCTGACGGCGGGGGCTCCCCCACCGGGTTCAAGCCTGAGGGAGATCGCGCCGACCCCCCGTGTTGATCGGCAGTTGCGCATGTAGCTTTCGCTGGAATGTCCCAGCACAACTCGCACGACCACACCCACGTCCACGCTCCGGCCGGCGCCACGCCGGCCGGTAGCGGCGGCGATGGCGACGCCCGCGCGCACGGCGCGCGGGCGCTCCGCGTCGCACTCGCGCTCACCCTGGTCCTGCTCGTGGGCGAGGCGGTGGGCGGGTGGCTGTCCAACTCCCTGGCACTGCTCGCCGACGCCGGACACGTCTTTACCGACGCCGGCGCGCTGGGGCTGTCGCTGTTCGTCACCTGGTTCTGCCTGCAGCCGGGAAGCGAGGAGAAGACCTACGGGTACCTGCGCTGGGAGATCCTCGCGGCGCTCGTGAACGGCGCCACGCTCCTGGGCATCTCGGCGTGGATCCTCGTCGAGGCGGTGCTGCGGCTGCGCACGCCCGAACACGTGCACGGCTCGCTGATGCTCATCGTCGCCGTGGTCGGACTGGCCGTGAACGCCATCGCGGCGTTCATCCTTCACCCGGTGCACGGCGGCAGCCTCAACGTGCGCGGGGCCTACCTGCACGTGTTGGGCGACCTGCTGGCCTCGGTGGGCACCGTGGTGGCGGCGGTGATCATCTGGTGGACGGGGTGGCTGGCCGCGGACCCGCTGGCGTCGCTGTTCACCACCGCGCTCATCATGCGGGGGGCCTGGTCGCTGCTGCGGGAGTCGGTGGACGTACTCCTGGAGGGGGCGCCGCGGCACATTCCGCTGGAGGGCGTCCGGGCCCGGCTCGAGTCGATTCCCGGCGTCGAGAACGTCCACGATCTCCACGTGTGGACGGTCACCTCGGGGCTGGTGGCCGCGAGTGCGCACGCGCTGGTGCCGAACCCGGAGCTGCACCAGGGCGTGCTGGAGCAGGCCCACGACGTGCTGCAGGAGATGGGGATCCAGCACGTGACGGTGCAACTCGAGCAGACGGAGATGGGGGGGCGGGAGGCGGAGCACATTCACCCCTGAAAACCCGAGCGGGGGGCCGCGCCGGGGGTTCCCCGCCCCCGCGGGCCGGGGGGGGGGGCCCTGGGGCGCTCACGAGTATGGCGGGGAGCGCACTGGCGCGACCTCGTGTCGCGCCGTGCGCTAACTTCGCTCGCTGCCGCTACCTGCGCCGCTTTCCTCCTTTCCGCCGTCCTGCTCGCCTCTGCGCTTCTGGTACTCTTCCCGTTCGGCGTATCCATAGCCGCCGAGTACTTCGCCACCGCGCATGTAATCATGGCCGTACCCGCGTCCATGCGGGTAGTCCACGCTCGCGGTGTCGTCGGACTGGTGCATGCGACCACCTCCTCCGGTAGCGTGAGGGCTTACGATCAGAGGATGCGCCATTTCCCGGCATGACGCAAGGTTTTTTCGGGGGGCTTCGAGGTACGGGGCGCGTGAGGCCGTGATTTGGGCAATGCGTGATGCAACGGCGCGACATACGGGTGTTTCTACCGCCCACCGCCAACAGCCCACCGCCGACTGTCAACCGTTTGCAGTTGGCGGTCTTCCGTTGCCCGTTGAACCGCGATACCGCCCCCAATTATTTTCTAAGGCTATGGCAATTCGTAACATCGCCATCATCGCCCACGTCGATCACGGCAAGACCACGCTGGTGGACAAGATGCTCCGCCAAGCGGGGGCTTTCCGCGAGAATCAGGTCGTGCAGGAGCGGGTGATGGATTCGAACCCGCTGGAGCGGGAGCGCGGGATCACGATCCTGTCCAAGAACACCTCCGTGCACTGGGGCGAGACGAAGATCAACATCGTCGACACCCCGGGGCACGCCGATTTCGGGGGCGAGGTGGAGCGAATCCTGCGCATGGTCGACGGCGTGCTGCTGGTGGTCGACGCGTTCGACGGTCCGATGCCGCAGACGCGCTTCGTGCTGCGCAAGGCCCTGGGACTGGGCCGCACGCCGATCGTCGTGATCAACAAGATCGACCGGCCGGGGGCCGACCCCCTACGGGTGCACGACGAGGTGCTGGACCTGTTCATCGAGCTGGAGGCCGACGAGGCCCAGCTCGATGCGCCCGTCGTGTACGCGTCGGCGCGCGAGGGGGTGGCGACCATGGACCTCGACGTGCCGGCGGTGGACCTCAAGCCGCTCTTCGACGCCATCATCGAGCACGTGCCGGCGCCCCCGGACGACGCTTCGGCGCCCTTCCAGATGCTGATCTCGACGATCGACCATTCCCCGTACCTCGGGCGGCTGGGCATCGGGCGGATCGAGCGGGGCACGGTGCACGTGGGCGACCAGGTGATGCTGCTCCCGCTGGAGGCGGAGCGGCCGCCCGAGCAGGCCCGCGTGACGAAATTGTTCGCATTCGAAGGCCTGGACCGTGCGGAAGTGCCGCAGGCGTCGGCGGGAGAGATCGTGGCGCTGGCGGGGCTCGAGGGCGTGGAGATCGGTCTCACGGTGACGGATCTGGAGCACCCGGAGCGGTTGGCGGGGATCGCGGTGGAGGAGCCCACGATCTCGGTGGACTTTCTGGTGAACAACTCGCCGTTCGCGGGGCGTGAAGGGCGGTTCGTGACGTCGCGTCAGGTGCGGGAGCGGCTGTACCGGGAGCTGGAGCGCAACGTGGCGCTGCGGGTGGAGGACACCGACTCGACGGATACGTGGACGGTGTCGGGGCGCGGGGAGCTGCACCTGTCGATCCTCATGGAGACGATGCGGCGCGAGGGGTACGAGTTCCAGGTGTCGCGGCCGCGCGTGATCACCCGTGAGGGTCCCAACGGTCAGCGGCTTGAGCCGTATGAGGAGTTGGCGATCGACGTGCCGGAGGACTACCTGGGCACCGTGATCGAGAAGCTGGGGCCCCGGCGGGCCGAGATGATCGAGATGAAGAACCCGGGGCAGGGGCTGGTGCGGCTGTTGTACCGGATCCCGGCGCGGGGGCTGTTCGGGTTCCGGAGCGAGTTCCTCACGGACACCCGGGGAACGGGGATCATGCACCACCGGTTCCTGGACTACGGGCCGTGGGCGGGGCCGCTGGCGGGGCGCACGCGGGGTTCGCTGGTCTCGATGGAGGGGGGTACGATCGTGGCGTTCGCGCTGGCCAACCTGCAGGAGCGGTCGACGCTGTTCGTGAAGCCGGGCGACCTGGTGTACGAGGGGATGATCGTGGGGGAGAATTCACGTCCGGGCGACATGGACGTCAACCCGACGAAGGAAAAGAAGCTGACGAACATGCGGACCAAGGCGGCGGACGACCACATCATGCTCGAGCCGCCCCGGGAGTTGACCCTGGAAGGCGGTCTTGAGTATATCGAGGACGACGAACTGATCGAAGTGACGCCGGAATCCATCCGGCTGCGGAAGCGGTTCCTGAGCCAGTCGGAGCGGAAGCGGTTGTCGCGCGGTGCCAAACGGGAGCGTGCGTCGTCCGTATAGATCGGGTGGTCGCAGGGCAGGGCGGCAGAGAGCAGGGAACGTCAGGGAGAGTCGTCGGTACACCCCCATCACCCCTATGGAGAGTCGAGCAATGCTGGCCGAGTTCGGTCCGTCGGAAGACAAGTTCGCGCTGAGCCCCCGGGACGTGGACGATGAACCCGACGAGTTCGATGAGGACGAGGACGAGGACGAAGACGAGGAAGACGACGAGGACGACGTCGATTTCGACGATGAGGACGAGTTCGATGACGACGACGACTTCGACGACGAGGATGAGGACGGGGACGGGGAGGACGGGGAGGACGACGGGGACGGGGAAGGGGGCGACGAGGATGAGAAGGACGAAGATTACGACGAGGACGATGAAGACGAGGACGATGACTACGACGACGACCTCGTAGACCTCGACGACGAGTACGACGAGCTGGATGACGACGACGACCGCCCGACGCGTCCGGGGCGGTACGACGAGTAGGACGTCACCACGCCGGCCGGGGCGCGCCGAGGTGGAGGAGCAAGGCCTCGGCGACGGAGTGCAACATCAGCGTGAACCGTGAACGGCCGCGCGAGCGAGGCGCGGCCGTTGCGTTGACCGGTCCGGCGGCGGTCGATAGTTTTTTTGGAGTTCTTGCAGGGCCTGTAGCTCAGGTGGTTAGAGCGCACGCCTGATAAGCGTGAGGTCGGTAGTTCAACTCTACCCAGGCCCACTTCCAAATGCTGGCCGCATCGTGATTTAGGATGCGGCCAGTTTTCTTGTGGTGCCCCGGTAGCAATGTGGCAACACAAGACCTTGGCGGCAGCCCGGCCCCCCGCTACCACAACGGGCTGCGCGATCCGAAACTCGCGCGGGTTGAGGGCACCTCGGATCGGCTGGACCAGATTCTCGCGCCGAAATGATTTCGCGAATCACTCGAGGGCTGCCAGCTCTTCGATCATCTGATCCGTGGTGCGTTGCCGGCAATAGCCGCGGTTGTTCGTGATCGAGGACTCATGGCGCTCCGCGGTCAGCGTCGCGCACGCATCCGTCACCAGCGTGACCAGATAGCCGTAATCGCACGCATCCCGAACCGTGGAATCGACGCACTGATCGGTGAGCAGCCCACTCACGATCAGATGCTTTACGCCGAGATTGCCAAGAACGTAATGGATGTTGGTCGAGATGAATACGGAAGACGATGTTTTCGGGAACACGATCTCGTCCCCCTGCGGCGCAATCGCGTCGATGACGCGGGCGTCGTGGGACCCCT
>JBJKRG010000012.1:0-7621 GCA_046704805.1 Gemmatimonadaceae bacterium
CGTTCGGTTGGGGGGCCGTCCCCGCGGGCGCGCTGTTCTGGGGGCTGATCAATCCGGCCGGGCGGCGCGTCGCGGTGCGTGCCGCCGTGGCGGCGGCAGTGGCGTGGGCGCTCCTGCTCGTCGGCCCGGCGGTGGCCGGGGCGCCGGTGCTGCGCTTCGGCGCCGGGCTCGCCCAGTCGCTGACGGTAGCGGCGTGGGCGCTCCTGGCGGTCGAGCTGATCTTTCCGTTCGTGCTTGCGTGGGGGGCGGCGACGCTCGGCGTCGCGGTGCGGGGCGGGACCGCCGCTGCGTCCCGGCACTAGATTCTCCCCCCATGACGACCGACTTCTTCGACATCGACAGCGCGCTCTCGGAAGAGGAGCGCGCGGTGCGCGACAGCGTACGCCGGTTCGTGGACGAGAAGGTGCTGCCGATCATCGGGCAGCACTACATCGACGGGCACTTTCCCCTGGAGCTGGTGCCGGAGATGGGGGAGTTGGGGTTCTTCGGGGCCAACCTCCCCGAAGAATACGGGTGCGCCGGGCTCAACAACGTGGCCTACGGCCTGATCATGCAGGAGTTGGAGCGCGGCGATTCCGGCGTGCGGTCGTTCGCCTCCGTGCAGGGCGCGCTGGCCATGTACCCCATCTTCGCCTTCGGCAGCGAGGAGCAGAAGCAGAAGTACCTGCCGAAGATGGCCGCCGGCGAGATCATCGGCTGCTTCGGGCTCACCGAGCCGGACTACGGATCGAACCCCAGCGGCATGATCACCATGGCGCGGGAGCAGCCGGACGGCACCTGGGTGCTCAACGGCGCCAAGATGTGGATCACCAACGGATCCACCGCGAACATCGCCGTCGTGTGGGCGAAGACCAACGGCGAGAAAGAAGACCGCTCGATCCGCGGCTTCATCGTGCCGAAGGGCACGCCGGGGTTCACCGCGAAGGACCAGAAGGGGAAGCTCTCCCTGCGCGCGAGCGACACCAGCGAGCTGGTCTTCCAGGACGTGCACCTGCCGGCGGACGCCCGGCTGCCGGGCTCGAACGGACTGAAGAGTCCGCTCATGTGTCTCACGCAGGCACGCTACGGCATCTCGTGGGGGGCGATGGGAGCCGCGATGGCGTGCTATGAGGAAGCCCTCTCGTACGCCAAGAACCGGGTGATGTTCGACCGCCCGATCGCCGGCTTCCAGATCCAGCAGCAGCGGCTGGCGGAGATGCTGACCGAGATCGTGAAGGGGCAGCTCGTATCACTGCATCTGGGACGCCTCAAGGACGCGGGCACGTACACGCCGCAGCAGGTGTCGCTGGCCAAGCGGAACAACGTGAACGTGGCCACCAACATCGCCCGCGAGGCGCGGCGCCTGCTGGGGGCCAACGGCATCCTGGCCGAGTACGCCTCGATGCGGCACATGGCGAACCTGGAGAGCGTGTACACGTACGAGGGGACGCACGACGTGCACTCGCTGGTGCTCGGCCAGGCAATCACGGGGCTCAACGCGTTCCACTGAGCATTCCGGCCGGTGGTGGTTGACAGGGGGTCACCGGACGTACGAAGATGGTATCGGTGTCCCTGGATCCCCGGAGCCCACGTGTTGCTCGCCCCTGCACGCGCTCGCGCCATCGCCGTCGGTGCTTTGGCCACCTTCCTCGGCGCGGCCCTTCTGGCCTGCTCCCTCGAGTGGCCGGCCGACGCGCCCGCGGGCGCGACGGTACGCCTGAGCACGGGATTCGTCTCCGCCGATCTGGCCCCCGGCGTGACGCTGGATCACGTACGCCTCCGGATCACCGGGCCCGGCTCGAGCACGCTGCTGGCCGATACGACCGTCAGCATCCCGGCGGGCAGCCAGTCCCTGCCCATCGCGCTGAACGTCCAGCTGACGACGGCCGAGGAGGTGCTCACCGTGAGCATCGACCTCATCGGCAACGGCACGATCTTCTATCACGGCACCACGACGATCACGGCCCACGCCGGCCAGACGAGCTCGCCCTCGCAGCCGGTGTCGGTCATCTACGTGGGACCCGGTGCAAACGCCGCACGCGTGGTTGTCCTGCCCGCCGACACGACGATCCTCGCCAACGGCACGCTGGCGTTCCGGGCAACGGTATACGACGGTTCGTCCAACGTGCTCAGCGGCGTGCCCCTGAGCTGGAGCCTCGGCGCCAACGCGCTGGGCTCGATCACCCCCGGCGGGTCGTTCAGCGGCATCGGCCGCCGCGGGAGCGTGCACGTGGTCGCGACCACGCCCGGTGGCGTCAGCGGCTTCACCCAGCTGCTGCTCGCGCCAGTGGCCACGCACCTGACCATCGTGAGTGGCAATGACCAGACGGGCCCGGGCGGCTCGCCCCTGGCCCAGCCGGTGGTGGTCGAGGCCGACGGGGTGGACGGCCCGGTGCCCGGCGTCGTGGTGCAGTTCAGCGCCGGAATCAGCGGCGGCTTCGCCAGCCCGGCGTCCGCCGTGACCGACACGACCGGACGTGTGTCCGTTGACCTCACACTGGCTCCCGTGACGGGCGCGCAGACCTTCACGGCGTCGGCCACTGGCGCCGGGTCCGTCACGATCGACGCCACCGCCACTGCCGTGCTGGGCGCCATCAAGACCGTGAGCGGCAACGGGCAGAGCGCCACGGTGGGGACGGTGTTGAGTGCGCCGTTCGTGGTGCAGGTGCTGAACTCGCTCGGACAGCCGGTGCCGGGCCAGACGGTGACGTTCTCGACGAACGCCTTCAGCGCCACCGTGAACCCCACGTCCGCCGTCACGGACTCTGTGGGCGAGGCCTCCACGAGCATGACGCTGGGCACGCTTCCCGGCGTGCAGGATTTCACGGCGTCCATCGGCCAGTTGAACACCTCCGTAGCCGAGACGGCCCTGCCGGTCGTTCCGGCCTCGATCCTCATCGTTTCGGGTAACAACCAGTCGGGTAACGGCTGCACCACGCTTCCGAATCCGCTGGTGATTCAGACGCTCGACGCCAACGGCAACCCTGCCGTCGGGGTGGCCATCACGTGGACCTATCAGTATGGCCCGACTCCCTACTGGGGGCAGGTGCACACGACCACGGACGCGTTGGGCGAGTCGCAGCTCACCCTGACGCTCGGCGACAGTGTCCTCGCGACCGGTGCTCCCTACCCGGAATCCATCTCCGCGTGGGCCGACGTGAATCCGGAGATCCTGACCGTGTATTTCACGGAAAACGTCACGAGCGCGTCGGGCAGCTGCTCCATCGACAAGGGCCGGAGTGGTCCCGCGCTGAGCGTCAAGCGTCCGGGCGGCCGCTGAGCGGCGCGGTCGGGTTGCCCGACCCGGTGCCTTGGCTATCTTCTATGTGAATCTTTTCACATATGAGGACGGGCCGTGAAAATCGCCGTCTGCATCAAGCGCGTTCCCGACATGGAGTCGCGCTTCAAGATCGCCGCCAGCGGCGTCGCGATCGACGAAACCGGACTCAAGTTCGATATGAGCGACTTCGACGGGTACGCCGTCGAGGTCGCCCTGCAGATCAACGAGAAGGCCGGGTCGGGCGAGACCACCGTCATCTGTCTGGGCCCCGACGTGGTCCAGGAGACGATCCGCAAGGCGCTGAGCATGGGCGCCGAGCGGGGGATCCAGCTCAAGGCGGACGCGGTTCCAGCGGACTCCCTGGCCACCGCCAAGGCGCTGGCCGCCGAGTTGAAGGACGGCGGCTACGACCTGATCCTGTTCGGGAAGCACTCCCTGGATGCGATGATCGGCGGGGCGGGCCCGATGACCGCTGAGCTGCTGGGACTGCCCTGTCTGACGGCGGCGTCGAAGCTCGAATTCAGCGACGGCAAGGCCGTGGCGCGGCGGGAGCTGGAGGGCGCCGCCGAGTTGCTGGAGTTCCCGCTCCCCGCCGTCGTCACGATCGACGAGGGGATCGCGCGTCCCCGCTACCCGTCGCTCAAGGGGATCATGGCGGCGAAGAAGAAGCCGCTCGACGTGAGGCCCGCGCAGCTCGGGCAGGGCCACGTGACGCTCGAGAAGCTCGAGCTTCCGGCGGAACGGCCCCCCGGCCGGATTCTCGGCACCGGTCCCGACGCGGTGCCGGAGCTGGTCCGACTCCTCCAGACCGAAGCGAAGGTGCTCTGATGCCGAACATTCTGGCAGTAGCCGAAACGCGCGGCGGCGAGCTGCGGTCGGTGGCGGTCGAAGCGGTGACCGCGGCCCGGACCCTGGCCGACGCGAACGGCGGCGGCGAGGTGCATGCGCTGGTATTCGGCCCGCCGGGCATGAGCGGGAAGGTCGCGCCGCTGGCGAAGCACGGGGCCGACAAGGTGCTGGTGTGCGAGCACGCGGCGTACGTCAACGCCGACCCCGAGTCGATGTCGGCCACGATCGCGGCGCATGCGGGGGGCTTCCCGCTGATCCTGCTCACGGCCTCGGCGCAGGGGCGCGACCTGGCGCCCCGCGTGGCGGCCAAGGTCGATGCGCCGCTGCTCTCCGACAGTCTGACGGTGGAGCTGTCGGGCGACGCCGTGGTGGTGCGGCACCCGACGTACACGGCGAAGCTGATCGCCACGTTGAAGGCGGCGCCGACGCCGGTGGTGGTGAGTGTGCGGCCGAAAGCGTTCACGCCGGCGGAGAACGCCCGGCCGCTGGCCGCGGAGACCGTCGCGCCTGCCAGCGATCCGGCCGCGTCGCGCGTGAAGGTCACGGAGGTCGTGAAGGGGAGCAGCGCGAAGCTCGACCTGGGCGAGGCGCCGGTGATCATCTCGGGTGGGCGCGGCCTCAAGGCGGCCGAGAACTTCAAGCTCGTGGAGGACCTGGCCGACGCCTTCGGCAACGCGGCCGTGGGCGCGACGCGGGCCGTGACCGACGACGGGTGGCGTCCGCACAGCGACCAGATCGGGCAGACCGGCCGGCTGGTGAGTCCCGACCTCTACGTGGCCGTCGGCATCTCGGGGGCGATCCAGCACCTGGCCGGCATGCGTACGTCGAAGACGATCGTGGCGATCAACAAGGATCCCGAGGCGCCGATCTTCAAGGTGGCGGACTACGGGATCGTGGGGGACGCGCTGGAGATCGTCCCGGTGCTCACGGCCGCCGTGCGCGCCGCCAAGCAGGCCCACTGATCGCGAGGGAATCGTTCTTGTAATCGAAGCCCGCGGCGGACTAGCTTCCCCGCGGGCTTTCGTATCCATACGCCTGGTGGAGAGTGGCCTATGTCCGCGGAACGCGTGATCTTCGTCTTCCTCCTGGTCATCGCGGCGGGATTCTTCTCGCTGAACGTGCAGCGCCTAATCCGCTACCTGCGCATCGGCCGGCCGGAGGGGCGGCTGGACCACCCGTGGCAGCGGGCGTGGAACGTGCTGCGCATCGCGATCGCCCAGGCGAAGATCCTGCGCGATCCCGTCGCCGGCCCCATGCATGCGGGGATCTTCTGGGGCTTCCTCGTGCTCACGACCGGCACGGCGGAGCTGATCGTGCAGGGCATCGTGCCGGGGTTCTCGTACGAGCACTTCCTCCCGCACGCGTTCTATCTCTTCTATTCGTTCTCGCAGGACGCCTTCGCGCTGATCGTGCTCGCGGCCGTGGTGTTCGCCTTCTACCGGCGCCTGGTGCTGCACCCCCGCCGGCTGGAGGGCGATCACACGCATCACGGCGACGCCTACTTCATTCTCGGCCTGATCGGCGTGCTCATGGTCACGCTGCTGGCCATGTTCGCGTTCACGGGCGTCGCGGATCCGGCGGCGCTGGGGCCGGAGAAGGTGGTGTCGCGGGCCCTGGCGGCCCTGTTCGCCGGCGTGCCGACCACGACCGCGGCGGCGATCGCGCACGTGTGCTGGTGGGCCCACGTGATGCTCGTGCTCTTCTTCCTCAATTACCTGCCGTACTCGAAGCACCTGCACGTGGTGACGTCGCTGTTCAACGTGTTCTTCTCGAACACCAGCGGGCCCGGCCAGAAGGGCGTGATGCGGTACATGGACCTCGAGGCCGACGTGGAGCAGTTCGGGGCCGCCGACGTGGCCCAGCTCACCTGGAAGAACCTGCTCGACGGCTACTCGTGCACCGAGTGCGGGCGGTGTACCGCCGCCTGCCCGGCCAACATCACCGGGAAGCCGCTGAGTCCGCGCAAGATCGTCATCAACACGCGCCAGCGGCTGATGGCCTCCGTGGGGGGATTGCCCCTGCTGCGCGAGACGGAAACGCCGGCCGGCAACGGGGCGGCGGGCGACGCACGGCCGCCGCAGCTCCTCGACGACTACATCACCGAGGAGGAGCTGTGGGCGTGCACGAGCTGCCGGGCCTGCGTGCAGGAGTGCCCCGTGACCATCGACCAGCTCGACATCATCAACGAGCTGCGCCGCTACCTGGTGCTCACCGAGTCGCGCTTCCCCGAGGAGATCCAGCCCGCGTTCGAATCCATGGAGCGCAACGGCTCCCCCTGGGCGTTCAACCCCGCCGACCGCGCCCAGTGGGCCGAGGGGCTCGACATCCCGACGATGGCCGAGGCGTTCGCGCGCGGCCACCGGCCGCAGGTGCTGTACTGGGTGGGGTGCATGGGATCGTTCGACGACCGGGCGAAGAAGACCGCCGTCGCCTTCGCCCGCATCCTCAAGGCGTGCGACATCGACTTCGCCATTCTGGGCCAGGAGGAGAGCTGCAATGGCGACCCGGCCCGCCGGCTGGGCAACGAATACCTCTACCAGATGCTGGCGAAGAACGCCATCGAGACGCTCGACCGGTACGAGGTGCGCACCATCGTCACCGCCTGTCCGCACTGCTTCCACCAGCTCGGGAACGAATTTCCGCAGCTCGGCGGGATGTACGAGGTGATTCACCACTCCACGTTCATCGAGCGTCTGCTACAGGAGAACCGCGTGCCGCTCGCCACCGAGGACGGGAAGGCGCTGACGGTGGCCTATCACGACTCCTGCTATCTGGGCCGGTACAACGACGTGTACGACGCGCCCCGCGAGACGATCCGGCGGGCGCTGCCCATCGTGAAGCTCGTCGAGCCGGAACGGCACCGCGACCGCGGCCTCTGCTGCGGCGCGGGCGGCGGCCGGATGTTCCTGGAGGAGCGGACCGGCAAGCGGATCAACGCCGAGCGCACCGAGGAGCTGCTCCGGACGGGGGCCGATACGATCGCCGTGGCCTGCCCGTTCTGCATGACGATGATGAACGACAGCGTGAAGTCCCGGGAGGCGAGCGTAAACGTCGTCGACATCGCCGAAGTCGTGGCCGGGCGCTTGACACTTTCTTAATTCCCGCGCGCCGGAGGCCAGCCGGGCCGGCGTTTCAGCGCCGGCCGATGCCGTTCCCCGGGCCACGCAGATCGCCACGCTTCGTGCACAACACAAGACGGCGGGCGTTTGTACGACCTTAACATCTTTGCCAACCCGTTGTGGCAGCGACAGTTGGGATCATGGCCTCGAATGGCACCCCCCATGCACCCTGAGGGCCGGCGACGAGGTCGAACCCCACTGTCCCATCCTCCATCTACACGGGAAGGCACCATGTTGAGAAAGCGCGAAGGCTTCACCCTGATCGAACTGCTGATCGTGGTCGTGATCATCGGCATCCTGGCGGCGATCGCGATTCCGAAGTTCGCCAACACGAAGGACAAGGCCTACATCACCGCGATGAAGTCGGATCTGCGGAACATGGTGACGGCCGAAG
>JBJKRG010000013.1:0-3260 GCA_046704805.1 Gemmatimonadaceae bacterium
CCGTTCACGAGTGCGGCCTCTCCGGCATTGCCGCGCGGCAGCACCAGCGTGCGTCCCCCACCCGCGCCTGCCATGCGCCGGGCCACCGGCAGCACGCCGCGCACCGCGCGCACGCTGCCGTCGAGCCCCAGCTCGCCCAGCACGGACACCCGGGCGGCCACCGTGTCGGGGACGACGCCGAGCGCGGCCAGCAGGCCGACGGCGATCGGGAGGTCGAAGGCGGAACCGGTCTTGTGCACGTCGGCGGGGGAGAGACCCACGGTGATCCGGCGCGGCGGCAGGACGAGTCCCGAATTCGCGAGCGCCGCGATGACGCGCTCGCGGCTTTCCTTCACGGAGCTGGAGGCGAGCCCGACGATGCTCCACTGCGGCAGCCCGGGCGAGACGTCCACCTCGACGGTGACGTCATACGCCTCGATGCCGAGCACGGCGGCCGAGCCGATGGCGGCGAGCATGGGATGGAAGATCCCGTATGCGCGCGGGGGGCCGGCACCGGTTCGACGCACGGAGGGTCGAACGAATGCGGGCCGGCGGGGAACGCCGGCCCGGGAGCCGCGGACGGATCAGCCGGCTTTCAGCCGCTTGCGAATCTCGCGCGAACCGCTCGCCACACCGAAGGCGACGCCGGCGCCGAACAGCACCGCCGTGCTGGCGCCGACCACCGGCAGCAACCACACGATCGGGGCGGCGATCAGCGCCGCGCCCACGCCCGCGATGAGTGGGGCCTTGATCGTGTGAATCCCGTCCACGTACCGCAGCTTCTCCGCCACGAAGCGGTGGGCGGCGAGGTATCCGAACACCGTGGCGGCCACGGTAGCCGCGAATCCAATGAAGTGAAGCACGGGGGCCTCCCCGGTTGCATTGCTGGTAGTCCCTACGCAGGGTGCAGGCGGCGGTTTCACGGGTCGGGGGACCGTTCTTCCATAGACTAGTGCCCGTTCCGCCCTCCCGATAGCTTTTCGAAGCGCCGACGCCCGCAACGTCCCGCCCCCTGCTACCTCCGGAGCTGCTCGATGTTCACCTTGCGCGTGGTCCGACACGATCGGCCGGAGCAGGTGCTGGCCGAATGCCTGAGCACCGTGGTTCCCGCTTGCGGGGAGACGATGCAGCTCGACACGCTCGACGCGGAAGGCACGCTCGTCGGCCCCAGCACCTGCTGGCGCGTCCTCGCAGTGACGCTGCACGTTCCGTCGGCACGGTCGCCCCGCCGCCGCGATGGCCGGCAGCACGAAGTCGAGCTGGTCGACGTCACCGTTCGCCCCGACGCCGTCACGCTCGCCGACCTCACGGCCACCGCCCAGGAGATCCTCTCCGAATCGCGGAAGTAGGCGCTGCCGCCGGTGACCAGCGCCGCCTCCCCGGAGCCCTACGTCGTCACGCGCCAGCTGCCACCGCACCTGGCGACGTGGGAGCTGCCGCCGGACTGGGCGTGGGGCCCCGAGGGACTCCGGTTCGGGTACCGCCACTACCAGGAGTTGGTGGACGCCCTCGGCCGGTCGTTGTCGCTCGTGAGCGTTCCGGACCCCGCGCACGAGACGTGGCTGGGGGCCGAGGCACGCCGCCTCGCGCACCGGAACCATCCCGCGATTCCGACCACGTACCACTACTGGGCGACGTACGGCTCGGCGCGCCACGGGCCGGGGTATCTGCGCCGGTGGATCGCCGGCGAAACCGTCGGGGCCCGGGTGCGCCGGGCCGGTGCCGACGACGTGCCGGGCATGCTGCGCGTGTTGCGTGAGGTGGGATCGGCCGTGAGTTATCTCCACGATGCCGGATCCACGCACGGGGCGATCTCCCCCGAAACCATCTGGGCGGCGCCGATGGGACGGGTCTGGATGCTCGGCTGGGAATGGGCGCTCGCCCCTGAGGAGATTCCGGACGGACTCTCACCCGACCCGTCGTGGATGGCGTCGCCCGCTGAATGGAGCGGCGGCCGGTGGGCGCCGACGCCCCACTCCGATCAGTGGCAGCTGGCCGCGCTCTGCTTCTTCTCGCTCACCGGGGAGGTGCCCCCACCGCACGATGCGCCACCGATCACGCTCGTGCGTCCCGACTGCCCGCGCTCGGTGGCCTCGGTGCTCGACCGCGCACTGCGTGCGCGGCCGGACGACCGCTTCCCGAGTGTCGCCGCAATGCTGCGGGCCGTCGACCGCGTCGTGGGCAGCCGCACGATGCTCCTCATCGGGAGCGAGGAGACCGAAGCACCGGAGGAATCGGAAGAGGCCAGACTGCGCTGGGCGCTCGGCGACGACTACGACGTGCTGGCGCCGCTCGGCTCCGGCTCGTTCGGCTCCGTGTGGCGCGTGCGGGACCTGTCGCTCGGTCGCGAGGTAGCGCTCAAGCTCCTGCACCCGCACATCGCTCGCGATGACGCCGCCGTGGGCCGGTTCCGACGCGAAGCGCAGTTGGCGGCGCAGCTCGCCCACCCGGCGATCGTGCCGATCTACGACTTCGACTCGCGGGGCAGCGTGAGCTGGTACACGATGGAGCTCGCCGAAGGCGGGTCGGTGGCCGAGTTGGTGCAGCGGGCGGGCCCTCGCCCGCTGGCGGAGATCGCGCCGCGTGTGGACGTCGTGCTCGACGGACTCGCCGCCGCGCACGCGATCGGCGTCGTGCACCGCGACCTGAAGCCGGAGAACATCGTCATCGACCGCTACCGGCGCTGGCGCATCGCCGACTTCGGCATCGCGAACATCTGGGGACAGGATCCCGCCGACGCCGGGGGCACGCCGGCCTTCGCGCCACCGGAGCAGCTCCTCGGCGAGCCGCAGGACACCGCCGCCGACTGCTTCTCGCTGGCCGCGATCGTGTACTTTGCCCTGTCGGGCCAGCCGCCGTACGGCGAGACCGACGTGCCGTCGATTCTCGCGCGCGCGCTGGCGGGCCAGCCGGACCTGTCGGAATTTCCGGAGGAGATCGCCGAGTGGCTGCGCCGGGGCCTCGATCCCAGCGTCGAGCGCCGGTTCCAGGACGCCGCCGTGATGCGGCGCGCCTGGCGGGAAGCGGTGCGTGCCGTGGCGCACCGCGAGCGGCGCGCCCCCTGGTGGCGCCGATGGATCGGCGGCGACGACGAGACACGGTGGGGATCCGACGAGCCGTCGGGCGCCTGATCTGCGGGAGGGAACGCCATGCCAATCGAGACGATCAACCCGGCCACCGGCGAGCGCGTACGCTCGTTCGCGGCGCATTCGCCGGCCGAGGTGGAGGCCCGTCTGGCGCGCGCCGCGGCCGCCGCCCGCGCCTGGCGCGAGACGCGGATC
>JBJKRG010000014.1:0-47855 GCA_046704805.1 Gemmatimonadaceae bacterium
GATCCATGCGACGCTCGATTCGCTCGACCGGGCGATCAACGCCGCGCTCGACGTGCGCGACCGGCTGCCGGCCGGCGGCTCGCGCCGCGCGGCGGTCGCGGACGCGATCGACTCGCTCGTGCAGCTCGATCTGCACTCGAGCGAGGGCAGCCTGCTGCATGAGACGAAGCTCCGCAGCCACCTGGCCTACCTGGCAGCCGACATCGACCTGGCGTACGCCGCACCGACCGCGGCTCAGGAGGCCGTGTTCGAGCAGCTCCGACACGAGGCCGAGGCAGGCGAGGCGCACCTGCGCGCCGTGACCGCGAAAGCGGGGGCGAGCGCCGACGAACGTTGAGCAGGGTCCCCGATTGACAACGTGTGGGCGGTCGCGAGGCGGCCGCCCACATGTGTCTCGCGCATTGCCGCACCTCCGCCGCGCCGTGATATTTCGACATCGTCGGTGTCTTCATGCTCATCGGTGCGGAGGGCCCCATGGATCCCGTGTTCTGGAATCGATTCCAGTTCGCCTTCACCGCCACCTTTCACTATCTCTTTCCGCAGCTGACGATGGGCCTGGCGCTCCTCATCCTCGTGATGAAGACGCTGGGCCTCCGGCCGGGCGGCGAACACTGGAACGACGCCGCGCGGTTCTGGATCCGCATCTTCGGTATCAACTTCGCCATCGGGGTCGTGACCGGCATTCCGATGGAATTCCAGTTCGGCACCAACTGGGGCGCCTTCTCGGGCTACGCCGGGAGCGTCATCGGCAACACGCTCGGCATGGAAGGCCTGTTCGCCTTCTTCCTGGAGTCGAGCTTCCTCGCCCTCCTCGTCTGGGGCGAGCGGCGGGTGGGACGGATCGGCCACTGGCTGGCCGCCCTCGCGCTGTTCGGCGGCAGCTGGCTGTCCGGCTTCTTCATCGTCGCCACGAACGCCTTCATGCAGCATCCCGTGGGCGATCGCCTGGCGCAGAACGGCACGCTCCAGATCGCCGGGTTCTGGCGCTTCCTGCTGAATCCGTGGGGGCTGATCGAGTTCGCGCACACGATGATCGCGAGCGTCGTCACGGCCGCATTCGTGGTGGCGGCGGTCGGCGCGTACTATGCGCTCCGCGGCGAGCACCGGGCGTCGGCGCACGACTTCCTCAAGATCGGCGTGCTGAGCGGGCTCATCGCGAGCCTGCTCGTCGCCTTCCCCACCGGCGACCGCCAGGCGAAGGACGTGGCCCGGTGGCAGCCCGTGTCCCTCGCGGCCATGGAGGGCCGGTTCAAGAGCGGTCCGTACGCGGCGATCACGCTCATCGGCCAGCCCGACGTGCCCGAGCAGCGCATGGACAATCCCGTCGAGGTGCGCGGGATTCTCAGCGTGCTGGCGTTCGGCACGTGGCACAGCAACGTCCCGGGGCTCGATGCCTTCCCCACCAGCCAGTGGCCGGACAACATCGAGCTGCTGTACTACGCGTTCCACATCATGGCCGGGCTCGGGACGCTGTTCGTCCTGCTCATGGCCGCGTCGGCGCTGCGCATGGCGCGGAAACGGCTCGACACCTCGCGCCCGATGCTGTGGGCACTGATGCTCGCCTGGCCCTTTCCCTACATCGCCAACACCGCCGGCTGGCTCACCGCCGAGCTGGGACGCCAGCCGTGGCTGGTGTACGGCCTGTACCGAACGGACGCCGGGGCGAGTCCCCTGGTGCACTCCGGCACCGTGCTCTTCACGACCATCGGATTCGCGGGCCTCTATCTGGCCCTGGGCCTGCTGTTCGTCTTCCTGACCCTGCGCGAGATCACGATCGGCCCGCATCCGCTGGCGGAGGTGTCCCATGTATGAGATCTGGTTCGGCATCGTCGCGGTGATGTTCACCGCGTACGTGGTGCTCGACGGCTACGATCTCGGCGCCGGCGCGGTGCACCTCCTGGTCGCCCGCACCGGTGACGAGCGACGCCAGGTGCTGGGCGCCGTGGGCCCGTTCTGGGACGCGAACGAGGTGTGGCTGCTCGCCGCGGGTGGCGCGCTGTTCGTGGGCTTTCCGCGCGTCCTCGCGGTCGGAGTCTCCGGCTTCTACATCGCCATCTTCCTCGTCATCTGGACGCTGATCCTGCGGGCGATCGCCATCGAGTTCCGGAGTCACCTTTCCGACGCGATCTGGCGGAGCTTCTGGGACACGGTGTTCGCGGCGGCCAGCGTGCTCCTGGCGATCCTCTGGGGCGCCGCCATCGGCAACGTCATTCGCGGCCTCCCGCTCGGCGCGAATGGGTGGTTCGCCCTCACGCTGTTCACGAACTTCAGCACCACCCCCCCCGTCGGCATCCTGGACTGGTACACCGTGCTGACCGGCGTCTTCGCCCTCGTCGCCCTGGTCGGGCACGGCAGCGTGTTCCTCACGTGGCGGACGGACGGTCCGGTGCACGATCGCACCCGGGCGCTGGCCCGGTGGGTCTTCGTCGGCCTGGCCGTGCTGTGGCCCCTGGTCACGATCGCCACCAACGTGGTGAACCCGACCCTGCTGCCGGCGCTGCCCCACCGTATCTTCGCGATGCTCGGCGTGCTGGCGGCGATCGCGGGGCTCGTCGCCGTGTTCGTCGGGCTGCAGAGCGACCGCGGCCTGCTGGCGTTCATCGGATCGTCGGCCTGGCTCACGGGCATGCTCGTGGCCACCGCGGCCTGCCTCTTCCCGGTGATCCTGCGGGCCGTGCCCGATCCGGCGCTCTCGATCACCGTCACCGACTCCGGGAACACGCTCGCAGGCCTGCGCACGGCGCTCGGCTGGTGGGTGGTGGGATTCCCGATCGCGATCGCGTACTTCGTCATCCTGTTCCGGCTGCACCGCGGCAAGGCGGTGGCGGCGCGCGAGGGCGAGGGTTATTGACTGTCTCGTAATCCCCCCGCGTCGTTCCTTCAGACCGGAAACCGTTCCATGCGCTCTCACATTCTCCGAACGCTCGTCGCGCTCACGCTGCCGGTCGTACTCACGGCAGCCGTCCCGCCGTCCGCACCGCCGGCCGGCACCCCCCGCGCGCGGTACTCCATGGACCCCGGATGGCGGTTCACGCTCGGCGATCCCGCCGGCGCCCAGCGCCCCGGGTTCGACGATCGCCGCTGGCGTCGTCTCGACCTGCCGCACGACTGGAGCATCGAGGGCGTGCCGGAGCGCGACGCGCCGGGCGGCGGCCGGGAAGGCTACTTCCCGACGGGCATCGGCTGGTACCGCAAGGCATTCCGCCTGCCGGCCGGAGCGCGCGGCCGCGAAGCGTGGCTCCAGTTCGACGGCGTGTACATGGACAGTGACGTCTGGATCAACGGCTTCCATCTCGGGCGCCGCCCCTACGGATACAGCGCCTTCGTGTACGACATCACGTCGCATCTCGTGCCGGGCATCAACGTCGTCGCGGTGCGCGTCGACAACTCGCACCAGCCCAACTCGCGGTGGTATACCGGCAGTGGGATCTACCGGCACGTCTGGCTGACGCTGGTCGACTCGCTGCACATCGGCCACTGGGGCGTGTACGTCACCACGCCGTACGTCGATTCCGCCTCCGCGGACGTGCAGGTGCGGACGCGCGTCGAGAACGACCACGCGACCCCGCGCCGCGGCGTGCTCCGTACCGTGGTCGTCGACAGCGCCGGCCGCGAGGTCGCGCACGCCGACGCCCCCTTCGCGCTCCGCGGCGGTGACACGCTGCAGCTCGACCAGCGGCTCCGCGTCGATTCCCCGCAGGTCTGGTCCGTGGACACACCGCACATGTACACGCTGCGGTCCGAGCTGCTCGAGGGCACGCGAATTGTGGATACGACCTCGACGCCGTTCGGCATCCGCACGATCCGGTGGGACAAGGACCGTGGCTTCCTCCTCAACGGGCGTCCCGTGAAACTGCACGGAGTGGCGCTGCACGAGAACGCCGGGGCCGTTGGCGCCGCCGTGCCGAATGCCGTCTGGGCACGCCGCCTGGCCCGGCTCAAGACCATGGGCGCGAATGCCATCCGCACCGCGCACAATCCGCCGTCGCGCGCGTTCCTCGACCTCTGCGACCGCATGGGCTTCCTCGTCATGGCCGAGGCCTTCGATGAGTGGACCATCGCCAAGGTGCCGTACGGCTACCACCAGTACTTCACCGAATGGTCGGGCCGCGACCTCACGGATTTCATCGATCGCGACCGGGACCACCCGTCGATCGTGATCTGGAGCGCCGGCAACGAGGTCGGCGAGCAGAGCGCGCCGGACGGCGTCCGGATCCTGAAGCGGCTGCTCGACATTATCCACCGCGAGGATCCCACACGGCCCGTGACCACCGGCAACGACGAGATCGCTGCCGACGGCCACCGCGCGAGCGTCGCCTTCCTCGATGCCGAGGACGTGGTGGGCTACAACTACGTGGACCGGTGGCACGAGCGCCGCGAGCTGTTCGCCGAGCAGGACCGCCTGGCCCACCCCGACTGGAAGATGGTCGGCACCGAGAGTGCCCCGGTGCGCAATCCCTTCGGCGGACGCTACTCCCTCGGCCATGACAGCACGGTCGTCCACCCGAACTACACCACGGGGATGATCCGCGCCGAGCGCCTGCTGAAGTGGGTCGATACCCACGACTACTTCGCCGGCGACTTCATGTGGACCGGGATCGACTACCTGGGGGAGACGTTCTGGCCCGGCAAGGGAGCCGGCACCGGCGCGCTCGACATCACCGGCCACCCGAAGGACTCCTACTACTTCTACCAGAGCTGGTGGACCCGGCGGCACGTGCTCCACCTCTTCCCGACCTGGAACTGGCCGGGCCGCGAGGGACAGGTCATCCCCGTGCTCGCCTACACCAATTGCAATTCGGTGGAGCTGTTCCTCAACGGACGATCCCTGGGCACGAAGGCCCTCGAGTTTCCGGCGCAGGGGACGTCGGGGAGCTGGAACCACTACGCGCTGCCGCGCGTGGACGCCACGACGAACGACCTGCACCTGAGCTGGGACGTGCCCTACCAGCCGGGGACGCTCGTGGCGATCGGCCGCGACCGCTACGGGCACGTCGCCTGCGCCGACACCGTACGAACGGCCGGCCCACCGGCCGCCATCCGGCTGGCGGCCTACCGCGACACGATCACCGACGCGCCCGGGGCCGTCGCCCAACTGACCTTCGCCATCGTGGATTCGGCCGGGACCGTCGTGCCGAACGCCGCGAATCTGGTGCACGTCACCGTCCGCGGCGGCAGCATCGTCGCACTCGACAACGGCGACCTGACCGACCACGCTCCGTATCGGTCCGACCATCGCCACGCGTTCAACGGACGCGGGTTCGCGATACTGCGCGCCGCGCGTCCGGGGACGCTTCGCGTGACGGCAACCGCCGAGGGGCTGCACGCCGGGACGATCGACGTGACGGTCCTGCAGGGCCATCCTCTGCCCTCCATCCCGGCCGCACGATGAAACGCCGTGATTTCGTAGCAGGCGTGACGGCAGCCGGGGTGGCCGCCGCGTTCGGCAGGCCCCACTGGCCGCAGCGGTGGAGCGGAGCGGCGGCCGGAGGACGCACCGTCTCACGGCTCGACACCGGCTGGAAATTCTTCCTCGGTGATCCGGAGGGCGCCTCGGCACCCGGGTTCGACGACACGGCGTGGGAGGCGGCTACCCTGCCCCACACCGCGCACGTCGAGCACCTCGTGACGGGGGCGGCGGGCTCGCCCACCGCCCAGTGGCAGGGCCTGTGCTGGTACCGGCGAACGCTTCGCCTGGCACCCGGCGAAGCAGGCGGCACGGTGCTCCTCCGGTTCGAAGGGGCCATGAACGTGGCCCAGGTGTGGCTCGACGGGGCGCACGTCGGCGGCCACCTGGGCGGCTACCTGCCGTTCGTGCTCGATCTCAGCGACCGGCTGCAGCCCGGGCGCGACCACGTGCTCGCCGTGCAGCTCGACAACCGCGACAACCCGATCACGGGGCCGAAGCCACTGGCCCTCCTCGACTTCAACATGTACGGCGGCCTGTACCGCCCCGTGTACCTGACCCGCAAGGACCGGCTGCACATCACCGACGCCATTCACGCGGACCGGCCCGCGAGCGGCGGAGTGTTCGTCACCTACCCCCGCGTGTCGGCGGAGATGGCGACGGTGCACGTGCAGACGCACGTGCAGAACGCGCACGGCGGCGCCCGCACCTTCCGGGTACGGGCTACGCTCCACGCCGCCGACGGGACCGTCGCCGCCACCGCGACGTCGCGCCCCGCCGATCTCGCCGCCGGCCACGACCTGGCCGTCGAACAGGACCTCGAGGTGCGGTCGCCGCAGCTCTGGAGCACCGCCACACCGCACCTGTACGTGCTGTCGTGCGAGATCCTCGTCGGGGACGACGTCGTCGACGCCGAAGCCGTCCGCGTGGGCATCCGGCGATTCACGATCTCCGCGCAGGGATGCTGGATCAACGGCGAGCAGCAGTTCCTGCGCGGCACCAACCGGCACCAGGAGTATCCGTACGTCGGCTACGCCCTCTCCGATGCCGCCCAGTACCGCGACGCGCGCAAGATCAAGGATGCCGGCTTCGACTTCGTCCGGCTCTCCCACTACGCGCATGCGCCGGCGTTCATGGACGCGTGCGACGAGCTGGGGCTCGCCGTGATGGACTGCCTTCCCGGCTGGCAGTACTACAACCCCGATCCGAGGTTCGTCGACCTGCAGTACCAGAACTGCCGCGATCTCATCCGCCGCGATCGCAACCATGCGTGCGTCGCGCTGTGGGAGGTCTCGCTGAACGAGTCCCCGATGCCTCCGGAGTTCGTGGCGCGGGCGCAGGCCATCGCGCACGAGGAGTATCCCGGCGACCAGTGCTATGCGGCAGGGTGGCTTCCCGCCTACCAGGTGTTCATCCAGTCGCGGCAGGCCGGCGGCTGCCACCGCGTGAAGGACCACCCGTGCCTGGTCAGCGAGTACGGTGACTGGGAGTACTACGCCATGAACGCCGGCCTGCACCAGGAGCAGTGGCAGAATCTCACCCCCGCCGAGAGCAACAGCCGGCAGCTCCGGTGGCAGGGGGAACGCGCCCTGCTCCAGCAGGCCACGAACTTCCAGGAAGCGCACAACGACAACCGGTCGACCATCGCCTTCGCCGACGGGTTGTGGGTGATGTACGACTACAACCGCGGCTACGCGCCGGACATCGAGTCGTCGGGATGCATGGACATCTTCCGGCTCCCCAAGTTCTCGTACCACTTCTTCCGGAGTCAGCGCGGGGCCGCCGAGCAGTTGTCCGCGGCCGCCTGGGGACCGATGGTGTTCATCGCCAGCGATTGGAGTCCGTCGTCGGCGACCGCCGTGCGCGTCTTCAGCAACTGCGACGAGGTGGCGCTCTCGCTCAACGGCCGTCCGCTGGGGCGCATCGGCCCCGATCGCGATCGCATGAGCACGCACCTCACCCACCCGCCCTTCACGTTCCACGTGGCCACCTTCGAGCCCGGAACGCTGGAAGCGGTGGGCTACGTCCACGGCCGGATCTCGGCCCGCCACGCCGTGCGCACGGCAGAGCCCGCCGAGCGGCTCGTGCTCGACCTCGACTACTCGGGGCGCCGGCTCGACCACGCGCACAAGGACGTGCTCTTCTGCCATGCCTCGCTCTTCGATGCCAACGGCACGGTCCTGGCCGACGCCTGGGAAAACGTCGCCTACGGAACCGTCGGCGGCGGCGCGCTGGTGGGGCGCAATCCGCTGGCCACCGATGCCGGCATCTCCTCGATCCTCGTGCAGACCGAGCCGTCGTCCCGGCCGGTCTCGGTCCATGCCCTGGCGATCGTTCCGGCGGGCACCGAAGCGCGCATCCTCGACGCGGCCGTCGCGACCGACGGACGCGCCCCACGCCACGAGGTTCGGTACACGACCGACGGCAGCGAGCCCGGGCCCGCCTCGCCGGTGTATCGCGGGCCCGTGGCCGCAAGCCCGGCCCTGCGGGCTGCCCTCCTGGTCGATGGGCGGGTGGTGGCCGCCCTCTCGGCCGACGCCGCGAAGTACCGCATCCCGCCCTGCGCACCGCCCCCGCACCGCGGGCCGTTCCGCGGGTAGACGGGCCGCGGCCGTATCCCGGAATCCCCCGACCCCCAGGGTGTCGGGGAACCTCTGACGGCCGGCGGGGCTTAGAGTCCTATCGGGTCACCTCCCAGCCCACTGCTCGGAGGATTGCGCCATGCATCTCGCCCACCGCCCCACCCCCCGCGCCCGCACCCTGCTCGCCCTGCCCGTCACCCTGCTCCTCGCCGGCCTCTACGCCTGCGGTGGAGGCGGCGCCAGCAACGCCTACTCCACCGGCCCCGGCTCGACCGGCGGGACCACCGGCTCGGCGAACACCACGAGCATCGTGATCAAGAACATCGCCTACCATCCGCAGTTCGACACGGTGGCCGTCGGGTCCACCGTCTCGTGGGCGAATACCGACGCCATCACGCACACGGTGACTTCGGATTCGGGCGTGTTCAACAGCGGCAACATCACGGCCGGCCAGACGTACAAGCGGACGTTCAGCACGGCCGGCGTCTTTCCGTATCACTGCCTCTACCACGGATCGCCCGGCGCAGGCATGTACGGCATTCTCGTCGTGAAGTAACCGTCATGCGCAGGCGCGGCGTCGCCGCGTCACTGGCCCTCGTGCTCGCGGCCGGGATCGTGCCGGTGGCGGTTCGGGCGCAGTCCGTGCTCGATCACCCGCCCGACCTGGCCGGCACCTGGACGGGTGACCCCGGCACGCTGTACTTCGATCTGGACCATCGGTTCAAGACCGTCGGCGGCTCGGCGAACAAGGTCGTCAACTCGCCGACGTTCCTGCTCGGAGAGTCGCTGCCCGGCCGGATGATGGTCGGCTTCCGGTACGCCACGAACTCGCTACTGGTGAGCGGCCGCCCGAACGAGTTCGAGTACTTCGCGCGGTGGGAGCCCCTGATGCAGGCCGGCGGTGCGCCGGCCGACGTCGCCCTGCACGGCGGCTACAACGATGCGGCGCGCAGCTGGGACGGCGAGGTGACGCTGGCGCGACGCCTCGGTCCCCTCCGCGTGCTCGGCGTCGGCCGGGCGTTCAGCGCGTTCCGCGACCGGACGGCGCGCGCGGCACTCGGCGGCGGATTCACCCTGCGACTCAACCGCTTCGTCGCGCTCGCCGGCGACGCCACCACCCTCGTCCACCGGCACGCGAACGAGGAGATCGCGTGGAGCGCAGGCCTGCAGCTCGCCATTCCGTACACACCACACACACTGTCCATCAACGTGTCGAACGCCAATACGACGACGTTGGAAGGCGCGTCCTATGGCGTCCCGCAGGGACGGCGCTGGGGGTTCGAGTTCACGATCCCGATCGTCCTGTCGCGGTACTTCGGGCACCGCGAACGCCCGACAGCGGCGACCCCATCCGCCGAGCCGGGACCGCGCGGGCCGATCGGCGCGGAGGTGCATCTGACGAACCTCGCGACGTACGTGCCGGATACCGTCCGCATCGACGCCGGACAGATGGTGCTCTGGATCAACGGGTCGCAGATCGACCACACCGTGACCGACGATCCGCGGCTGGCGAAGCACGCCCGGGACGCACGGCTCCCCGCCGGGGCGGCGCCGTTCGACTCCGGGGATCTGGCGCCCGGCGCCGTGTTCGAGCACACCTTCCGCGTGCCCGGCGTCTATCACTACTTCTGCCAGCCGCACGAACTGGACGGCATGCTCGGCACCGTGATCGTGCGCTGATCGGCGCGTCCCGTACGGAGCTGCGCGGCGCAACGCCGCGCGCCGGTGGTCAGGACGGTTCCGGTGTTCCCCAGCGCCAGGACACGAAGAACAGCAACGCGATGAGCAGCAGCGGACCGCTGATCGCCAGGTACGTCACCACCGGGAATCGTCCCCACGTCATCACGACGTAGGCGACGGCGAGCGCCGTGAACGCGAACGTCCCGAGCAGCTCCCAGCGCCAGGCCAGGATGAGCAGCACGATCACGAGCGCCGTCGGGATCAGGTGGATGAGCAGCGCGATGATCGTTTCCGCCAGACCGCGCGTTCCCGAGAAGACGTCGAGCGCGAAGATGCTGATGAAACAGGCGAACAGGATCGTCAGGACGCGCGGCGCCCAGAACAACGTGCCTTTCGTCGACGGCATGACCGACCTCCTGGGGGTGAAGGTATCGGTGTGGCTGGTGCACTGACGCAGCATTCTCACTATGCCTTCCGCTTCGTCCGTCGCCAGTCGGCAGTTCCCCGTCCGGGGCATGCCCGACTTGCGCAGCGGCGCGCCGCTTGCCGACTCCGCAAATCGAATGGGCTCGCATGTGTGGCCCACGTGCAACAGTCGCTGGCGAACGCGCTCTAACGGCCTATTGCGCGCCATCACATGACGCATCATGCTCAGAGTGAAACATCCCCCCCGGCGCCGCATAGCCACAGGAGGACACCGTGAAGCGACTCATGCTCTTGCCGTGCGTACTCGCAGGCGCTGCGCTGTTCGGTTGCAGCGACCACAGCATGCCGACCCCCCCCATTGCCACGGCCTCGATCTCACAGGCGCTGGCTTCTCCTCCTCCCGGCGGAGTGATTCCGAGCGGAGAGCGTACGATCGGGCAGACGACGCTCGAGCCGGTCTACGACGGCGACCACGCAGGTGCGATCGGCTATGTCAGTACGCCGATGCACGTGACGGTGCACGCGAACCCGAACGCGTGGGCTCCGTTCTACGTGGTGTTGTATCCGACTGCGTCTGCGGACGTCGATACCGCGGTAGTCGGCACGTTGCTGTGCGCACACGAACCCGCGGACAACTGCCCTGACCATGGGCCCCTACTCGCTGGCTTGGCGGCAGCAATGGAGCCGTCGGTTTACACCAACGCCATCACCCATGCCCCCCAAGTGGCCGGCCACGACCATGTAATGTCGTTCCCAGGTGGTGGGGACTTCAACATCAACTGGGAACCGATCGCCGTGCTGTTCACGAACTCGAACGCGGCCGAGCAGCACCTCGTGACGGTCAATCAGATCATGGCCGCAGTGGCCAGCGGTGATGCGATCCTTGACTCGCTCCCGCCCGCCGTCTTCCACTGCTCCCCGGTCTCGGTTGCGGTGTGGAACCGCGCCACGCCGGTCACACCACAGTAACCCCCTAGCCATGAGGTTCGCGCGGAGCCGGACACGAACTCGCGTCCGGCCCCGCGCTCAACGGGCGCCCCGCCGGATCCCCTCATACACGGCCTGGTAGCGCTCCACCCACACACCCGCCGAGAAGTCCTTCTCCAGACGCGCCCGCGCGCTCCTCGCGCGCTCGGCAGCGCCCTCGCGGTCGTCGCGTACTCGCCGGATCGCCGATGCGAGCGCCGCCGGATCCTCGCTCGGCACCAGCAGCGCTTCCTCGTCCCCGAGCACGCTCGGCACGCCGCCCACCCGCGTTGCCACGATCGGCGTCTCCGCCGCCATCGCCTCGAACAGCACCATCGGAATGCCCTCCGTGCGCGACGACAGCAGGAGCGCGTCGAAGGCCTGGAAGTGGCGGTCGGCATCCTGGAGCAGCCCCGCCCACGTGATCTGCGACGCGACGCCGCGTGCACGCGCCTGCTCCTCTGCCTCGGGGCGCGCCGCCCCGTCTCCGATCACCGCCAACCGGACGCCGGGATCGTGCAGCTCGGCGAGCGCATCGATCATCACGTCGAGCCCCTTCTCCGGACTCACCCGCCCCACCCAACCCATCACGAAGCCATCGGCCGGCAGTCCCAGGGCCGCACGCGCCTCGACGCGGGCGAGTGGCCGGTCGGTGGGCGTCGAGGCGTTCGGAATCACGTGCAGACGCTCGCGCGCGACGCCCATGGCGACGAGCTGGTCGCCGAGCGGCTGCGACACGGCGACGACGGCGTCGAACCGGCGGTAGCCGAGCACCTGCAGCCGCTGGTACGCGCGGTTCTTCCATCCGCCGCCGGTGAATCCGTGCGACGTGCTCACGATCGGGATCTTCTGCCGGCGTGCCGCCCACGCATCCACGGTGTCGGCGTGGTACCCGTGGCTGTGCACCACGTCCGGTGTCCGCTCCCGGCAGAGCGCGGCGAACCACCGGTACTCCTCCCGATAGGCGCGGTGTCCCAACGAGACCACCTCGACGGGAACGCCGGATTCGCGCAGTGATCTGAGAACGCCCGGTTCCGGCTGTCCCGTCTCGACGACGGCGGCAACCGTGACGTCGAGTCCCAGCACGCGGCGCTGCGCCGTCGCCAGCTGCTGCACCACGCGCTCGAGGCCACCGGTGGGCGCCGGAACCAGCACGTGCACGATGCGCATCGGCGCGCCGGAATCGAGGGCGCCGCCCGCCATGTCCGTCGCTACCGCCACGTCACCAGCCCCGACGTGCGCAGGGTGAACCCGTGTAGCGAGAGGCCCCGTGAAACCGTGTACCGGGGCAGGTTCAGCGGGTCGCCCGGCGCACCGGGCAGCCAGCCGCCGCTGATGCGGAACGCCATCTCGTAGCCGGCCCGCGCCGTGGCGTCGCGCACCGTCTCGTCGTACGCGCCGTAGGGATAGCTCAGATAGGGGACGACGCGCGGGAACCGCTCCCGCAGCCAGGGGAGTGGCGTCCGCAGCTCGGTGTCCAGCTCGTCGCCGGTCAGCCGCGTGAGGTTGGGGTGTCCCCACGTGTGCGCGCCCCACGAGATGCCCGCCGACGCTCGCGCGCGGTCGAGGTCGCGCTCGGTCGCAGCGCGACAGACCCCGGGCAACGATCCGCCGGAGAGTCCCTGTCCCCGCGCCCATTCGAGGACCTTCGCCTGTTGGCCGCCGAGGACCTCCAGCGCATGCGTGCGCACCGCGGGATCGAGGCCGTGGCGCCCCGCGAGCGCATCCCACCAGAACGCCTGCCCGGGCACGAACGCTGGCGGAACGAAGATCGTGGCCGGCCATCCCCGCTTCGCCAGCACCTCGGCGCCAAGCGTGACGGCGCCGCAATAGGCATCGTCGAAGGTGAGAACCACGGCCGGCCGCGACCCCGAGCGCGCGCCCCGGACCAGATCGGCCGCGGCGATCACATCGTGCGTCTCCGCCAGGGTGTCGAGCTGCCACGTGAACTCACCCACCGGAAGATGCAGCGGGAGGTCGCCGGTCGGGGCCAGGTCGTCGGGAACGATATTGTGGTACGCCAGTACCAACACTCGCTGGCGATACGCGATCCGGGCGAGACCGGTGATGCCGGACCCGACGAGAAGGCGTTCGGCGACCCGCTTCGGTAGCGTGCGCAGCATGACGGCCGGAAATGTGGTGCCGCCGCACGCCGGCGGCAAGGAAATTCGTTCCCCGTCACCCACGACCATGAGTTCGCGAACCTGATGACCATTCCGACAGTGCTGGACTACTGGGTCGCCGGCCACCTCGGGAGTCTGCTCGGCAGATCCCGTATCTTCGACCGGATGGTGTTGAGCGGGATCAGCCACGAAGTGCTCGGCGGCTTCTGGTTCGCCCTCGTGTTGTTCGTGCTCTGGGCCGGCTCCTCGGACACCGGTGATCGCGCCGATCCCGTCACGCAGCGCCGGATCCTCGTCACGCTCGCCGGCTCGATGATCGCCATCGGCCTGTCGTTCGTGGCCGCCGCGTGGCTCTCATGGCTTCCGCCCAACCGCATGCCGGGACTCGCCCAGCAGTTCCCGTACTACTTCAGAAACAATCCCAACGTCAGCTCCTTCCCGAGTCAGTCGACGACGCTGTACACCGCAGTCGCGGCCGGCATCTACTCGCTCCGCAAGCGGATCGGCGTGGTGCTGCTCGTGGCGGTGATCTTCCTCATCGCCCTGCCCCGCATGTACGTGGGAGGGCACTACCTCACCGACGTCCTCGTGGGATTGGTCCTCGGGTTCGCCGGCTACGGCGTCGCCCGGCTCGCGGAAGCCCGGCTGCCCGCCGCCTGGAGCGACGCCCTGGGACGGGCCGACTGGCTGCGCCTCACCAAGAACGTAGTCGTGTTCGTGTGGCTTCTGCAGGTCGCCGTGGAATTCCGCGACGCCTCGTGGGCGGCGCACGTCGCCCACCTCGTGCTGCGGCATGTAATGCACGGCTGACCACGACGGCCCGCGCGATCGCGGACGGCGCGGGCGCCGGCCGGGCGTCACGTGATCGCCGCGCCCGATTCGCGGAGCAGTTCACGCAGCACGGACCGGTGGCAACGGCCCTCGTCCTCGCAATAGCATCCTACCGACAGATCAGTCTGCTGCGAGAGCGCGGCGAGCAATGCCAGGAGGCGGAGTGCCTCGGGCCGCTTCATCTCGGTGCGGTACCGCTTCGCGAACCTGGCCCAGGCGCGATCGTCGGCCGCGTGCTGCGCCTCCTTCACCAGCCGCTCGGACGGCGCGAGTTCCGGAAGCCACACGTCGTAGAAGTCGCGGGACGCGAACTCGGCCTTCGGCACGCCGCGCGGCGGACGCCGCACGGTTCCGATGCGCAGCCCCTCGCCGCGGGCTCGCGGACTCCCCAGACGGACTACTCGAATCGCCATGCGGGTCGCCTCCGGCGCCCGGAGCGGGGCGCCACAGACGCAATTCTAGCCGTCGCCGCCCGCCGTGGCGAGCATCGTTCGACGTGTCCGGCATCCGCCGTCCCGATCCACCGGATCGTCGCACGGTAAACGTGTGAGCCGTACTGGTACGGTCCCACCATCGCGCACGCGCTCCTGGCGCGATATCTTTGCGGGCCATGCCTTCCTCTACGTCCCTCGTCGATCGCCTCGCCACCCTTCCCAGGCTCAAGGACCTGCCGCGCCACGAGCTGGAATGGCTGGTAGCGCACGGCGAGTTGAAATCGTACCCCGCCGGTACCATCGTCGGCCCGAAGGGCGTACGCGTCGAGAGTCTGTGGATTCTGGTCTCGGGCATCATCACGACGCAGGCGGATCGCCGCGACGGACCACGCTGGGTGGCCGACCGGCACCCTGGCGATGCCACGGGGCGGCTGCCGTACTCGCGGATGGTCGGGCCGCCGGGCGACGCGTACGCCTCCGTCGATTCCGAAGGCCTCAGCATCCCCGAGCACCTGTTCCCGGAGCTGATCCAGCACTGTCCCCAGTTCACGGCCAGCACGGTCCACCAGATGATCGACCGTGCCCGCGAGTTCAAGGCGACCGATCTTCAGGACGAGAAGATGGTGTCGCTGGGCAAGCTGGCGGCCGGTCTCGCACACGAGCTGAACAACCCCGCGTCGGCCACGATGCGTGGTGCCAGTCAGCTCCTGGCGGCGCTCGGTGAAGCGGATGCCGCGTCACGCGCCCTCGGCGCCGCCGGCCTCACCGATGAGATGACTGCGGTGATCGAGCAGACGCGAGCTGCGTGTCTGGCCCGCGCCGACGCCGCGGTGCGCTCCCCGCTCGAGCAGGCGGATCATGAGGATGCGATGGCAGACTGGCTCGCCCGCCACCATGCGAACCCCGCGCACGCCGTTCCGCTCGCGGAAACGAGCGCGAGTATCGAAACGCTGGACGCCCTCGCCGCCAAGCTGCCGCCCCCGGTGCTCGACGCGGCCCTGCGCTGGATCGCCGTCGGATGTGCCACGCAGTCGCTGGCGTTCGACATCGAGCAGGCGGCCACGCGAATTCGGGACCTCGTGGCCGCCGTCAAACGGTTCACGTACATGGACGCCGCAGCCGGGCCCGGCCCGGTGGACGTGACGGTCGGCCTGCGGGATACCGTCCGCGTGCTGGCCTCGAAGGCGCGTTCCCGCGGCGCCGGCGTCTCGGTCGATATCGAGCCCGACCTGCCACACGTGCGCGCGATCGGCAGCGAGTTGAATCAGGTGTGGTTGAACCTGCTCGACAATGCCCTCGACGCCGTGCCGAACCCGGGACGCGTGACCGTCAGCGCACGTCGGGAAGGCGACCGCGTCATCGTCCGCGTGGTCGATGACGGACCTGGGATTCCACCCGAAGTGCTGCCCCGTATCTTCGATCCCTTCTACACGACCAAGCCGCCGGGCCAGGGCACGGGACTGGGGCTCGAGATCACGCGTCAGCTCGTTCGACAGTCGAACGGCGACATCGGCGTCGACTCGCACCCCGGCCGCACCGAGTTCCGTGTGAGTCTACCCGTCCAGGAGCCCGACGCATGAACAAGCCCGTGATCCTGACGCTCGACGACGACCCGCAGGTGCTGCGGGCCGTCGAGCGCGACCTCCGCGCCCGGTTCGCGAACGACTACCGCATCGCCCGCGCCGAATCGGGTTCGTCGGCGCTCGAGTTGCTCGCCGAGTTCCGGCGCCGCGGGGCCGAGCCGGCGCTCTTCCTCGTCGATCAGCGCATGCCGGTCATGAGCGGCCTCGAGTTCCTGGAGAAGGCCAGTCCGCTCTATCCCGAAACCCGCCGGGTGCTGCTCACCGCCTACGCCGACACCGACGCCGCCATCTCGGCCATCAATCGCGTGCAGGTGGACCACTACCTGCTCAAGCCGTGGGATCCGCCGGAGGAGCGGCTCTATCCCGTGATCGAGGATCTCCTCGACGACTGGCAGGTCGCGCGGGCGCCGTCCGCCGAAGGCATCCGGGTGGTGGGCCACTCGTGGACGCCCGATTCGCACCGGATCAAGGACTTCCTCGGACGGAACCACGTCCCGTACGTATGGTTGGACGTCGCGACGAGCGCGCCTGCGCGCGAGCTGCTGGCCGCGGCCGGCGGGCAGGAGCTGACCCTGCCGGTACTCTTCTTCCCCGACGGATCCACGCTCGCCAATCCGTCGAACCGCACCATCGCCGATCGCGTGGGGCTCCACACCATCGCCGAGCAGCCGCTCTACGATCTGCTCGTGGTCGGGGCGGGTCCCGCCGGACTCGCCGCGGCGGTGTACGGTGCATCGGAGGGGCTGCGGACGATCGCCGTCGAGGAGCAGGCCCCGGGCGGGCAGGCCGGCACCAGCTCCCGCATCGAGAACTACCTCGGGTTCCCCGGTGGCGTCTCCGGCGCCGAGCTGGCGCGCCGTGCCGTCGCCCAGGCGAAGCGGTTCGGGGTTGAGATCCTCACCACCAGGCGCACGACCGCCCTGAGCGTCGAGGGACCCACGCGCGTCGTCACGCTGGAAGACGGGACGACCTTGAACGCCCGGGCGGTACTCATCGCGACCGGCGTGTCCTATCGCAAGCTGCAGGCCGAAGGGGTGGACGCGCTGACGGGTGCCGGCGTGTACTACGGCGCCGCGCTGGGCGAGGGCGAATCGGTGCGGGACCGCGACGTGTTCGTGGTCGGCGGGGCCAATTCAGCGGGCCAGGCGGCCATGTACTTCTCCCGCTTCGCGAAGACAGTCACGATGCTGGTTCGGGGAGAGTCACTCTCGGCGAGCATGTCGCAGTACCTCATCGACCAGATCGGGGCCACGCCGAACATCAGGGTCTGGACGCACAGCGAGGTGCGGCAGGCGTGCGGGACCGACCGGCTCACGCATCTCGTCGTGAGCCGCGACGGCGGCGAGCGGACGGAAACCGTCGAGGCGGCGGCGCTCTTCATCTTCATCGGTGCCGAGCCGCGCACGGAGTGGCTGGCGGGGAGCGTCGAGCGCGACGATCACGGGTTCGTGCTGTCGGGGAACGCGGCGGGCCCGCACGTGCTGGAGGTGGTCGAGGGCGAAGTCGTCCCTGCCGGCGGCACCACCGCCGTCGCTCGTCCGTCCGCGCGGGTCGGGCGTCGCATCGCAACCGGCACGTGGGCGGTGCGCATGCCGGGGATTCTCGAGACCAGTGTGCCGGGAGTCTTCGTGGCCGGCGACGTCCGCGCCGGCTCGGTGAAGCGCGTCGCGTCGGCCGTCGGCGAGGGGTCGATGGCGGTGATGTACGTGCACCAGTACCTGCGCGACACCTGACGCGGCGGCCGGACGCCGCGCGCCGGCTACTTGGCCGTGTCCAGGATGGCCTTCGCCCGCGTTTCCATCGTCTTCGCCTCGGCCGTCCGTCCGGTCTGTCGCAGCAGCTTCGCGTAGGCGGTGAGCACCTCGGCCACCGGCCCGGTGCTCTTCCCGTCCAGCGAGTCGCGGATCTGCAGCGCCCGCTGGTAATACGGCTCCGCTTCTTTCGGCTTCCCCGCGTCCCGCAGCACGTTCCCCATGTCGTAGTCGGCGGTGCCCTCGCTTCCGCCTCCCGGCTGCACGCTCTTGTGAAGGATGTCGAGCGCGTGGTTCAGGCGTGCCTGGGCTTGACGGTAGCGTCCGTGTCGCCAGTCCAGCTCCGCCAGATTGATGTTGATCGAGGCGATGTTCGGGTTGTTCGCTCCCAGCATGTGGGTGAAGATGGGCTCGACCCGTTCGTAGGCCTGCTCCGCTTGGTCGTACTTCCCCATGTAGTAGTACATGGCACCGAGGTTGTTCAGCGTGCGCCCGACGTCAGGAGCGTCGTTACCATCCAGGCGCTCATAGATGGTGAGCGCCTGCTGGAGCAGGGGCTCCGCTTCGGAGTACTTCGCATCATCCACGTAGGCCGCGCCGAGGTTGCGCAGCAGTTCTGCGAAGTCGTCGTCGTCCGGTGCGCCGCTCTGTTTGTGGAGCGCAAGTGCGCGCGTGAGCAGCGATTCCGCCTCCGCGTACCGGCCGCGCAGCACGTCCAGACCGCCGAGGCTGCTCAGTGCCACCATCAATTGGGGATTGTCGCGGCCGAGGCTGCGCTCTCGAACCGCAAGCGTCTCGCGGTAGAGCGAGTCGGCGACATCCATCCGTCCCTGGCGCTGGGCCAGGTGGCCCAACTCGAGAATGCTCGATTGCAGGGCCGAATCGTCCGGCGGCAGCAGCCGGCGCCGGATCGCCACGGCCTGTTCCAGCAGCGGCTGTGCCTCGCCGAAGAACCCGATCTCCCGGTAGACGATGCCGATCGTCTCCATCACCTGGGCCTGAACCAGCGGCTCCGCCGCCGAGTTCGCACGGATGCGTGCTGCCGCGTCGTCGAGCACCTTCCGTGCCAGTTGCTGCGCCGTCACGACCCGCCCTCGGGTCTCGGCGGGATCCAACACCTTGAACAGACTCGTGAGCATCCCGGCTACCTGCTGCGACGTCGCCGCCTCCTGGCGCGCCGCTTCCTCGGCACGCCGCGCCTTCACCAATCCCGCCCCCGCAACGGAAAGGCCGACGACCAGCGCCGCCACGATGAGCGCCGCCGCCGTCACTGCGGTCCGATTGCGGCGCGCGAAGCGGGACAGCCGGTACCACGTCGACGGCGGCCGGGCCGCCACCGGCTCGCTCTTCAGGTAGTGCTGGATGTCGACCACGAGCGCATTCACCGTCTCGTAGCGACGAGACCGGTCCGGATCCATGGCCTTCATCACGATCCAGTCCAGATCCCCGCGAAGCTCCCGCTCCAGAACCTTCTGATCGGTGCGCCGGTAGCTCGAAACCGCGGACGCCGCGTCGCCGAGGGTGGCCAGCTTCGAGCTCGGTCGCGCAGGAGTCGAATCCCGTGACGCCAGCCGTGCCATGAACGCGACCAGTCCCATCTCGTCCGGGTCCAGGGGCAGCCTGCCCACCAGCAGTTCGAACAACATCACGCCCAGCGAGTAGATGTCCGTGCGGGTGTCGACGTCGAGCGCCGTCGCCTCCGCCTGCTCCGGGCTCATGTACGCCGGGGTGCCCACGGCCTGCCCGACCTGCGTCACCAGCGTACTCTCGGTGAGCCGCTGGGCCAGGGCCTTGGCGATCCCGAAGTCGATCACCTTCGGCACGGCCGTGTCGTCCTGCAGCGTCACGAGCACGTTCGACGGCTTCAGATCGCGGTGGATGATCCCCTTCTGATGCGCGTGCTGCACGGCATGGCAGACGTCCATGAACACCGCGAGCCGTTGATCCGTCGAGAGCTTCTCACGGTCGCAGTACTCCGTGATCGGGATCCCCTTCACCAGCTCCATCACGAAGTACGGACGCCCGTCCTCGGTGACGCCGCCGTCGAAGATGCGGGCGATGCCGGGGTGCTCCATCACCGCCAACGCCTGGCGCTCGGCCGCGAATCGCGCCACCACCTCCGGCGACCCGATCCCCGCCCGCATCAACTTCACCGCCACGCGGCGGCGCACGGGCGTCGATTGCTCGGCGACGTACACGATCCCCATGCCACCGGCCCCGAGCACCTGCAGGATGTGATACGGCCCCACGTAGTCCGGGTGGCCGGGGGGCTCCCAGGCCGGGCCCCCTCCCCCCGTGGGACCCGATGTCGGCGGTTGAGGCATGGCTCCTCGTCGCTTCGCTCCGATCCCCCTGCCCCGTTACTGGATGATCAGCACGGGGTCGATCGTGTCGGGTCGGATCACGTTGCCCGGGCCTGGGCACCACAACACCACCCGGTACCGGTAGGTCCCGGTGTCCGTGGCCTGCGGCGCCACCACCGGTGGCCGCCCATGCGGTGGCACCTTCACGGCGAACGGCCAGGTTTGACCGGATCCCTTGAGCGAGATGTTGATCGAATCCGAAATCACGTTGTGTGCCATCTGCCACTCCACGCTGTCTCCCCGACTGATCGTGAGAGTCGGCGGGGTGACGAATCCGGGCGTGGTGTTCGCACGGCAGTGAACGGTGACCGTGGCGAGCCCCGGCGGCAGGGCCGATACGGCCAGGCCTGGCAGGTTTCTGGCCTGACCTTGCTGGTACACCACGGCAAGCAGGGCCGTCACGGCTCCGGCGAGGGCGACGCGGGCGATTGCGCGGTTACGAGTCATCTTCGGCTCCTGTTGGTGGGGGGGAGGAAGCGGCCGTTCGCGAGCGTGTTCCGGCTCAGACGTAATTTTCGATAATGGGCGCCACCGGCATGCCTTGTCAAACGAGTGCGAGTGCCTCGCGGTCCCCAGATGCCCACGGAAGTGGTCCCCTCCGACTGGACGCCGACCGTCCCGGGACGCTGACGGCTACGTGGGCGGATGGGAGAGCGGCTGCGGGAGGCGTGAGACGTCCCGGGCGAAGCCGCACACATAGCCGAGGTTGATGGCAACCATCGCCAGCAACAGCAGCGACCAGCAGATGGCGAGGATGGCGTCAGCTCCCCAGCGGCCCGGAACGAATCCCCAGATGGCGATCTCCACGGCGCCCAGCCAGCACACGACCGCGACAGCCAGCGTGTAGGGCCAGAGTGCCGCCAGTGGCCTCCGGGCGGCCGGGCGCAGCGACCGTCGCCACCACGCGAGTGGGCTCCGCATCCGGCTTCCGTACGCCCAGGCCACGAGGAAGAACGGCACGTGTCCGACGCCACCGCCCACCAGCGTGAGGAGCACACACAGCAGCAGGAAGGCGTGCATGCCGTACCGCCGGTCGATGAAGAACAGCGACAGCACCAGGATCCCGACGCTCACGGCGACGGCAAGGACTCCCGTAGCGAGGAAGTTCGGGACGAGCGTGAACGCTTCCTCCCCGCCGTGGATCCACCATTGCATCGGCGCGTCGATGGCCTGGATGAAGACCCCGCCGGTCGGCGCGTTGCCGTGAAGGATCTCGAATACGCCGTGGTCGAGCCCGCCCAGCGCCAGCAGCACCCCGATCACCGTCGTGGTGATGCGGGTGGCGGGATTCACAAGCCGGCGGCCGCTCCCGGCGCTGCCGGCGGACGTCGTTTCGGCCGCCCGGTCGCTTCGGTTGGTGTACGTCGGCGTCGGCCCGTCGGCGACGGACCCGCGTCCAGCGAGCGTGCGTACCATGGAACCTCCCGGGGGGCGGGAAATGTTCGGGTCGCCAGCGTGCCGGTCCCCACCGCAACATCAGCAGCGCCGGCAGCGGTCCGGCTGCCCGGCGGCGGATCGGGACGTACCGCGAGTATTACGGAACGGATACGCACGTTCTCTCGACGTGTCAACGCGGGAACGCCCGTCGGGGCGCCCGGCTCAGGCGCGTGGTGACAGGGTCAGCCGCATCGGTTGGGCCAGCAGCGGGCCCTGCGCGCGGAGCGGCAGCGGGTCGCCGACCGGCTCGAAGCCCGCACGCTCGTACAGGCCCCGGGCGACGGAGTTCCCGCAGGTCACCCACAGCTCGATGGACGCCGCGCCCGCGGATCGCGCCCAGGCGCGGGCGGCCTCGAGCATCGCGCGCCCGGCGCCACGCCCGCGGCCTTCGGGCGCGACCCACACCTGATGCAGCGCGACCACCGAGGGCTCGCCTTGTTCGAACCGCGCCCAGGAGAGTCCCACCGGCTGCCCGTCGAGCTCGGCGACCATCGGAAAGTCCCGCGGCGACGCGACCGCCGCACCGAGCCGCGACGACCAGAGGTCATCCGTGTACTCGGATTCCCGTGCCAGGGTGCTCGCGAACGCGTCGGGAGACTCACCGAGCGCCGCGAGCCGCAGCTCGCGATACGTGCGCCATTCGTCGGCGGTGAATCGTCGGACCGTCAGCATGCGCGGACCCGTCCTGCACCCGCCTCGCGCGGTGTCATTCCGGCGTTGCGTCCCGGTACCGGGACGGCGCATACCGCATGGCCAGCCGGCCGGTCGCGTCGTCCACCCGGATCTCCTCGACGAGCACACCTTCCTCGCCGTACGGCACGTACGCCTGGCACCGGCCCGACGGATCGATCAGCGACGTGGCCGACTCGGGAAAGGGAAGCGCGTAGTTGACGCTGGCGAAATAGATCGTGTTCTCCATCGCGCGCAGCATCATGGCCTTCTCGTAATAGGCGCCGTCCGCCACGCCCCACTGCGCCGGGACCACACCGCTCCGGGTGCTCCCCGTATGCTGGGGGTGGAAGACGACCTTCGCGCCACGCACCGCCGCCCACCGGACCGTCTCCGGATATCGCCACCCCTCGTGGCAGATCGCGACTCCGAACTTCACCCCGTTGACCTCGAAGAGCCGGCGGCCCTCGCCGGGCACGTAGCACGCATCCTCGGTCGGGTCCAGCTGAACCTTGGTCTGAAATCCCTGCACCGTGCCGGCCGCGTCGATGATCGCGGCGGCGATCTGGCGGCCGTTTCCGGTGAGCCGCTCCATGCCGAGAATCGTCGTGATGGCATACTGCCGCGCCCACCCGCTCACGGCCTCCAGCACACGCGCTTCCGCCGCGGCGTCGTATGGCGGGACGTCGAAATCCTGCCCGCGTAGCCCCGGGAGATAGGCCTCGGGGAAGCACACGATCTCGGCGCCGCGCGTCGCGGCGTCGGACACCAGCCGGTGCACGCGCTCGAGGCCGTCGTCGATCGTCGTGGCGACCCGGGGCGACGCGAGCCCGACGATCACGGGGAATGCTCAGACGGTCTCGCTCGCCAATCGATGCCGCGGCGCCTCACGCCGCCGGCACCGTCGAGATCACCAGCAGGAACCCGTCGGGGTCGCGCACGCGGAACACGCGTGACCCCCAGGGGGTGTCGGCCGGCTCCGACTCGAGCACCCCGCCGCGCTCCTTGATCCCGGCGGCAAGTCGATCGATGTCCTGCACCGTCGTGAGCCGGAGTGACGACCCCTCGCCCTTCCGGCGGTCCCACCCCTTCGCGCCGTCATCCTGGCCGAGCAGGATCTGGACTGCGCCGGCCTTCAGCGAAGCGGCCCGCACCTTCCCGTCCCGCTCGTGCACCCGGTCCACCGTGAACCGCAGCACATCCCGGTACCACGCCAGGCTCTTCTGAATGTCGTTCACGGTGAGGGAGGCGGAGAGGGCCCGCGCCCGGAACGACTCGGGTTCCGCCCGCCGGTCGGTGCCCTCGGGCACCGGTGACGAATTGGCCATCGATTCTCCTGTCCGGCATTCCTGGCCGGCGATGTGGGATGCGACATCAGCGAACGACTGCGACTCAGCTCCTACGAACCTGCCTTCGGAACCTCGAAGTTGCCCCTCACGGCGCCGCCGCGACGTACGGGTGGACCATCTTCGCCGGATCGACCACGCGGTCGAACTCCTGCTCGGTCACGAACCCGAGCTTCAGCGCCGCCGCCTTGAGCGTCAGGTCGTGCTCCATCGCGTAGTGCGCGATCTGCGAGGCCCTGTCGTACCCGATCACCGGCGACAGCGCCGTGACCAGCATCAGCGACTCCTCCACGTACCGCGCGATCCGCTTGCGATTCGGCTCCGTGCCCTCGACGAGGAACTTCCGGAAGTTCGTGCATCCGTCGCTCAGAATCGTCATCGACTGCGTGATGTTGTGGATCATGAGCGGCTTGTACACGTTCATCTCCAGCAGCCCGCCGGCGCCGCCGAGGCCCACCGCCACGTCGTTGGCCATCACCTGGCACGCGATCATCGTCAGCGCCTCGATCTGGGTCGGGTTCACCTTCCCCGGCATGATCGACGAACCCGGCTCGTTCTCCGGAATGTGCAGCTCGGCGAAACCGGCCCGCGGACCGCACGAGAGCAGCCGCAGGTCGTTGGCGATCTTGTAGAGCGACACGGCCAGGGTGCGCAGCGTCCCCGAGAACTGCACGAGCGCGTCGTGCGCCCCCTGCACCACGAACTTGTTCGGTGCCGTCACAAAGGGCAGCCCGGTGAGCTTCGCGATCTCCGCAGCCGCCGCTTCGGCGAATCCCGGCGGCGCGTTGATTCCCGTGCCCACCGCCGTCCCACCCAGCGCCAGGTGGTACACGTCGCCCAGGGCGCGCTCGAGCCGCGCGAGGTCCTCGGCGAGCATCCCCGCGTATCCCGACCACTCCTGTCCCACGGTGAGCGGAGTGGCATCCTGCATGTGTGTGCGGCCGATCTTGATGATGTCCTGCCAGGCCTCGGCCTTGGTGGCCACGGCGTCGTGCAGCGCCTGGACGGCGGGGATCAGCCGCGCCTTCGCCATCATCGCCGTCGCCACGTACATGGCCGTCGGGAATGTGTCGTTCGACGACTGCGCCATGTTCACGTGGTCGTTCGGGTGCACCGGCTTCTTGCTCCCCACCGGCGTTCCGGCGATCTGGGAGCACCGGTTCGAGATCACCTCGTTCATGTTCATGTTGAACTGGGTGCCGCTCCCGGTCATCCACACGTGGAGCGGGAACATGTCGTCGTGCTTCCCGGCCAGGATCTCGTCGCATGCCTGGACGATCAGCCGGTGCTTCTCGTCGTCGAGCCGCCCCTCCGCGTGGTTGGCGTTGGCCGACGCCTTCTTCAGGATCGCGTAGGCGGTGATCATCTCGTGCGGAATCAGCTCCTGCCCGATGCTGAAGTGTTCGAGCGATCGCTGCGTCTGTGCCCCCCACAGCTTGTCGGCCGGGACCGAGATTTCGCCGAGGCTGTCGGTCTCCCTGCGGACCTTGTCCATATGAGGTTCTCCCAATCGTCTGCCCGGGTCGCGCCGCCCGAGGGCCGGCGGACCGCCGTGGCTGTTCGGTCGTGAATCGGGTGCGGAGCCCGCGCCGGGCGGCTCCGTCCGCAAGATGGCGGGGTGCCGGCGGGTTTTCCAGCGACGCCGTGCGCCTGCCGGGCCGGCGGTGCCGGACGGCCGCTACCGGCCGATGTCCTCGTTCCAGAGGCCGGGCTTCGCCCGGATGAACGACGCCATGAGTGCCCGGCATTCCGGATCGTCCACGACCTCGACGTCCACGCCCCGCGACCGCACGTAGTCCTCGGGCCCCCGGAAGGTCTGGTTCTCGCCGACGACGACCTTCGGGATGCCGTACAGGAGGACGGCTCCGCTGCACATGTCGCAGGGCGAGAGCGTCGAGTAGAGGGTGGCGCGCCCGTAGTCGGCTGCCCCGAGCCGGCCCGCGTTCTCCAGACAGTCCATCTCGGCGTGCAGCACGGGGCTCCCCTTCTGCACCCGCCGGTTGTGCCCGCGGCCGGCGATCTTCCCGTCGATCACGAGCACCGAGCCGATGGGAATCCCACCCTCCGCCAGCCCCTGCTTCGCCTCGTCGACCGCGGCTCGAAGGAATTCGTCCATGCCATGTGCTCCCGCGTATGGCTCCGGCTCACCGGAGCGCGTCGAACTCGGCGTCCGTAACCTCGAGGTCGAGCGCCGCCAGATTCTCCTTCACGTGGGCCAGTGACAACGTGCCGGGAATGGGCAGCATCACCGGCGATCGCCGCAACAGCCAGGCCAGCGCGATCTGGCTGGGCGTCGCCCCGTGCCGGCGGGCGATCCCGGCGACCCCGGTGCCGCCCACACCGCGCAGCGGGAAGTACGGAACGAAGACGATTCCCTCCGCAGCGCAGTAGTCCACGACGTCGTCGTGCTTCCGTTCCGCGAGGCTGTAGTTGTTCTGCACCGCCGCGATCGGGAGCACACGCCGCGCCCGTTCGATCTGGTCGATCGTCACCTCGGAGATGCCGACGTGCGCGATGCGGCCGGCGTCCACGTATTCCCGGATTGTGCCGAGGCTCTCCTCGATTGGCGTCTGTGGATCGACGCGGTGCAGATAGTAGAGGCCGATTCGCTCCGTGCGCAGCCGCTTCAGGCTCTCCTCGATCTCGGCACGCAGGACTTCCGGCCGCCCGCGGCCCGGCCCCCCGATCCCGCCCTTGGTGGCGACGATGCAGTCGTCGGGGACAGGCGACAGCGCCGAGCCGATGGTGCGTTCGCTCTCGCCCGAGGTATACGAATGGGCGGTGTCGATCAACTGGACACCCGCGCGTACCGCGTCGCGAATGAACGCGACGTTTCCCGGCGTCTCGCGGAGCCGGTTCGTGCCGAGGCCGACGCGGGCAACGTCGAGGCTGCCGATCTTCATGCGGATTCTCCGTGACCACAGTTGCCTGCACGTGCGGCGGAAACCCGCATCAACGGGCCGCGGCTCACAGTCCGTACTGGTCGAAGAATCGCACGATGATCTGCGTGGCGTCGATGTCCCGGGTCGTGATCCCGGCAATGCGCAGGCGGGGTCGAGCGCTCGATCCAGGCCAGGTGTGTCCGCCGCCGTGGATCTCGTAGAACACCACCTGCGCGCCCGGCCTGCACTCGTCGTACACCCGGCGGGTGACCGTGGTCCCGTCGTTGGCGACGTCCGGCATCGCCGTCGACCGGCCCGCGCCTACGCACCCGTCGGCCCGGCGCCAGAACTTCACCGTCGCGGTCGTCGAGATCACCAGACCGCCCGCCCCGAACCGGGCGGAATGCAGCACCTCGCCGCCCGCCCAGGGCACGAAGCGGTCGGCAGTGCCATTGAACATCATCATCGGGACGGGCCGCGCCGGGTGGCAGTGCGGCTCCAGGGCAGACGGGAGGTTCCCCGCCACGGCCGCGAAGGCGGCGAACGACCCGGCCGCGTCGCACGCCAAGCGCAGCGTCATCATGCCGCCGTTCGAGATGCCGGTCACGAAGAGCCGCTTCGGATCCACGTGATCCCTCGCCTCCACGTCGCGGGCGACGGCGAGGATGAATTCCACGTCCGCCCAGTCGTGCGCCGTCGTCTGCCGCCCGTCGTTCCACTGTCCGCCGGCGTTCGGATAGACCGTGACGAACCCGCCCCGGTCGGCGGCCGCGGCGAAGCCCGTCAGGTGCTCGACGATCGACCCGTTGCCCAGCCCGCCGTGCAGCACGAACACGGCAGCGCCGTGCGTCACCGGCGGGACGTGGACGTAGTAGGACCCGTCCTGGCCGTGATACGACAGGTGGCGGAGCGTGAGGCCGGCCTGCGCTCGCACCGCGGCGGGCATGCTCAGCGCGGCGGCGGCGCAGGCGACGAGCGCCCCCCGCCGATTCACGAACCGCGTTCCCGGAGCCCGTCGAGCGCCGCGCGCAGTAGGATCATCGTGGAGCGCAGACTGCGCTCGCGGCGGCTGTCCGTCACCGTGGGGAACGAGGCGATGCCGAGCGCGCGTACCTTCGGGTTCTCCATCAGCGTGCGGATGACCGGCGCGAGCTGCTCGGCCGTCGGGCCGTTCGGCGTCGCGAAGAAGTTTCCCGGAATCTCGGAAGCATCCAGGATGTCGGTGTCGATGTGGAGGTAGATGACGTCCACCCGGCCGGCCAGCGCCGCCACCGCCGCCTGCATCTTCGGCCCCTGCGCGAGCATCTCGGCGGGCGTGATGGTCGTCATCTGCGAGTTGGCCACCAGCACCTGCTCCCCCGGATCGACGTCGCGCTGGCCCATCTGCACGATGTCGCGCGTCGCGATCGGAATCACCAGCCCCGCGTTCATGCGAAGGCGCGACAGGCTCTGTCCGGCGGCGATCGAGACCGGCATGCCGCCCAGCCACCCGCTGAGGGTGGTCTCGGGCGTGTTGAAGTCGGCGTGCGCGTCGATCCAGATCACCCCCACGCGGAGGGGTCGCCGCGTGGGGCCGGAGTTCTGCAGGCCCGCCAGCATTCCCAGCGAGCTGATGCAGTTGCCCAGCAGCCCGAGCACGAAGGTGCCGTGGCGCGCCATCGGGGCCATGGCGCGCCCCAGATCGCCGTCGGCCATGCTCACCCGTTCCCACACCCCGTACTGGGTCTTCTGGGCGGAATCGAGATCGATCCGCGCCGTGTCGCCGACGGCGAAGCCCTTCGATCCGAGCACGCGTGCCACTTCCGGATACAGGAAATCCGGAGCGGTGGACCACTCGTCCGTGCCCGTGCGCCCCGTGTACGGCTGGAGTACGACGTCCACCACCGTGTCGGCCACCGCGCGTCCGGGGGCGGCGCGTTGGGCCGGAGCGGTGGACAGCGGAAGGAATCCGTACAGCAGCAGGACCACCGCTGCCGAGGAGCGTCGGGACGTACGCTGCATGTTCGTATTTCTCCGTTCAGAAGTGCTTGCCTCCATCCGCCACCGGACCGGCGTCGGGCGTCAGGTGCCGGTGTACACGACCTTTCCGCCGACGATCGTATACAGGACCTTCGTCCCCAGAATCGAATCCGGCGCCACGGTCATGATGTCGCGCGACAGGACGGTGATGTCGGCCCACTTCCCGGGCGTGAGCGAACCCATCTGGTGCTCGTGGAAGGCGACGTAGGCGCCGTTCATCGTGTACGTCTGGAGCGCCTGGTGGCGGCTGAGCCGCTGTTCGGGGAAGAACGCCGAGTCCGTGCCCACCGCGTCGCGCGTCACGCTGCAGTGGAACGAGGCGATCGGGCTGATCGCTTCGACCGGCACGTCGGTCCCGTTCGTCACCACGGCGCCCGTCTTCCACAGCGACTGCCAGGCGTACGCCCCCTCCTTCGCCCGCTGGTAGCCGAGTCGCGCGATCACGTACGGGGCGTCGGAGCAGGCGTGGATCCCCTGCATCGACGCCACGACCCCCATCTCGGCGAACCGCGGGATGTCGCTGGGGTTCAGGTGCTGCGCGTGCTCGATCCGCCAGCGCAGCGTATCGCTCTTCACGTGATGCTCCTTGAAGACCGCCTCATACGTGTCGAGGGTCTCGCGATTCGCCCGGTCGCCGATGGCGTGCACCGAGATCTGGAATCCATGCGCGATGCCGATCTCGGCGATCTGCTTGATGCGGGCCATGGGCGTCACGTTGAGCCCGGTGTTCGTCGGATCGTCGTCGTACGGCTTGAGCATCCACGCGCTGCGCGAGCCGAGCGCGCCGTCGGAGAGGACCTCCCCGATGCCACGGACCGTCAGGTGGCCGTTCCCGTAGTCGATCATCCGGTGCGCCGTGAGGGAGTCGATGTCGTCGGGGCGCGCCTCGCCCTGGCTCACCAGGATGTACAGCCGCAGCGGCATGTCGCCTTCGTCGACCATCTTCTTGATCGCGTCGATCGTCGCGAACGACTCCCCCATGTCCTGGAACATGGTCACGCCGTTCTCGAGCGCGTTCTCCGTGGCGAGGTGGATCTCACGAACGAAATCGGCGTGCGCCTCTTCGGGCGTCCGCTTCGCCAGCGTCTTCGCGAGCGCGCGGCGCACGAGCCCCTGCGCGTCGTCCACGAGGATCCCGGTGGGGCGTCCGTGCGCGTCCTTGATGATCCGGCCCCCGTGCGGGTTCGGCGTCCGGGAACCGATCCCGGCCAGCTTCAGCGCGACGGCGTTGGCGATGAGCGCATGCCCGCTCGCGTGCTCGAGGATCACCGGATTGTTCGGCGAGACCGCATTGAGCAGATCGTTCGTCTGGAACCCCTCCACCACGCGCCCCGGCGATTTGGTCCACTTCTCCTGGTGCCACCCGTGCCCCTGGATCCAGGCGCCGGGTTTGGCTGTCTTCACGGCCTTCGCCACCATCCCCACGATGTCCTGCCAGGTGGGCACGCCCATGAGGTTCAGCTCGGTGAGATCCTGCCCGAGCGCGGTGAAGTGGCCGTGCGACTCGTCGAACCCCGGGATCGCCAGGTGACCCTGCAGGTCGATGACCTTCGTATTCGGACCGACATACGGCTGGATCGCGGCATCCGAGCCGACGGCGACGATCTTGTCCCCGGCGACCGCGATCGCCTGCCCCTGCGGATTGGTCGAGTCCATGGTGACGACCTTGCCGTTGCGGAGGACGAGGTCGGCGGGAGCCACGTGGCTGCTGCTGGCACAACCGGCGGCGATCAGCGGCAGGAGTGCGGCGAGGGCCGCGAGCGTGAGAAGGGAGGGGGAGAGGCGGAGGCGGGGCATCTGCGTCGGGGAGTGGAGGGAATCTTGTCGGAGCGCGGGACGACCGGGCGGGCGGGAGGTGGGGGGCCGACCCGCCTCGAACATCGGAAGCCGCGCGGCGGCGCGCCAGGGGTCGCGCCCCCGGCCCGGAGGCGCCAACATTGTGCAGCCCCCGCTTCCCCAGCCCGGAGGACCTGTGAAGATCCAGCCCGTCGCCGCACTCGTGCTCGCGGTTTCCATCAGCCTCGGCGCTCAGGCCAGCCTCAGTGCCCAGCAGCCCGCCGCCCAGGCCAATCCCATCACGACCGCGTTCCGCGGGCGGATCAGCGCGCTGTCGCGCGAGATCGCACAGGCGTTCGACTCGATCCCCGAGTCGAAGTTCGGCTACAAGCCGACGCCGGCCCAGTTCACGATCGGTTTCATCGCCCAGCACGTGGCGGACGACAGCTACTTTTTCTGCGGCACATTCAGCTCGCTGAAGCCCGATATCCCGAAGGACGAGGTGATGACGCCGGATTCCGTGAAGGCCACCTGGCCGAAGGCGAAGCTGCTGTCACAACTCCACGGGGCCTTCGCGTTCTGCGCCCGGGCGCTGGACCGCGTCACCGACGCGAGCCTCGCCCAGGAGACGACCCTGCGCTTCGGTACGCGATCGCGAAAGGTGTCGACGGCGAGCATGGTGCTGGAACACGCGCTGGACCTGGCCGACCACTACAGCCAACTCGCGAACTACATGCGGCTGAACGGCATCCTGCCGCCGACGGCGCTCCCGCGTCCGCGGCGCGGGAGCGGCGGGTAGGCGTCGACCACCGGTCGCCGGCCGGGTCCGCTCACACCTCGCGCAGGCGGATGCTGAGCGCCAGCCAGAGGATCCACGTGCCGGTGGTGACCAGGGCAACGACCAGCGGGATCCACACCGCCGCGACGGCCAGCAGCCCATAGAGCGCGAAGGCCATGTACGCGTTGCGTCGCCGTGCGTGCACGACGCCTGCTGCCGCTTCGCTGTGGACCAGGTTGTCGCGCAGGGCCGTGTGGGTGATCAGAAGCCAGCCGATCGCCTGCATGGCCAGGACCCCGTCGTACAGGACGACCGCGGGCGCGGCATGGTCCGTTCCCACGAACGCGCCCAGCAGTGCCGTCGGGAACGGGATCACCACGACCGTCAGCAACAGAAAGCCGTTCGCGTAGATGAACGCGGCGGACGACTTGTGAATCAGCCGGAGCGTCCCGTGGTGGTTCACCCACGTGATGAGGATGATGCCGAAGCTCAGGAGGAACGCGAGCACGGCCGGCGTCAGGTGCCCCAGCGCTCGCCACAGCTCCGGCGTGGTTCGAATGGCGGCCGTGTCGGGGAGCCGGATATCGACGATCAGCAGCGTCAGCGCGATGGCGAACACGCCGTCGCAGAACATTTCCAGCCGCGTGTTGGCGTTCGCGTCGGCCATGGAGGGTGGGGGCCCGGAGAAGCCTGCGTGATGCGGAGGGATACGGCGCCTCAACGATGTCCCGAGCCGCCGCTCCGGGCGAGCCGGGCTGCCCCGACCATCCCCGGGCGATCTACGCCGGCGCGGGCTCCCGATTCGAGTTGAAACAGTCGCACGTGATCTTCCACGAGCCGTCGGACTGTCGCGCGTAGAGCGTCAGCGCCTTCCCGTCCGGCATCGCGTCGATCGTCTCGCCGCCCCCCTTGGGCGTCAGCGCCAGGGAATACGTGCAGCGACTCATCGCGTGGTCGCCCCAGATGTCCACCTCGAGGTCGTCACCGATCGTGATGCTCAGATCCATCGCCTCGAAGGCCGGCTTCATCCCCTCCCGGATCTGGCGGCGGCCCACCCGGCTCGGGGCATCGTTGGGCATCTGCACCCCGTCCTCCGCCCAGAGGGCCATCCACCCTTCCAGGTCTCCAGCATTGCACGTCGCGGCATACCCCGCCATGACCTCACGGAGCGCTTTCAGATCAGCGGCGTCGTTCGCCATGATTCACCCCCGTCTCGCGGATCGAAGTCGAATACCGTCGTGAGATCCCCCGAGCCGCTGGCTCGGTAGAGGAGGGCCGTCATGCTCGAACCTCGCGCACCGGGTGGGGGGATCCGGCGCCGCAGTGCGTCTGCGGCATTTGCTCATAATGGAAGCGGGAACGGGCGGCCGCCACCCTCTATTCCATCTGGACCGTGACGCCGGCCTGCTTCCACCAGCGTCGCTCGTCGACCCCAACGATGAGGAGCCACGCGATCACGATCAGCGCTCCGAGGAGACCGAAAGAGGCCAGATACGGAAAGAGACGGAACCCCACGGTCGGTGACAGGAAGGTCAACCACCCCAGCCCGCCGATGATCGCGATCCACCCCAGGACCCGGGGCAGGAAGATGGACCGCAGCATGAGCCACCCGGTGAGCACCGTGAAGAACCCGGCGAAGGCCAGCGCCATCCCGGCACCCTGGTCGTTCACCCGGAGCAGGAGCAGCGCCTGCTGCTGCAGCGGCACCGCCCCGAGGACACCCGCGTGCGGCCTGCCCTGGAGGAGGAACAAGGGCGTGATGTAGAAGACGCGGGTGAAGGCTTTGATGACGCACCCGGTGAGTCCCAGTGCGCCGGCCACCGTGGCCAGCGTGCGCCCCGCCGGTTTCAGCAGGCGGTAGAAGAGCACGACCATGGTGATGTTGGACGCCATCTCGATCATGTACGCCGTGAAGCCGAACTCGAAGAGCGCTCGATGCGCCAGGATGCCGGCGGCCGTGGCCGATGCGTCACCCGGCACGATGAGGCGGTTGGCCACGAACCCCTGGGCGAAGACGCCGGCCACGAGGGTGACGAGGTAGAAAACACCCGTCATCCTCGCGATCAACCGGGGAGATGCGTCGGCGATCCGAGTGGGTACGGCCCCTGCGCTCATGACGTCAACTCCGGATGTGCCCCACCCTCCTGCACGCAGCCACGCGTGCCCGGCCGTTACCGCAGATCGAACCGATCGAGATTCATCACCTTGTTCCAGGCGGCCACGAAGTCGTGAACGAACTGCTTCTCCCCGTCCGCACAACCATAGACTTCCGCCAGGGCGCGGAGCTGCGAGTTCGAGCCGAAGACGAGATCCACCCGCGTGCCGGTCCACCTGAGCTTCCCGCTCTTCCGGTCGCGTCCCTCGAACACCTCGGCGTCCTTCGAGACGGGCTTCCACTCCGTGCCCATGTCGAGGAGGTTCACGAAGAAGTCGTTGGTCAGTGCTCCGGGCCGCTTCGTGAAGACGCCGGCCGAGGCACCGCCGATGTTGGTGCCGAGCACGCGCATGCCGCCCACGAGCACCGTCATCTCCGGCGCCGTCAGCGTCAGCAGTTGCGCCCGATCGATGAGCAGCGATTCCGCGGGGACGGTGAACTTGTCCTTCATATAGTTGCGGAACCCGTCGGCGATCGGCTCGAGCACGGCGAACGACTCCACGTCGGTCTGTGCCGCGGAGGCGTCCATGCGCCCCGGCGTGAAGGGCACCTTCACGTTGTGGCCGGCCTGCTTCGCCGCCAGGTCGATGCCCGCGCATCCGCCGAGCACGATCAGATCGGCCAGCGAGACCTTCTTGGCGTTCTTGCCGGCCGGCTGCGCCTTGTTGAAGGCCTTCTGGATGGCCTCGAGCTTCCGGAGCACTTTGGCGAGCTGCGCCGGCTGATTGACCTCCCAGTCCTTCTGTGGCGCCAGCCGGATGCGTGCGCCGTTCGCCCCGCCCCGCTTGTCGGATCCGCGGAAGGTGGACGCCGACGCCCAGGCCGTGGAGACCAGCTCCGATACGGTGAGGCCCGACTTCAGAATCTTCTCCTTGAGCGCGGCGACGTCCTTCACGCCGATCAGCTTGTGGTTCACCTTCGGGATCGGGTCCTGCCAGATCAGTTCCTCCTTCGGGACCTCGGGCCCCAGGTAGCGCGTGCGCGGGCCCATGTCGCGGTGCGTGAGCTTGAACCAGGCCCGGGCGAACGCGTCGGCCAGCTCGTCGGGATGCTTCATGAAGCGCCGCGAGATCTTCTCGTAGGCCGGGTCGAAGCGCAGCGAGAGGTCCGTGGTCAGCATCGTCGGCCGGTGCTTCTTCGACGGATCGTGTGCATCCGGCACCGTGGCCTTGGCGCCCTTCGCCACCCACTGATTGGCGCCGGCCGGGCTCTTCTCCAGCTCCCACTCGTAGCCGAACAGGTTCTCGAAGAAGTTGTTGCTCCATCGGGTGGGCGTCGTGGTCCAGGTGACCTCAAGGCCGCTGGTGATCGCGTCGCCGTCCGCGCCGCTGCGGAAGCTGCTCTTCCAACCGAGTCCCTGCTCCTCGAGCGGGGCCGCTTCCGGCTCCGGCCCCAGCGCCGACGCCGGACCGGCGCCGTGCGTCTTGCCGAAGGTGTGGCCGCCGGCGATGAGCGCCACCGTTTCCTCGTCGTTCATCGCCATGCGCCCGAACGTGTCGCGGATGTCCCGCGCGGCGGCGATCGGATCGGGGTTGCCGTTCGGGCCCTCGGGGTTGACGTAGATCAGCCCCATCTGCACGGCGGCGAGCGGATTGTCGAGATCCCTGTCGCCGGAGTAGCGCTTGTCACCCAGCCAGGTCGACTCGGCGCCCCAGTAGACGTCCTGATCCGGCTCCCAGACGTCCACGCGTCCGCCGCCGAACCCGAACGTCTTGAAGCCCATGGTCTCCAGGGCAACGTTCCCGGTGAGGATGATCAGGTCGGCCCACGAGATCTTGCGGCCGTACTTCTGCTTGATCGGCCAGAGCAGCCGCCGCGCCTTGTCGAGATTGACGTTGTCCGGCCAGCTGTTGACCGGCGCGAAGCGCTGCTGGCCGCGACCGCCGCCCCCGCGGCCGTCCCCGATGCGGTACGTGCCGGCACTGTGCCACGCCATGCGGATGAACAGCGGGCCGTAGTCTCCGAAGTCCGCCGGCCACCAGTCCTGCGAGCGGGTCATCAGCGCCGCCAGATCCTTCTTGAGGGCGGCGAAGTCGAGGCTCCTGAATTCTTCCGCGTAGTTGAAGTCCTCGCCCATCGGATTGGACTTGGCGGAATGCTGGTGCAGCAGCTCGAGCTTCAACTGGTTCGGCCACCAGTCGCGGTTCGACGTGCCGCCGCCGGCGACGTGGGGGACGGGGCATCTGGCTTCTGTCGACATGTGGTTTCGACCTTCCGAACGTGGGTGGTTGAGCGGGGGGATGACCCCGGACCTATGCTCGGAAGATAGCGGATGCCGCGAGACCGCCCCAAGGATTCCGGCGCCGGCCAGCCGTTCCGCGCCGGCTCTACTCGGGTGGAGTGCGCGGCGTCGATTTCCGCTCGCGGGTCACCGCGGGCGCGGCCAGCCGCTTCCAGATGGCGCCGAGCGTCCGGCGGTCGGCCGGCGTCATGCGATCGAGGAGCAGTTCGCGGATGAGACGGTTGTGGAGCGGCCGCGAGGCGTCGAGACGTTCCTGCCCGGCATCGGTCAACACGGCATGGAAGCCGCGGCGGTCGTGCGCGTCGACTTCGCGGGCCACGAGCCGCTCGCGCTCGAGTCTCGTCACGAGGTGCGTGAGGCCGGCGGGGCTCAGCGAGACCGAGTGGGCGAGGTCCGCCATGCGGAGCCGGCGACGGGGGGCGTTCGCCAGCGTAATGAGCACGTCGAACTCCGCCACCGAGATGCCGTGTTCCGCGCGCAGCCCCCCGTCGAGGGCCTGGATCACGCGGGTGGCGGCGGCGAGGGTGCCCTGCCAGGCGTCGAGCTCGTCGGGGTGCAGAAACTGGGGTTTGGGTCTTGCGCGTTTGGCCATGGTCGTAATATACTTTCCTACGAAAGGAAAATTCAACCCCGGAGAGTCCCATGTACGCCCAGATCGTGACGTTCCAGGAGTCCCCCGAGCAAGTCGATGCCGGCATTGCCCACGTCCTCGACGACGTGATTCCAGCGCTGGAGCACGCCCCCGGCCTCACAGGCCTCTGGCTGGCCGACCGGGCGAGCGGCAAACGCCTCTCGATCATGGTCTGGGAGTCGGAGGCCGCGGCCTCCGCCGCCATGGCCGAGGTCCAGAAGCGGATCGCGGTCAGCAAGCACGCCCGCCCGAGCCCCGCCTCGGTGGAGAAGTTCGAGGTGTACGCGATGGTCGGGGCGGCCAACGGGGCAGGCGTGGTCCGGAGGGTCATGAGCGCCATCGAGGGCGGAGACTTCGCCGCCGCCCGGGCGCTGCTCCATGACGACTTCACCTTCAGCGGGCCCGTTCCCCAGCCGATCGGGCCCGACGCCTGGCTCGGCGTCCACCAGGCCCTCTACGCCGCCATGCCGGACCTCCGCTTCAACGCCACGAACGTCACTGAAGAGGGCCAGACGGTGCGGTTCAACGTCGGGCTCGCGATGACCCATACCGGCACGCTCTCGATCCCCGCACTCGGCATCACCGGCCTGAAACCGACCAACAAGTCGATCAAGCTGCCGCCGGAGTCGGCGACGGTCGTGGTCCGCGACGGCAAGCTCGCCTCCTGGTCGAACGTGACGCCGGCGAACGGCGGCGTGCCGAGGATCCTGGCCGAAGCGGGAGCACAGTAGATCGCGGGGTGATCAGAACGGAGCCGATTGCCAGGACAGGGAAACGAACGGGACGCAGTCCGCCTCGTGGCCCCGCTCGTCCCCCGTGCACGGTTTCGGATGTCCAGCGAGTACCGCCACGCCGCCGTACTGGGCGTGGCGACCGGCCACCGTGCGACGTGCCCTTCCAGGCCCGTCGCCACGGTGCCCGCCCGCAACCGGGTTAACTACCCGATGGCGCGAGGTCGCTGTTGAGGATGTCGGCAACCACCTTCCAGCCGTCGGGGGTCATCTTCCAGACCGCGACGTACTTTCCCCTGTCCTCGACGCGCCCCTTCGGGGTGTCCATGCCCATCTCGTACGTTCCGCGGTCGTACGCGAGGTCGGAGTTCGTCGCGACATCCACAACCACGGGCGTGAAAGAGTAGCGCAGGTTCGGCGCCTGCAGAGCGCCCTCGAACCACTGCTTGATGGCAACCCGGCCGACGACGGCCGGGGCGTTGGGGCCCATCAGCACGCCGTCGGCCGAGTAGAACCCGGCGACCGTCTCGACATCCTTCCGGGTCACGGCGTCGACCCAGGTACTGTCCAACGCACGGATGGCTCTGGCCTCCGCCAGCGGATCGGAAGCTGGCTTGGCGGAGTGGCCGAGGCATCCGGCGAGCGTGATTGCGGCAACGAATCCGGCTACGTGCTTGAGCATGGGGGAGCTCTCCGGGTGGTGGGTGGACGGCTGGGTTGGCGGTGCAACGAACGGCGCCGGGAGTACGGGTTGCGCGCGGCCACCACGCGGCCGGACACGCCTTTGATGCCCAGCGGGAATTGGCGCCTCGTTAACGCCCGCGACCGCGACTTCATAGGCGTACGGGTAATAGGCCAGATCGCCGCTCCGTGAGAGATCGGCGGAACCCGGATTGAACGACCGTCATGCCTTCGGAACGGGTGCCGTGGACGGCGGTCACGTGCATCGTAACCCGGCGGATTTTCTGGTCGCGAACGATCCGTGTACGCCTCCGTGGCGTCAAGTCACGCGTCACTAAAGAACCCGTCATGCTTCGCGTTGGCGTCGAGGGGTGAGCGCGCCGCTCCGCGCGAACCATCAACCCGTTGAAGGACCGTCTTGACGGTCCCCGGGACACCTCCTTTAGTTCCCGGGGAGGAGTGACCGTTCGCGCATTTCGACCTCGCGCGACGTCTCGCCGGAGTCCCCCCCGTGTCCGATGAGTCGCTCGATCGCCTGAACGACGCCTTCGCCGGCCGCTACCAGATCGAGCGCGAGCTCGGTCATGGCGGCATGGCCACGGTCTACCTCGCCCAGGACGAGAAGCACCATCGGCGGGTCGCCATCAAAGTGCTCTCCCCCGGGCTCGCATCGCTCCTGGGAGCCGAGCGCTTCCTGCACGAGATTGAGATCGTCGCGCAACTCAACCACCCCCATATCCTGCCGTTGCACGACTCTGGCCGCGCTGGCGGCTTTCTGTACTTCGTGATGCCGTATGTAGAGGGTGAGCCGCTGAGTGCGCGTCTCGAGCGAGAGGGAGAGCTGCCGGTGACCGTGGCCCTCCGCATTCTCCGGGAGATCGTAGATGCGCTGGCCGCGGCGCACCGGCATGGGATCGTGCATCGGGATGTCAAACCGTCCAACGTGATGCTGTCGGAGAACCACGCTCTGGTGACGGACTTCGGGATCGCCAAGGCCGTTTCCCAAGCCACGGAATCTCGGGCGCTCACCACCACGGGAATTGCGCTCGGCACCCCGCTCTACATGGCCCCGGAACAGGTCAGCGCCGATCCACACATCGACCACCGCGCCGACATCTACTCCGTGGGCGTGGTCGCGTACGAGATGCTGACCGGCCATCCGCCCTTCGCCGCCCCCAGCCGGCAGGTTGTGCTCGCGGCACATCTTGGCGTCGATCCGGTGCCAGTGACCACCATTCGCGAGGCCGTGCCGCAGGCCGTCAACGACGCGGTGATGCGGTGCCTCGCCAAGCAGCCCGCCGACCGTTGGCAGACGGCGGATGAACTGCTGAAGCAACTCGAAGCGCTCTCGAGCGTGGCGGTCGGCACGATGCGGCCGGGCAGGCAACGCACGCCGCTGCGGCCGGGTCGCCAGCTGTTTCTCGTCGGCACCACCGCGGTGGCTGCCGTGGCAGTGGCCGTCGGCCTATGGTCGAGCCACAACCGCCGACCGCCCACGTTCGTGTTCGGGCGATCCCCGGCCGTCACGGCGGAGGCCGGACTCGAGATTCACCCGTCGCTCTCGCCCGATGGTGGGTTCGTAGCCTACGCGGCCGGCAATGCCAGCCACATGCGGATCTACATTCGCGACGTGCATAGCGGGCGCAGGATCCCACTGTCGAACGACACCGCAGCCGTCGAGTACCAACCGCGGTGGTCGCCCGACGGCAAGGAGTTGCTGTACCTCACCAGGAGCGCAGTGCGGGTGGCTCCGAGGCTTGGCGGGTCGAGCACACCGGTGGTCCTCGCCGGTGATTCGGGCGCCCTATTTACCGCCACATGGTTTCCCGACGGGAAACAGATCGCGTTCGTGCGGCATGACTCGATGTTCGCAACCGCCGCCACCGGCGACGATGAGCGTCTGCTCGGGCCAGCGCCGGAGACGCACGCGTGCAGCGTATCGCCGGACGCACGTTGGATCGCCTGCGCGGCAGGCAACGGCCTGTCCGTGCGGCCGGGCGTCCAATTCGGCAATATCGCGCCGAGCCGCATCGTGCTGTATCCCGCCGCCGGCGGGGCACCAATCCCGATCACCGAAGCACTCAGCCTCAATGAGAGCCCCGTGTGGTTGCCTCATGGCTCATGGCTGATCTTCGTGAGCAACCGTGATGGCCCGCGCGATCTCTATGTGCAGGCCATCCGCGTGGATGGCCACCCGGACGGCCCGCCGCAGCGGGTGACGACCGGGCTGAATGCGCAGTCGGTGTCCATCGCCGCGGACGGAGCGCGATTCGCGTACGACGTGTACACGGCGCGCTCCAACATCTGGTCGCTCCCCATTCCATCCCACGGTCCGGCCAACTCCAACGACGCGAAGCAACTCACGACCGGCAATCAGCTTATCGAGTACATGAACCCGTCGCCCGACGGCCGGTGGCTGCTGTACGACTCCAACCTGCACGGAAGCGCCGACATCTATCGCATTCCGATCGGAGGTGGCGCGTCTCAGCGGCTCACGTCCGAGGCCTTCGATGAATTTGCACCGTCCCTTTCACCGGATGGGCGCCTGCTGGCGTACCACTCCTTCCGCACGGGCACGCGCGACATCGAGGTCAAGCCGGTGGATGGAGGGCCGGCGGAGTTGGTCACCAACTCGCCCGCCAACGAGGCCTTCCCGGAATGGTCCCCGGACGGACGGCGTTTGCTCTTCAGCGATCAGACGGCGCCATATGCGGCCGCCGTGCTCACTCGCCTCGGCACAGGCAAGTGGTCACAACCGGATACCGTCGCGTACGACACCCAGGTTTTCGGTGCGCGCTGGTCGGCTGACGGGCAGGAAGTCGCGTACTTCGCGCACGACTCGACGGCTCCCGGCCTCCGCCTCGTCATCGTCACGCTGTCCTCAGGGGCAACCCGGACGGTCGCTCGACTGGCCGGGGGGCCGGGGGTATACTGGGCGCCCGATGGCCGACTCTACGTCAAGACCCATGACGCCCGGGGACGCGCGTACATATGGCAGGTGATCGAGGGCAAGCCGCTGCGGCTCATGGTGCGATTCCCCGATCTCGATCGCACCTCGAGCCGCCCCGACTTCGCCGCGGACCGCACGCACTTCTACTTCACGCTCGAGGATCGCGAGAGTGACGTGTTCGTGGCGGACGTGACGCGAGGATGAGGGGACGTTACAGGCGGTCGGAACCACCCGGCGCCCGCTAAGAAATCACATAGACCGCACATCCCCCGTCGGCTGGACCCCGAGATCGCCGAGCGCCGCGCAATCACCGCTGGCGACGCTGCGCAGTGCCGCGCCGGCGTCGGGTACCCCTGCCCTGCGCCGCGTGTTATGTGTTCGCACTGTCACTTTCGGAGCTTCGTTGAGATGAAACGCGTGCTTTCCGGCGCCGCGGCACTCCTGATGCTGACCGCGCCCTCTCTCCTCCTGGCCCAGCGGAATTCGGGAACCATCGGGCACTACATCCCGCCGCGGACCTGGCCGCAGGGCGTGCACAACTTCAACCTCGTGCACCAGAAGATCGCCGTGCAGTTCAACGAGGCGCAGCGCCTGGTGACCGGCGTCGTAACGACCACCGTGATCCCCGACGTGGCCACCGACACGGTGCGGCTCAACGCGGAAGACATGACGATCGACAAGGCCACCGACGCCGCTGGCCAGCCGATCCGGTTCTCCTACGATACCGACCACGTCACCGTCCACCTCCGGCGGCGCGTGCCGGCGGGCGACACGGTCGTGTTCACCCTCGCGTATCACACCCATCCCGAGCGCGGGATCTACTTCGTGCCGCGCCGCCACGTCGTCTGGTCGCAGGGCGAGGCCACCGAGACGCGGGCGTGGGTGCCGACCTATGACTACTCCAACGACAAGACGACGTGGGAATTCCTGGTCACCGCCGATTCGGGCATGAAGGTCCTGTCCAACGGCAAGCTCCTCTCGGTAACCCCCATCAACGGCGGGAAGCAGGACGTCTGGCACTGGGACCAGGACGAGAAGGCCTCGACCTATCTGTATTCCGTGGTCGTCGGGCCGTTCACGATCCTGCACGACGAGTGGCGTGGCAAGCCGGTCGACGAGTACGTCTACCCCGACACGGTGGACGCCGGATGGCGCGCCGCCGCCGAGACGCCGGCAATGATCGAGGTCTACTCGCGACTCCTCGACCTCCCCTTCCCGTGGGACAAGTACGATCAGTCGTGGATCCCCGACTTCACCTACGGCGGCATGGAGAACGTCTCCGCCACCACACAGACGGACCTCGACCTGCCCGGGCCCGGCAACGATCCGTGGGAAGGCTCGCGCAGCCTCGTCGCCCACGAGCTGGCTCACCAGTGGTTCGGTGACTACGAGACCACCGCCAACTGGGCCAATATCTGGCTCAACGAAGGGTTCGCCACCTACATGGAGTCGGTGGAGAACGAGATGACCCGCGGCTGGAGCACCGCGCAGCTCGAGTGGTATCAGCAGCAGCAGTCGGCCATGAACGCCGACCGGCGCCAGGCGCGGCCGGTCGTGTGGGGCGTGAACGAGTTCACCAACCCCATGGGCCTCTTCTTCAGCGGCCACGTCAATCAGAAGGGCGCGCAGGTGCTGCACCAGCTTCGGCGGCTCCTCGGCAACAAGACGTTCTGGGCCGGCATGCACCGCTTCCTCGTGAACAATGCCCACAAGGCGACGACGACGAAGGACCTCGCCGATGCGATGGAGGAAACCTGCCACTGCAACCTCGGCTGGTTCTTCGACCAGTGGGTGTACGGCGTCGGCTATCCCCAGCTCGACGTCACCCGCCGGTGGGACCCGGCCGCGCGAATCCTGCACGTGACGGTGCGGCAGGTGCAGCCCACCGACTCCGTCCGGCCGCTCTTCCGGTTCCCCACCACCATCCGCGTCATCACGGCTGATTCGGTCGTGCGCGACAGCGTGATGGTGATGGCCCGCAAGTCGCAGACGTTCGCCATGCACCTGCCGGGCAAGCCGCTGTCGTTCCGGTTCGACGAGGGCGGCTGGCTGCTGGGTACCGTGCACACCGACCAGACGCCGGCCGAGCTGGCCCACATGGCGGAGCACGATCTCGACACCTCGGGGCGCAACTGGGCGCTCTACGCCATCGCGCAGTTACAGAACAGCGCCGCCGTCGACGCCCGGCGCATGATCGTGTTGAACGAGCGGATGCCGCAGCTCCGCGTCGAGGCGCTGCGGCAGATGGCGCACGACTCCACGCCGCAGGGCATCAAGATCGTGCGGGCGGCGCTGCGCGATCCGGACGCGTCGGTCCGCAGTGAGGCGCTCATGCGCCTCGCCACGCTCGACACCGCAGGGCTCGCCGACTCGGCGCTCGCCATGTACCACAACGACATCTCCTCCGCCACGCGGGCCACGGCGCTGCGCGTCTACGGCACGCTGGCCGGGGAGAACGCGCTGTCCACCATCATCGCGGCGAGCGGCCCGGCGCACGCCCTCGCGGTCCGCCAGGCGGCGGCCTTCCTCCTGCCGCAGATGCACACCGCGTCGGCCGAGGACGCGCTGGAACAGCTCACCGATCCGATCGAGGTGCGGGGGTTGCGCCAGGCGGCCCTCCGCGGCCTGTTCGCCAGCGGCGACACCGCGCGGGCCATCACGGTCGCGACCCGCGGTCTCAAGGATTACGACCCGCTGTACGCTGAAGCAGCGGCCGGGGAGCTCGGCCGGCTCGGCACGCCCGCGGCGAAGGCGGCGCTCCGCGCCCAGGCGGCAGTCGAGAACCGCGTCCTCGTGAAGCAGGTGATCGAGCAGGCGCTCAGCGGGCGCATGCGTTTCCGGAGGCGGCGTCGCTGACGAGATGGGAGCGTCCGGGGCGGGACACGTCCGCCCCGGGCGCTACTCGTCGTTCAATCCCTTTCCATCGAGAATGCGCTGCCGGTACTTGGCGATCCTCGACTCGCGCGTCCCGGACTGTTTGGCCGACGCGAAATAGAAGAGGTACGCCCGCTGGCGTCCGGGGGTCAGCGCGGCGAAGGCCTTCTTCAGAGCCGCGCTGGCGGCCAGTGCCTTTCGGAATTCCTCGGGCACCGCGAAGTCGGCCGTCTTCTTGAGCTTCACTTTCAGACCGGCCTTCTGCACGCCGATGGCTTCCGCGATGTAGGCCTTCAGGATGGACTGCCGCTCGGCGATTTCCCGCGCACTGGTGAATCGCGCCTGCCGTCCCGCCTGCGTCTGCCCGGGGCTCTTCAGCATACGCTCGGGATCCTTCAGGAGCGCGCCCTTGAAGAACAGCAGGGCGCAGTAGTCCCTGAATCCCTGGATGATCACGACGTTGCCGCCCTGATACGAGTAGCACGGCAGGCGCCACTTCACCTCCTCCGTGAGGCCGGCAGCGAGGCAGATCGTTCGCAGCTTCCTGAATTCCTTCTGCCACTTCCCGGCCTTCTCCATGAAGGCGTCGACTTCGGGATTCCGTCTGCTCATCTCTCGATGCTCCGCTGTGGTCCGCACGCACATCCGCGATCGATCGCCGCCGGGCTCGTCCGTCAGGCCCCCACCGATGCCGGCCTGAAGCCCTTCGCGATGATCCGCTGATCGTGCACGCCCGCGGCCTCGCCCGAGGCCAGCCAGACGATCGGGGGGCCCATCACCGCGGGATCCTGAAGGCGAGTTCGGACTTCGGGCGGAACGTCATCGGGCACCATTCCCGTCCGTGTTCCGCGCCCGCCGGGGAGCAGAATATTGACCGTCACCGGGCTGCCGGCCAGATCCGCCGCCATCACCCGGGACAACGCCTCGACGCCGGCGCCGGCCGGCCCGTACGGGACGAAGCCACGGCGGACCATCGTCTCCTCGTTCATCGAGATGTTGACGATCCGCCCTCCGCCCTGCCGGAGCATGAGCGGCACCACCTCACGGGCCATCAGGAAGCAGCCCACGACCTTGGTCTCCACGACGTCCCGGAATCCGGCCGGCGTCACGGCCCAGAACGGCTGCGGATCGGTCATGAATGCAGGATTCACCGTTCGCATGCCGATGCCCGCGTTGTTGACGAGCATGTCGATACCGCCCCAGGCGGCACGCGTCCGCACCACGCACGCGGCAACCGACCGCTCGTCGCGCACGTCGAGCCCGCATGCGATCGCGGCGGCGCCGAGGCTCGCGGCCATCCGCTCTGCCCGCGCCTCATCGCGAGCGGTGACCATCACCCGGGCGCCTGCCCTGGCGAGTGCCGTAGCCATCGCCGCGCCGAGTCCGCTCGTCGAACCGGTCACCAGGACGCGGAAGCCGTTCAGATGAGTCATCGCGTATCCTTGCGTCCGTCCTCTCCGGCCTCGCGCAGCCACTGCTCGCGCTTCTCGGCGTCCGAGCCTTCGACCGAGCCGAAGTAGAACTTGTGCCGCATCTCGATCCCGTTGAATCGGAAGATGTCCTCCATCATCCGGCCCGCCGGATCCTTGTCGTGCATTTCGAAGACCAGCGGCGGCGCGTCCAGGCTGCACAGGAGCGACGCACTGCGCCCGGCGAGAAGCTTGTCCCACTGCGGGATCACGCCGAACTTCCGGTGGTGGTACTTGAAGGCGAAGCCGGAAATGACGATCACCTCGAGGAAGAGCTTCAGGATGGCCGGCGGAGCGGCCCAGTAGATCGGGTAGGCAAAGACCAGGTGCTCACTCCACGTGATCAGCTCGCGCGCCCGGTCCAGGTCCGGGGACTCCGGGAGCGAGTCGTGGTTGCCGCTCCAGTCGTAGCCGAGCCACGGCGCCAGATCCATCTCCGGCAGCGACAGAGTCCGAACCTCCGCCCCGTTGCCCTGTGCACCCTCGATGTATGCGCCGACCAGCGCGTTGCAGAAACTCTCCTCCCGCGGATGCGCTTTGATGACCAGTACGCGTCGCGTTGGTGTTGCCATGCTCACTTGCTCACCCCGTCCTGAAGACATCCCGGACCCGTTCCCGGGTCGTGGACCATTGCGGCGTCACCGCGGGGGTCCGCGAGGGCCATGTCCCATTATGGTGGCGGGCGGCGGGAGGGCGCCAGCGCCCGGGGTGCCGTTGGCACGCGCTCAGCGCCTTGTCTGCGGCAGCGACGTCAGTCCCCCGGCTCGCTGGGACGGAATGCCAGATCCCACGCCAGCCAGAGACAGCGCGCGAACGGGTACGTCAGGAACGGAACCACGACGGCCAGCGCCGGCACGACGAACTCGAGCGCCGTCCACGGCACGTCGGGAAGCGTCACGACCACCAGAATGATCACGGCGGCCGTGGTCAGCAGCTCCGCCGCGATGATGTTGAACATCACGCCGCCGTACCAGTAGTCCTCGTCCTCGCCGCGCTCGAAGGCCAGCGCGCAGGTGGGACACTGCGGGCGCAGGTGGAGCCAGCTCTTGAAGATGGACCGTCCCCCGCACCGCGGGCAGCGGAGGGTGAGGGCGCGGAAGAACGAGACGGAAACGCGAGGACGCATGGAATCGAGGATCGGCGGGTGTGGCGGTCAGGCCGTCGCCGGTGCTTCCTCGCGGTACAGGATCCCGCCGACGTAGCCCGCGATCAGAAACGACACGAGCACCGTGACGCCGACGATGCACGTGAAGCCGAGCGCGGCCAGTCCGAAAGCGTAATTGAGGACGTACAGGGGGACCGCGACGACCCAGGCGAAGACCGACGCGTAGGCAGCGGTCCGCGGGCCGGGCCCGAAGCGGGGGCGGATGGCCGCGTAGCACCACACGATCGCGAGACCCCACAGCACATCCCTGGCCGCAGCGAAGATGCCGACACGCCCCGAGTCTCCGGCCGCCGCCAGCGCCGGGCTGATGGCGCCCGGGTGCACCGCGAGGTACGCGCCGAGCAGGGGCCCGGAAACTGCGAGGTCAAGAATGACCAGGATGGCGCCCGCGACCAGCCCACCCACGACGACTCTCCGTCGGTTCATCGCGTTCATGACGCCCTCCTTCTCCCACCCCGGACCCGGGAGCGGATCGTCTCATTGCCACGGGGTTCGCTAATCATGGTCTCGGACCGCCGCGGGGCGCCAGTCGTGCCGGCCCCTTCCGCTCGCTCAGCGTACCTTCCGCGCCGGCCAGCTGCGCCCGTATTCGCGGAAGGAGAGTGCGTTCACCCGCCCGCGGGCGTCCGGCGTGAAGGTCACGTCGGCATCCACTTCCTTGACGAAGAAGTCGCTCGGGCTCGACGGCCACAGCCTGACGTTCGCTCCACCATTGGTCGAGCGCATCCACAGGGTTCCGCCTCGTTGCGTGACGACCAGGTCGAGGCCGTGCGTCAGCCGGTACGTCCCGACATACCGGCCCAGCGCCGACGCCGGCAGCGCGATCACCCGCGGAAACCGGCGCGGCAGCGCCGACGGCGGGACGAGCCCGAGTATCCGCATATAGACGGAAAGCTGACTGTAGTGTTCGGCCTGGTCCGTCTCGTAGGCGAGCAGCGTCGAGGCCACGTCCGCCGAATGCACCGCGGACACACGATCGAGCGCCTCGTCGCAGAAGTGTTCCGAGGCACGGAGACGAGCCACGAGTGTGTCCTTGGGCCAGTGCGCCTTCACCGTGTCCGGCAGTGCATCCGTGGCGGTCCGGGGGTGCCTGAGGTGTCCGAAGCTTCCGCACAGCGTGTAGTTCGCGTTCTCGAGATGCTGCGCGATGTACCCGACCGTCTGTTCGATGGGCGTTGGGTGGAAGTCGTACCTGTCCGCGGGAATCGAATCGAACGCTGCCACGAGACGCCTGGCGTAGACGTCGGCGAACTTCTCGAATTCCATCATCACCGCCGTCGGCGCCGCTGCCGGCGCCGTGTTCTGCGCGATCGCTGGCATCGGGAGGAGGAGCAGGCCGGCAACGAGTAGGCGTGGGCGCATGGGAACCTCGGCTGGGTGGGATCGGAGGATCGACCCTGCTACCCGCCGGGGACCACGCCGTTCCAGCGCCGGTCATCCCGTTCGCCGTCCGGGCGCGCACGGTGGCGGGGCCCCGGCAGCAGCGTTCCGTAATGGACGTGCCCGCGCCGTATCCGTCAATCCTGCCGCCCGGAGCGAGGCAGCGTATAGGTCAGCAGGGTCACTCGTCCGTCCAGCACCGAGACCGCCACGGATCCGAGCGCGGTGTGTGGGATGCCGGACCAGACCGGCTCCCGGCCCGCGCCGCCCAGCGCCAGGGGAAACACCATCAGCCGGAGGCGATCCAGGAGTCCCTCTTGGAGCAGCCCACGGACGAGCGTCAGACTCCCCATCGTACGGAGCGGGACCTGACTCGTCTGCTTGAGGGATGCGAGATCGGAACCTGTCAACGAGTTTGAGACACCGAGTGGGTGGAGATTACTGAGCAGGCGCCCGCGGAGATCGCGCGGGGTTGGGGTGGGTTGATCCAGGCCGCCGTGGGGAGCGCGGGCGGCTGGGGGAGT
>JBJKRG010000015.1:0-18080 GCA_046704805.1 Gemmatimonadaceae bacterium
GGCCGCGCCTCCCCCGACGGCGCCTCCGAGACCGGATGCGCAGCCCGCACCGGGCGGGGCCGACGTGCCGGGTGAGTTCACGCGACTGTTCCAACCCCCGAGCGTGGGGAGCGAGGCCGCTGCGCCGCCGCCGCCGGCACCCACCACGGAGCCGGGCGAATTCACGCGGGCCTTCAGTCCTCCGAAGCCACCGCCGGCACCACCGCCGCCGCGGCCGGAGCCGACACCCACGGCGGAGCCGGGTGACTTCACCCGCGCCTTCAATCCGCCGGAACCGCCGCCGCCGCCCCCGACCCGGTCGGAGCCGCCCCCTGCCAACGAGCCAGGCGAGTTCACGCGCATTTTCCAGCCGCCGCCCACAAGCACCCCCACGCCGTCGCAGTCACCGGGGGAACAACGGCCCACGCACGTGTCCCCTGAGCCACCGACGGCACCGCCGTCGTTCTCCCCAAGCTCCTTGGAGTCACCACCCTCGGAGCCGTTGTACCGTGATCCGTCTCTCCCGGGCACACCGGGAGAGCCGGGGCAGTTCGGCGTGCCCGCGCCCGGTCCGTACACGCGCATGATGCGGGCGCAGGAGGGGCCGCCGCCGCCCCCGCCGGCCGTTCCGCGAGGGCCCGTGCCCGAAACGCCGCCCGCATCCCCCGGCGAACCGACGGTGCCCGGCGAGTTCACGGGAATCTTCGGAAGAACCGTCCCCGGAGCTCAGGCGCCGGTGCCCTCGGCTTCGGTTCCGCCGCGGGGTCCCGCGCCGCCGGCCGGCCCCGGCGAGTTCACGCGCATCGTGTCGGCGGGTGGGTCACCACCTCCCGTCGCGTCGGGTCCCCCGCCGGGTGTGCCCAGCTACGTTCCGGGAGGATTGCCGCACGTTCCGGGAGCGCGACCGGAGGTCCCCGCCCTGAAGCCGAACGTGCCGGGCGTGCACGCGAACGTCCCCGGAGTGCGGCCCAAGATCCCCGGCCTGGCCGGTGAGGGGAAGCGGCGCTCGATGATGCCGCTCGTCCTCGGACTGGCCGCCGTGGTGATCGCCGCCCTGGTGTTGATACTCGTCTTCGCGCTGGCGAAGCGCTGACGGCCCGGGCGCCGTCCGGGGCGGGGGGGGGCGGCGCTACCGACCCGGGCGGCGGCCTTCCGGCAGCAGGATGACGAGCTCCATGTGGATCTCCGGGAACTCGGCGGGCGCATACACCGCGATGTTGCGAGCCCGCTGAATCGCGTCCCACTCCGGGCCCGAGCGGTCGAGCAGGAAGTACTGGTAGTCGAGCTTCACGGGGAGCGCGCTGGGCGGAGTGGGCACGTGCGACATCCCGATTCCCGGCAGGGCCCGCCGGATGAGCTGCTCGATCCGACCCGTGGAGCCGACCTTGAGCAGGGTCGTCGCCTTCTTGACCAGGTCGTTCGGCTTCATCTTTGCCGTCAATGCCAGATAGCATTGCGGCGCCGAGAGATACTCGTCGCGATCGAGAGCCGTGGTGTAGACCGACGGCTCGGTCTGCTGCAGCGGGAGCGACACGTGATTGGCGGGCACCACCGTCTCGAGCAGCTCGCGCACGATCTCGTCGAGCCGCGCGAAGCAGGTCGTCAGATCCCCGTGGTCGTAGTCCGGGAGCATGCGCGGATGCAGATCGACCGCGAACGTCGTGAGCGAGCCGGCGAGCGCGAGCATGGCCGCGAAGAGGTCCGCGGGATGGCCGCGGCGCACCTCGTACAGGTGGCGGAACCGGGGCAGGTGGGTGTTCACCGTGTACAGGAGCCAGAAGTTCGCGACGTCGGCGACGCCGAAGTCTGCGAGCCCGCGGTTGCGCTGGCGCCGCACCCCCGACAGCTCGCCGCTCTTCGCCGAGAGGATCTCCAGCAGACGGCGGGTGATCGTCATGAGCTGGTCGCTGGCACCGATATCGAGGAGCGGGGGGATGAAGGCCGGATCCAGCGCGGACGCCCCGGTGCTGGTGCGCACGACCCGCGCGATGGGGAGCGTGACGTGTCCCTCCAGCGCCTCGCCCTCCATGAGCAGGCGGAAGTTCTTCCGGGCCACCTGGACGGGCTTCTCGGCGAGTCCGGTATTCTCGTCCCGGAGGGTCACCACCTCGGCGACGTACCGGGTGCGGCCGTCCGGGCCCCCCATGGAGACGTTGTGGCCGCCGGGGCGGTCCTCGGGCACCGCGAGATAGACGTCGAGCGAGGTCTGATCCGGCTCCCAGTGCTCGTCCAGAGGCTCGGGGGGCGGGAGCGCATCGGACCCCGGCATCGCGAACGCCAGCCCGTCGGGAAACAGGCCGGCCGCTTCGGTGACCGAGAGGACCCCGCCGGCCAGGGCTTCCTCGTCGATGCGCAGCCGCTGGAATCCCCAGGGGCGGAAGGTCAGCGACGAGAGGCGGAACCCCAGCGCATCCTCCAGGAACCGGTCCTGCATCTGGAGGTGTTGCGGCGTGAGGAGCACGCCCTTGGTCCACAGTACCTTCTGTAACTGCCGCATGTCCGCTCCCGACTGGACGCGTGTGGCTGGCCGCCGCGAGTGCCGGGGTGATGCGAGGAGGGACGGCCCTGCGAGGTCCCGGCACGGAGAGTCCTTCGCGAGGCGGGAAAGTTCGACCGCCGGCGTCCAGACAGCAAGGGCCGTCCGGGCCGTGCGGGGCGGGCCGGGAGGGCGGTCTTCGTTCTCTTGACAACGGATTCCGCGCGACCTAAGCTCGATTTCCTATCGCCTTACCAGACGGTCACATCGGGCGGTTGGCCGCGCCTGCCGAGGCTTCAACGCCGGGCGATCCACCGTCCCGTGACCGGCCGCCGCGAGTCTCACCTCTCCTGATTCGGAGTCCATCCATGGCCGAGAGCGTTCATCGGAAGCTCGAACGGGTTCGCGCTCCACGCGTCCACATCACCTACGACGTGGAGACCGGAGGCGCCATCGAGACGAAAGAGCTGCCGTTCGTCATGGGCGTGCTCGGTGACTTCACCGGCCAGCCGGACGAGGAGATGGCCCGGCTCAAGGACCGGAAGTTCGTCGAGGTCACGCCGGACAACTTCGCCGACGTGCTGAAGAGCATGAAGCCGCACCTCACGCTGACGGTGGAGAACAAGCTCAGCGAGGAAGGCGGCAAGATGGGGGTGGACCTCCGGTTCGAGAGTCTGGACGACTTCGCCCCCGACCGGGTGGCGGGGCAGATCGACCCGGTGAAGAAGCTGCTCGAGCTCCGGCAGCAGCTGGCCGACCTGCGCGGGACGCTGCAGGGCAACGAGAAGCTCGAGGATATCCTGCAGTCCACGGTTTCGGATGCGGAGAAGTTGCGGAAGATCAAGGACGAACTGGGGTCCGAGCAGGAGGGAGGGTCCGATGGCGAAGGGTGAGGCAAAACAGGCCAAGGCCGCTGCCGCCGAAGAGACCACGGCGGAGGTATCGCTGCTGGATCAGATCGTCGAGAAGGGTCGGTTCGGCAAGAACGAGGCGGCCCGCGAGCGCGGCCGCGACATGGTCAAACGGTTCGTCTCCGAAGTCCTGGAGGGCACGATCACCGTGTCCGAGGACACGGAGTCGATGATCAACGCGCGCATCGCGCAGATCGACCGGCTGATCTCGGCGCAGGTGAACGCGGTGATGCACCATCCGGAGTTCCAGGCGCTGGAGTCGTCCTGGCGAGGCCTGAAGTACCTGCTGAGCCAGACCGAGACGTCGGACATGCAGAAGATCAAGATCCTGAACTGCACCAAGAAGGAGCTGCTCCGGGATCTGCAGCGGGCGCCCGAGTTCGATCAGAGTGCCATGTTCAAGAAGGTCTACGAAGAGGAGTACGGCGTGTTCGGCGGGGCCCCGTTCGGCGCGCTGATCGGCAACTATCAGTTCGGCCGCACGGGCCAGGACATCGAGCTGCTCGAGAAGATCTCGCAGGTGTCCGCGGCGGCGCACGCCCCGTTCATGACGGCCGCCTCTCCCGAGATGTTCAATCTCGAGTCGTTCACGCAGCTCGATGCGCCGCGCGACCTCGCGAAGATCTTCGACACCACCGAGTACGCCCGCTGGAAGACGTTCCGCGACAGTGACGACGCACGGTACGTGGCACTGACGGCGCCGCGCATGCTGCTGCGCGAGCCGTTCGGCAACGCGACGGTCCCCGTGGAAGCGTTCGATTTCGAGGAGGACACGACCGCGCACGACGGGTACCTGTGGGGCAACTCCGCGTGGGCGCTGGGGGCCCGGGTCAACCAGGCCTTCGCGAAGTACGGGTGGTGTGCCACGATCCGTGGGGTGGAGGGAGGCGGTCTGGTCGAGGGCCTTCCGGTGCACAACTACCGGACCGAGTCCGGCGACATCACCATGAAGTGTCCGACCGAGACGCCGATCACGGACCGGCGCGAGAAGGAGCTGGCCGACCAGGGATTTGCGCCCCTCGTGCACAACAAGGGCACCGACAAGGCGGCGTTCTTCAGCGTGCAGTCCGCCCAGAAGCCCAAGATCTACGACTCGGACGCGGCGACGGCGAACTCACGCCTGTCGGCGCAGCTGCCGTACATCTTCGCCGTGTCGCGCTTCGCGCACTATCTCAAGTCGATGATGCGCGACAAGGTGGGCAGCTACATGTCGCGGGCCGATGCCGAGACGTTCCTGAACAGCTGGATCAGCAACTATATCGTGGGCAACGAGGACGCGTCCGCCGAGATGAAGGCGCGTTTCCCCCTCTCGGAGGCCCGCATCGAGGTGGTCGAAGTCCCGGGAAAGGCCGGCGCATACCGGGCGGTCGCGTTCCTGCGCCCGCATTTCCAGCTGGACGAGCTGTCCGTCTCGCTGCGTCTGGTGGCCGAGCTGCCGGCGCCGGCTGCCTGATTCTGAGCCGCCTCGGGCGTCTCCACCCTCGAGGCACAGGTGAGTCTCTCGTGAGGAGGTGAGGCATGGCGTTTGACGCATTCATGAAGCTCGAGGGAGTCGAGGGCGAAGCCACCGCCGAGGGCTTCGAGAAGCAGATCCAGATCTTCAGCTTCAGCTGGGGCGTGAGCAACCCGACGACCATCGGGTCCGGCGGGGGCGGAGGGTCAGGGAAGGCGACGCTGAGTGCGTTCAACGTCATGAAGACGACGGACAAGGCGAGCCCCAGCCTGTTCACGGCGTGCGCGACGGGCAAGCACTTCCCGAAGATCACCTGCACGCTGCGCAAGGCGGGCGGCAAGCCGCTGAACTACCTCGTCTACGACCTGGAAGAGTGCTACATCGAATCCGTGCAGTGGTCCGGGTCGAGCGGCGGGGACGACCGGCCAACGGAATCGTTGAGCGTCGCCTTCGGCAAGGTCACGATCTCGTATCAGCCGCAGTCGAAGACGGGCGACGCCGAGGGCAAACCCGTGCGCGCCAGCTACGATGTGACGAAGGTCAAAGCCGGTTGACGGCGGAGGGAAACAGGGCGGCCACCATGAACGCCCGCAGCCTGTATCGGGAAGGTCGGCTCGACGAAGCCGTCGAAGCGCTGAATGCGGAGCTCCGCACGGACCCGACGAATCTTCGGAGCCGCACCTTCCTGTTCGAGCTGTTGTGCTTCACCGGCGCGTACGATCGCGCCGAGAAACAGCTCGACGTGATTGCGCGGAGCGGTCGAGACGCCGAGATGGGCGCCTGGGTGTACCGCAGCGCGCTGCACGCCGAGCGGGTGCGGCAGACGATGTTCGACACCGGGGATCTGCCTGCCGGTGGATCGCCTCCGCCCCGCCCGGTGTCGGGAACCCTCAACGGCGAGGCGTTCGCGTCGCTGGAAGACGCGGACCCCCGCATCGGCGCGCGCCTGGAGATCTTCGCGGCGGGCCAGTATACGTGGCTGCCGCTCGAGCACCTGGACGGGGTACGGTTCGAGGCGCCGAAGCAGCTCCGCGATCTGCTGTGGGCGCGCGCGCAGGTGGTCCCGGCACCGGAGTTCCGCGCCATGGAGTTGGGTGAGGTACTGGTTCCCGTGCTGTCACCGTCCACGTACCGCTCGGAGGACGGCGCGATCCGGTTGGGCCGGGTCACGGACTGGGTCGACGACGGCCGCGGGGGGCAGCGCCCCGTCGGACAGAAGCTCTTCCTGGTGGACGGCGAGCCGGTTCCCCTTCTGGAAATCCGTGAGCTGACGATCTCCCACACGCCGCAGTAGAACCGGGCGGGTCCCTCCCATGCCGTTGAGCAGCGAGCTTCTGCAACCGATCCCTGGCGAGTCCCCCGGGGGCGCGAACCTGCGGTACGACCCCGTCTACGAGGAGATCAAGGAGGCCCGCCGGCAGGACAGCGACCTCCCGCAGGGAGACTGGCAGCACGAGCGCAAGACCGCCGACTACGCCAAGGTGGTGAAGCTGGCGACGGACGTGCTCACCAAACAGTCGAAGGACCTCCAGATCGCCGCGTGGCTCACGGAGGCGCAGCTGCACCGCGAGGGATTCGCGGGACTGCAGGACGGCCTGGAGCTGCTGCGCGGGCTCATGGCAGGGTTCTGGGACGGCCTCTACCCGGAGGTGGACGAGGGTGACACGGGCCTGCGCGCCGCCCCGCTGGAGTGGATCGGGCAGTACCTCGACCTGGCGGTCCGGAGCGTGCCGCTCGATCGCGCCGGGCACGGGCTGCTCGGCTATCGAGAGGCCCGCGCCGTCGGCTACGAAGCGGACGTCCAGGGCGACGACGCGAAGACGGAGGCACGCCAGCGCGCCATCGACGAGGGAAAGCTCGCCCCCGAGACGTTCGACACCGAATTCAACGCAACCCCGAAAGCGTTCTACAAGCAGACGGTCAGCGGCCTCGACGGGTGTCTCGAGTCGCTCAAGACACTCGAGGCCTTCTGCGACGAACGGTTCGGCAGCGAGCCGCCGAGCTTCGCCAGGCTGCGGGACGCCCTGAAGGAGACCCGCCAGGTGGCCGGCCAGCTCCTGGCCCGGAAACTGGAAAGCGATCCCGACCCGGTGGACGCGGAACCGATGGCGGGCGGCGTGGACGGGGGCGGTGCGGCAGCGCCGGGCGCACCGGGGGGCGGGTCGCCGGTTCCCAAGACCCGAGAAGACGCCGCCCTGCGGATCGCGGCCGCGGCGCGGTTCCTTCGTGCGGCGCGGCCCACGGATCCGTCACCCTACCTGATGCTGCGGGGATTCCGCTGGGGCGAGCTCCGCGCCGGCGGCGAGGTGCTGGATCCGAAGCTGCTCGCCGCTCCGCCCACCGAGCTCCGCACGCGGCTGAAGTCGCTGATGCTCGATGGCGAGTGGGAGAAGCTGCTCGATGCCGCCGAAGACGTCACGGCGCTGCCCTTTGGCCGCGGGTGGCTGGACCTCCAGCGGTACGTCATCTCGGCGTGCGATGCGCTCGGGACCGAATACGACGTCGTCGCGCACGCAATCATCGGCGCCCTGCGGATGCTGCTGCAGGACGTGCCGGCGCTGATCGACGCCACCCTGATGGACGATTCTCCGGCGGCGAACGCCGAGACGCGACGCTGGCTCGATGAGCGGGTCGGGATGCCGGGTGACGGCGACGGACAGCCGGCCCCCGCGCCCCCGCGCCCGGAAGAGATCACGCCGGCGCGCCGGCGCGGCGTCTCCGCCCAGGCGCTCGAACGGGTCCGGGCCGGACAGCCGCAGCGTGCCGTGGAGCTGCTGATGCGCGAGGCGGCGAAGGAGAAGAGCGCCCGGGCCCGCTTCATGCGCCGCTCGGAGGCGGCGCGCATCATGGTCGAAGCCGGGATGGAATCGGTCGCCGTGCCGATCCTCGAGGAAATGGTGCAGCAGATCGAGCAGCACACGCTCGAGACGTGGGAGGACGGCGAGACGGTCGCGGGACCACTCGCACTCCTGTACCGCTGTCTCGAGCGGATGGGCGGCGATGAAACCACCCGCCAGGAACTCTACCTGCGGGTCTGCCGCCTCGACCCGCTCCAGGCCATGCACTTCACCGCCGGCGCTGCGCCGGACTCGTCCGTTGCCGCCGAATCCGCAGAAGAATAAGGGCACGGTCCGGCTGTCCGTCCTGGACCGGCTCATCGACGAGAGCCCGCGCAGCGGCGTCGACACACCGGTTCGCTGGAGCGGGTCTGTGGCGTCGCTGCGGGCGGCATTGCGCCGCGACATGGAATGGCTGCTCAACACGCGGCAGGTCGCCGAGATGCCGCCGGAATCGCTCGCCGAGCTCAGACGCTCGGTGTACTGCTACGGACTGTCCGACATCGCGTCCATCATGGGGCCGCGCGACGAGATCCGCGATCTGCTGCTGCGGGAGGTCGAGGCGACCATCCGGACCTTCGAGCCGAGGTTGACGGCGGTGCGCGTGACGCCCGCGCCGGCCGTGGACGAAACGCGGCGCCAGATCCGGTTCACGGTGGAAGGGCTGCTGCGGCTGGACCCGAGTCCCGAGCGCGTGGTGTTCGACACGGTGCTCGACTCGGCCAGCGGCAAGATCATGATTGCCGGGAGCGAAGGTGCGTGACGAGCTGCTGGAGTACTACGAGCGGGAGCTGAGCTTCCTGCGCCGCACCGGCGCGTCGTTCGCGGAGCAGTACCCGAAGATCGCCTCGCGGTTGGCGCTCGAGCCGACCAAGTGCGACGACCCCCACGTCGAGCGGCTGCTCGAGGGGTTCGCCTTCCTCGCCGCCCGGGTGCACCTCAAGCTGGACGACGACTTCTCGGAGTTCGGCCAGGCCCTGCTCGACGTGGTGTTCCCGCACTACACGCGGCCGATCCCGTCGATGTCGCTCGTGCAGTTCCACCTGGACCCGGAGCAGGGGAAACTGACCTCGGGACTCGCCATTCCGCGGGACACGCTGCTCTACTCCCGGCCGGTCGGCGGCGCCACCTGCCGGTTCAGCACCTGTTACGACACGACCCTGTGGCCGGTGCGCGTGGCCGACGCGGCCTGGCGGGCGCCGCACGACCTGACGCCGCCGGTCCGGGCGCCAGGCGTCTCCGGCGTGCTCCGCCTGGAGCTCGAGACCGTCGGCGACGTGACGTTCGCCGACCTCGACATGGACACCCTCCGCCTGCACCTCCACGCCGAGTCGGCGCTCGCGTCCACGCTCTACGAGGTGCTGTGCAACAACTGCGTGGAGATCCTCGTGCGGACCCCGGGAAAGCGGGGCGGCCGCGAGCCGATCCGACTTCCGCCCTCGGCGCTGCGGCCGGTGGGCTTCGAGCACGATGAGGGAATGCTGCCGCCCGAGCGGCGGGCCTTCGTGGGGTACCGCCTGCTGCTCGAGTACTTCGCCTTTCCCGAGAAGTTCTTCTTCCTGGATCTCTCGGGGTTCGATCAGGTGCGCACCGCGCTCGGGGGCTCCCGCCTCGAAGTGCTCATTCTGCTCTCGTCGTTCGAGCGCAACGAGCGGCGCGCCGCCCTGGAGAGCGGCGTCACGGCGGACACCATCCGGCTGGGGTGCACCCCGATCGTCAACCTGTTTCCACAGACGTCGGAGCCGATCCAGCTCACGCAGCGTCAGCACGAGTACGTCGTCGTCGCGGATGCGCGACGGCGCGAGTCAGTAGGCGTGTTCTCGGTGGAGGACGTCGTCGGCATCACGTCGACCGAGGCGCAGCCGATCCACTTCGGGCCGCTCTACTCCCTGCATCACGGCGACCAGCGGGGCCAGGTGTACTGGCGCGCGACCCGGCGCCCGGCGGGGTGGCGGACCGACGGGGCCAGCGACGTCTATCTGTCGTTCGTCGACGCCGCCGCGCGCATGGCGGATCCGGCCACCGACTCGGTGACGGCGCATCTGCGGTGTCACAACGGCGGGCTTCCCGCCCGCTTGCCGTTCGGCGACGGGGAGAGCGATTTCCAGATGACCGGCGGCGGACCGGTCAACCGCGTGGAGGCGCTGATCAAGCCCACCGAGGCCATCGAGCCGCCGGGCGACCAGTCGCGCCTGTGGCGGCTCATCTCCCTGCTGTCCCTGAACTACGTGTCGCTGGTGGAGGGCGGTCCGCACGCGCTGCGCGAGATCCTCGCGCTGCACAACTTCGGCGGATCGCCGGCCGGCGAGAAACAGATCCAGGGGATCCTGTCGGTGAACGCCACGCCCACGCACGCCCGCATCGTCGGGCCGCAGGGGATCGCGTTCGCCCGCGGCCATCGGGTAGAGCTCGAGTTCGACGAGGAGCAGTACGTGGGCGGCGGCGTGTACCTGATGGCCAGCGTGCTGGAACGGTTCCTCGCCCTGTACGTGTCGCTCAACAGCTTCTGCACGCTCGCAATCCGGACGCGCCAGCGGAAGGAACTGCTGCGCGAGTGGGCGCCGAGGGTGGGATGGAAGACGCTGATCTAGGCGTGGCGCGCGCCGTGCGGGAGCTGCTCGACCGGCCCGCCGCGTTCGAATTCTTCCAGGCCGTGCGTCTGCTCGAGCGGATGCGCCCGGAGTCGGCGCGGGTCGGCCGGGCGGCGGACCCGGAGGACGAGGCGGTCCGGTTCGGCACCAACCCCGCGATCTCCTTCCCTCCGGGCGAGATCGAGAGCGTCAGCGTGGACGACGAGGGCCAGGTCCACATGGCGGTGAATTTCATGGGGCTGACCGGGCCGTCGGGGGTGCTGCCGTACGAGTACTCGCTGCTGCTCGCGGAGCGCAAACGCGCGCGCGACGACGCACCGGCGGCGTTCCTCGATCTGTTCCACCACCGCATGATCGCGCTCTTCTACCGGGCGTGGCGCAAGTACCGCTTCATCGTCGACCGGGAGCAGGGGGAGGAGGATCGCCTGGCCGGCCGCGTCCTCGACCTCACGGGGATGGGGCTCGAATCCGAGCGCACCGCCTCGGCCATTCCCCCGGACGCGCTGGTGTTCTACGCCGGCCTCCTGGGACCGCAGCCCCGCGGAGCCGCCGCCCTCGAGACGCTGCTCGCCGACCTGTTCGGAATCCCGGTCCAGATCGAGCAGTACGCGGGCGGGTGGTATCCGCTCCCGGCGCGCGACTGGTGCGCCGTCGGCGACGACCCGGGGCCGTCGAACACGCTCGGCGGCGGCGCGGTCGTGGGCGACGAGGTCTGGGATCCGCAGGGACGTGTGCGCGTGCGCGTGGGGCCCCTGGAGCGGCGCCGATTCGACCAGTTCCTGCCCGGCGGCGCGGCGCACGACGCGTTGCGGGCCCTGACCGGCTTCTACGGCCACGACCAGTACGAGTTCGAGCTCCAGCTCGTGCTGGCCGCCGCGGACGTGCCCGGCCTGGTGCTCGATGCCGACGACACCGACACCCGTCTGGGATGGTCCACCTGGATCCGTACCGCGCCGCGCGACCGGGACGCGGACGAAGCCACCCTCCGGCTCTAACCACCCGATGCCTCTCACAAGACGAGCCCAGCCATGAATGTGAATCTCCGCGCTCTCATCGGAAAACTGGACGCTGCGGCGCGCAGCGCCGTGGAAGGGGCCGCCGGGCTCTGCCTGGCCCGCACGCATTACGACGTCGAGATCGAGCACTACCTGATGAAGGCGCTGGACGCCGGCGACAACGACGTGGCGTTCATCCTCAAGCACTTCGGAGTCGACCGCTCGCGGTTGGCCGCCAACCTCACAGCGGGGCTGGATCGACTGAAATCCGGCAATGCCCGCACGCCATCGTTGAGTCCGAGCCTGGTCCACATGCTGACCACCGCGTGGACGCTGGGCTCCGTGGACTACGAGGCGGCGGAGATCCGGACCGGGCACACCATCCTCGCCCTCGTGACCGACGAGGAACTGCGCCGCCTGGCGCGCGACATCTCGGGGGAACTCGCGAAGATCTCGGCCGAGGAGCTGCGCAAGGACTTCGCGTCCATCGTGGCCGAGTCGTCGGAGGAGGCCGGCACACGTGCCTCCGGCGCGGCGGGCGGCGCGCATCCACGGCCGGGCGGCGGCAAGACGGAGTTCCTCGAACAGTTCACGATCAACCTCACCGAGCGCGCGGCCTCCGGCGATCTGGATCCCGTGTTGGGGCGCGACTTCGAGATCCGGCAGGTGATCGACATTCTGACCCGGCGCCGGCAGAACAACCCGATCCTGGTCGGTGAGGCAGGGGTCGGCAAGACGGCCGTGGTGGAAGGGTTCGCGCAGCGACTGGCCGCGGGCGACGTCCCGCCGCCGCTGCGGAACGTCACGCTGCGCACGCTGGACCTCGCGCTGCTGCAGGCGGGAGCCGGCGTGAAGGGAGAGTTCGAGAACCGGCTGAAGGGATTGATCGAGGAGGTCCGGTCGTCGGAGACGCCGATCATCCTGTTCATCGACGAAGCGCACACGATGATCGGTGCCGGCGGGCAGGCGGGGCAGAACGATGCCGCGAACCTGCTCAAGCCGGCGCTGGCGCGCGGCGAATTGCGGACGATCGCCGCCACGACGTGGTCCGAATACAAGAAGTACTTCGAGAAGGATCCGGCGCTGGCCCGTCGCTTCCAGCTCGTGAAGGTGGAAGAGCCGTCGGAGACGGCGTGCCTGGTGATGATGCGGGGCATCGTGTCGTCGCTCGAGCGGCACCACAACGTGCGGATCCTGGACGACGGGGTGCGGGCGGCGGTGAGCCTGTCCCACCGCTACCTGCCGGACCGCCAGCTGCCGGACAAGGCCGTGAGCGTGCTCGATACGGCGTGCGCGCGGCTTTCGCTCGGGCAGAATGCCACCCCGCCGGCCATCGAGGATGCCGGGCGCCGGCTGGACGACCTGGACGTCCAGGAGCGCGTGCTGCGCCGGGAAGCCGCCGTCGGCGCCGATCACTCGGAGCGTCTGGCCGAGATCGAGGCCGAGCGCGCGAGCACCCGGGCCGGGCTGGACGCGCTCAAGCAGCAGTGGGAGAAGGAGCGCGATCTGGTCACGCGCATCCGCGCCCTCCGCGATGTGCTCGAAGCCGGCGCGTCGGGAGACGGCGCCCGGGGCGCCGACGCGAAGAAGAAGCGGACGGAGCTGACCGGGCTCACGGATGAGCTCTCGGCGCTCCAGGGCGAGGCCCCACTGGTGCCGGTCACGGTGGACTCGGATCTGGTGGGCCAGGTGATCTCGGGCTGGACCGGCATCCCTGTAGGCAAGATGCTGCGCGACGACCTCTCGGCCGCCCTCGCGCTCGAGACCACCCTCCAGAACCGTATCATCGGCCAGGATCACGCGCTGGAGATCATCAGCCACCGCATCCGCACGTCGAAGGCGGGCATCGAGGATCCGCAGAAGCCGGTGGGCGTGTTCCTGCTCGTGGGTCCCAGCGGCGTCGGGAAGACGGAAACGGCCCTCGCGCTCTCCGACCTGCTCTACGGGGGCGAGCACAACGTGATCACGATCAACATGTCGGAGTTCCAGGAGTCCCACACGGTGTCCACCCTGAAGGGCTCGCCACCCGGCTACGTGGGGTACGGCGAGGGAGGCGTGCTCACGGAGGCCGTCCGGCGCCGCCCGTACTCGGTGGTGCTCCTCGACGAGATCGAGAAGGCGCACCCCGACGTCCTCGAGCTGTTCTTCCAGGTGTTCGACAAGGGCCGGATGGAGGACGGCGAGGGCCGGGAGATCGACTTCAAGAACACGATCATCCTGCTGACGACCAACGCCGGCACGGAGACGATCATGAAGCTCACCGCGGATCCGGAGACGATGCCGAGCCCCGAGGGCCTCGTGAAGGCCCTGAAGCCGGAGCTCGACCGCACGTTCAAGCCGGCGTTCCTCGGCCGCACCGTGATCATTCCGTACTTCCCGGTGCGCGACGAGGTGCTCACGCGCATCATCCGGCTGAAGCTCGGCAAGGTGCAGCGCCGGCTGCAGGAAGTGCACCGCCTGGATCTCGTCGTCGACGATGCGGCGGTGGACGCGATCGCGGAGCGGTGCACGGAGGTGGAGAGCGGGGCGCGCAACGTCGACAACATCCTCACGAACACGCTGCTGCCCGCCATCTCGCGCCTGTTGCTGCAGTCGCTCGTGGACGGCGTCAAACCCAACGTGATCCGGACCGGGGTCCTCGACTCGGGCGAGTTCAGCTACGCGGTCGATCCGGCCGGCGCGAAGCCGACCCGGCGGGCGGGCAAGGCGTCGTGACGGCGGTCGGCGACGCGACGGCCCGGGGGCGGGGGACGATTCCGATTCGTCTCGGCGCCCCCGGCCTGTTCTCGACGCTACGAACGGGACTGCAGCGAGCGGGATACGACGCGGCCGGCATCGGCGCGCGGCTGGGCATCGATTCCATCTACGCATTCCGGAGTGTGTCGGACGGGCGCGCGCCGCAGGACCCGGCCCGCGACGCGCTGTCGCTGCTCATTCACGTATTCCTCGACGGGCAGGTGGTGGGCCGGGCGTTGGTGGACCGGATGCTCGAACCGCCGGTGGTGCAGGCGCTGGACGCCCTCGGCCTGCTGCGGGACGCGCCGACCGGCGGCCGGGAGTGTCTGGCGACCGTGCTGCTGTACCCGACCGAGTCCCTCCTCATCGTTTCCGATCGCGACTACGATCCCACGAGCGCCGATCCGGACCACACCGTCCTCACGTCGGACTCGGTGTACCCGGCCATCACGACCAACACCGGCGACTTTCTCTCGTTCCTGCCGGACACGCCGTGCGAACAACTGCTCGACCTGTGCTCGGGGACGGGGATCGCGGCGCTGGTCCAGGCGCCCAGGTCCGGCCACGCGTGGGCGGTGGACATCACGGAACGCTCGACCGTCTACGCGCGCTTCAACGCGGCGCTCAACGGGATCGGGAACGTGACGGCGCTGCAGGGCGACCTCTACGATGCCGTGAGCGGCCGGACGTTCGACCGGATCGTCGCCCATCCGCCGTACGTGCCGGCGCTCCGTCAGGAATACATCTACCGCGATGCCGGCGCCGACGGTGAGCAGGTGACGCGCCGCATCGTCGAGGGCCTGCCGGCGCATCTGGCAGAAGGCGGGACCTTCCACTGTGTGTGCATGGCGACGGACCGGCGCGGGGCGCCGCTGCAGGAGCGCCTTCGCACCATGCTGGGGGCGTCCGCCCCCGAGTTCGACGTCGCCGTGGCGACCACGGCGACGTTCACGCCCGCCGAGCACTACGCCCTGGAGATGGCTCAGGGACGCATCTCACCGCAGGACTGCGGCGCGCATCTGGAGGCGATGGCCGACCTCGAGGTGGAGCGGCTGGTGGTCGCCGCCTTCGTGATCCGCCGGCACGGCGAACAGCGCCCCGGCATCACCGCCCGCCGGCGCCGCGGGACGGTGACCGCGGGGCGCGAGGCGCTGGACTGGCTGCTGCGATGGGAGGCAGCGGCGGCGCGACCGGCCGACCTCGACGCACGCCTCGTCGAGGCCCGGCCGCGACTCGCACCGGGCGTGCGGCTGCACCTCGTGAGCCGTGCGGACGGTGGCGCCTGGAAGCCGGAGGAATTCGCGATCGCGACGGACGCGCCGTTTCCGTACACGCTGCAGGCCGATGGCAACGTGGCGCAGTTCCTGGCACGATGTGACGGACGCCGATCCGTGCGAGAGCATCTGGAGAGGCTCGTGCGGGAGGGCGCCGTTCCCGAGGGGACGACCGCCCGACAATTCGCCGCGATGGTGAGGCCCCTCATCGGCGCGGGATTCATCGAGCTGGAAGCATTCCGGCTGCCCGGACCGCCGGGCGCACGGACCCAGCCACAGGTCGAGGAGATGGAGGATGCCTGAGTACTCGCAAACCGGTCGCCCCCTACGTGTCGATTCCAAGCTCGGCACGGACGTGCTGCTGCTGGCCGGCCTGGAGGGCCGGGAATCCGTTTCCGGGCTCTTCGAGTTCCGCCTGAGCCTCCTGTCCGCGAACCCCGGCATCAACAGCCGCGACATGCTGGGCTCCGCCATGGTGGTCAGCATCGACCTCCCCGACGGCAGCACGCGGAAGATCCATGGGCTGGTGCGGCGATTCGCGCAGCTCGAACGGACCGAGCTGCTCACGGCGTACGAAGCCGAGATCGTGCCCTGGCTGTGGCTGCTCTCGCTGCATCGCGACTCGCGGGTCTTCCAGGAGATGACGGCGCTCGAGATCATCGAGCAGGTGTTCCACGACCGGAAGCAATCGGATTTCGAGATCCGCTGCTCGGGGTCGTTCCCCAAGCGGGAGTATTGCGTGCAGTACGGGGAATCGGACCTCGACTTCGTGTCGCGACTCATGGAGGCGGAGGGGATCTTCTACTTCTTCGAGCACACGCAGGAGAAGCACACGCTCGTGCTGGGGAACACGCCGTCGAACATGCCGGAGTGCCCGGGCGGCACGAAGGTGCGCCTGATGGCGCAGCACGGGTCCGCCGAGGACGTGGTCACGGCGGTGCGCCGCGAAAGCTCCGTGGCGCTCGGCAAGGTCTCGCTGCGCGCCTACGACTACACGCAGCCCGCCATGAAACTCGAGAGCTCGCTGTCGGGCCAGGGCGAGGGCGAGCTCTACGAGTACCCGGGCGGGTTCACGACGGTGGAGAACGGCGATCGCGACGCGGGGCTGATCCTCGAGTCGCACGAGGCGCTGCGGGACATCCTGCGAGGCGAGGGATCGTGCCGCAACTTCGTGAGCGGCCACCGGTTCGAGCTGTCGGATCATTTCGCCTCGGAGGCCAACGCCGAGTACGTCCTGCTCGACGTCGAACACTCGGCCCGGGTGACCGGGTACTTCAGCAGCGCCGACGCGGAGTACCAGTATCGGAACGCCTTTCTCGCCGTGCCGGCCGCGGTGAAGTACCGGCCGCCGCGCGCCACGCCGCGTCCCGTGGTGCGCGGCACGCAGACCGCGGTCGTGGTCGGCCCGTCGGGCGAGGAGATCTACGTCGACAAGTACGGGCGGGTGAAGGTCCAGTTCTTCTGGGACCGCGTGGGGAAGAAGAACGAGAAGAGCTCGTGCTGGGTGCGCGTCTCCTCGGCGTGGGCGGGGAAGGGGTGGGGCGCGATGCAGATTCCCCGCATCGGGCAGGAGGTCGTCGTCGACTTCCTCGAAGGGGATCCGGACCACCCGATCATCACCGGACGCGTCTACAACGCCGAGCAGATGCCGCCGTACGAGCTGCCGGCCAATCAGACGACGAGCGGGTTCAAGTCGCGAAGCGCCAAGGAGGGGAGCGGCGAGAACGCCAATGAGATCCGGCTGGAGGACAAGAAGGGTGCCGAGCTGCTGCTCATTCACGCCGAGAAGGACGCGCACCTGGAGGTCGAGCACGACCGCATCCAGAAGGTCGACAACGACGAGACGGTCACGGTGAAGGGGAAGCGGACCAAGACCGTGGACGGGTCGGAGGACCTCACCGTCGGCGGGGATCTGACGCGGAAGGTCAAGGCCAACGAGACGGTGCACGTCGACGGGAACGCCGAACTCAACGTGAAGGGCAAGCGCACCGTGCAGGTGACCGGCGACGATACGCTCTCGAGCGATGCCAATGTGGCCATCGGCGCCATCAGCAACGTGAGCGTGAAGTCGAAAGCGGGAGGGGTGGAGGTGGAGGGGATCACTCAGATCGAGCTCAAGGTCGGCGACAACCAGATCGTCATTGGCCCGGAGGGCATTCATATCAGCGGCCTGTTGGTGACGATCGAGGCCCAGAACATGACCAACATCAGCGGAGGGGAGGTGCAGATCGGCTCCGAAATCCAGACCCAGGTCGGCGGGCCGATCACGATGGTCCAGGCGGAGAGCATGCTCCAACTCACCAGCGAGTGCATGGCGGCCGTCAACGGGAGTGCGATGGTGCAGGTGCAGGGCGGCATGGTGATGATCAACTGACCATGGCAAACCCCGCTGCAGTGCTCCGGTCAGGAAAGTCGCCGGCGGAGATCGCCGCCGCCGCGGGCGTGTCGGCGGAGACGGTATCCGCGCTTGCCGGCACGGCGCCCTCCGCGCTCGGCGCCGCGCTCCTCGCGCTCGGGAAGCCCATGGAAGCGGTCGCCTTCGTCGCACACGCCCTGCCGCGCCGCGAGGCCGTCTGGTGGGCATTCACCTGCGCCCGCACCGCCGCCGGCGAGACGCCGGCCCCCGAAGTCGCCGCGTGTCTCGACGCCACGAAAGCCTGGATTGCGGAGCCGACCGACGAGAATCGCCGCGCTGCGTTCGCCGCAGCCGGGAAGGTCGGGATGGCGACGCCCGCCGGCGCCGCGGCGGCCTCGGCCTTCCTGTCCGGCCCGACCCTCGGGCCGGCGGACGGGCCGCCGCTGCCGCAATCGGCGGATGAGCATCAGGA
>JBJKRG010000016.1:0-26573 GCA_046704805.1 Gemmatimonadaceae bacterium
TTTCCGACTCGATGTGCAGCCGGATCTCCTCGTTCAACTCGGCGTCAACCGTCTGCCCGTGGAAGAGTGCCCGGAAACGGTGTGAGAGCTTACTGAGGAGAGCTCGCACCATACCCAGCTACTCCGCCCGGAGGGCAATGACGGGATCCACCCGGGCGGCGCGGCGGGCGGGGAGGTAGCTGGCGAGGAGCGCCACGACCACGAGGCTAAGCGGAATCGCCACGAATACCAGCGGATCGATGGGCGATACCTCATAGAGCAGGCCCGCGACGAGGCGTGCCCCGGCGAGCGCCGCGACGAGACCAATCGCGACCCCCACGACGGCCAGCCGGGCCCCGTCGCCGATCACGAGCCGCACGACGTCCGCGGCCCTGGCACCCATTGCAATGCGTACCCCAATCTCATGGGTCCGCTGGCTCACCGCGTGTGCCACGACCCCGTAGAGCCCGATCGCCGCGAGCAACAATGCCAGGGCCGCGAACACGCCCAGCAACGTCGTGCTGAAACGCGGGATGGCAACCGTTGTGTACAGAAGCGACGACTCGCTGATCGCCGTGGGTGGTGAGAGTTTCGGATCGATCGAGTGCAGGATTCCCCTGAGCGCCGCAATCGTGCGCGACTCATCGGTGCCCGGTCGAACTCGAACCATGATCCCCATGGCGTCGGCGAGTTGATTCGACCGGGTCGGCGTGTATGCCTGCATCGAGACCACGCCGGGGAGTCCGACGAGACCCACGTCGCTCACGACTCCCTCGACCCGCTTCCACGACTGGGGATGTGCCGGGTAATAGGGACGGTAATGCTTCCCGATCGCCGACTGTCCCGGCCATAGCTTCTCGGCGAGACTCTGATCGATGATCACGTTCTGCGTCTGGCCGCGTTCGTCTTCGGGGGAGAATCCTCGGCCGGCCCGGAGGCGAATGCCCATCACGCGGAAGTACTGGCCGGGAACCGGCCGCTGCGAGTATGTGATCTCGACGGGCGCAGGCGCGTGAGGGCCCTCCTCGACTTGCAGCTTTCCGGTTCCGAAGCCGTAGTACTCCTGCAGCATGCCTCCCGTCGCCGGCACTGCCGCCTCGACCCCCGGAAGGGCCCGAGCGCGGGTGACCGCCGTGCTCCAGAAGTTGGCCCTGCTGGTAGAGTCGGCGTAGCGATCACGGGGTAGGAACGTGCCAATCTCCACCAACCCGGCCGGCTGGAACCCCGGATTGATGGCCATCATCCGTGCAAAGCTGTGCGTGAGGAGTCCGGCACCGACCAAGAGCACAAGCGAGAGCGCGATCTCCCCAACAACGACGATCGCTTGAGCATGCCGGCGCGCTCGCGAGCGCCCGATCCGCCCGCCGCTGCGCAGCGTATCGGCTACGCGAGATCCGGTCGCGTGGAGCGCTGGCAGGACGCCGTATCCCAGACTCGTGAGCGCGATGAGTGCAAGGCCGTACGCCAGCACGCGAGGATCGAGGCGCATCGCCGCCAACTCCGGGAGGGCCGCCGGCCGCGTGGCCACGATAGCCCGCAGCCCCCACCAGGCGAGCAGGATTCCGCCCGCACCCCCTCCGACGGCGAGGAGGCTCGACTCAACCAACAGCTGCCGCACCAACCGCCCACGTGACGCGCCGAGGGCGGCCCGCACCGCAGTTTCCTCGGCGCGTCGTGAGGCCCGTACCAGCTGCAGATTGGCCACGTTCGCCGACGCGATGAGCATCACCAGAACCGTGGCTCCGAACAGGATCCAGAGCCCCGTGACGAGCCCGGTGCTGAGGAGCGTCGATGGGTCGATCAACCGGGCCACCGGTTGGTGCGCGACGGCCTCCGCCGTGCGGGGCGGCATCAGCCGGTGCCTCAGCACCGTCAACTCCTGCGCGGCGCGCTGTCGGCTGACGCCGGGCTTCACGACGCCGGCAGCCTGCACGGCCTGCATCGTGCGGCCGAGGTGGGTGAACATCGGTGGGGTGATGGGAAGCCACGCGTCCACCGATTGGTACCCTCGCAGGGCGTTCAGCCGATCCGACACCACGCCGATCACCCGGTACGACGTGTCGTCGAGCGCGAGCTGCCGTCCGATGATCTTGGGATCAGCGCCGAACTCCCTCCGCCAGAACGCCTCGCCAAGAAGCATCACGCGCGGGGCACCGGCCGATGAGTCCGCATCGACGAACAGCCGGCCGATGACCGGCCGCACGCCCATTGCGCTGAACAGAGACGTGAGCACGTAACTCTCGCTCACGATCAGCGATTGCTCGCCCAGCCGGAGTGTCGCGCCCCCGCCGTGGACGGGGCTGACGGCGGCGAAGGTTTCCGCGTGCTCTGCCCAGTCGATCACGGCGTTCGAGAGTAACCAGCCGCTGGGATAGGCGCCGTTCCTGGTCGTGCCCGGTACCTCTTCTCCCAGAACCACCGTTCGATCCCCGTGCGCAAAGGGCAGTGGATCGACCAGCAACCGATCGATGACGCTGTACACGGCGGTCGTCACGCCAATGCCCAGCGCAATCGTCACGACCGCCGTGACGGTGAAGCCGGGCGTCTTCCTCAGCGACCGCACCGCATACTTCACGTCCTGCGCGAGCTGCTCCAGCCACCGTACGCCGCGCACGTCGTGCTGCGCCTCGCGGTACCGCTCCACGCCACCGAAGGCGACCTTCGCCTGGCGACGTGCCTCCTCGTACGACAGCCCGAGCGCACGCATCAGCTCTTCGGTCTCCAGCTCGACGTGCAGCCGGATCTCCTCATCCAGCTCGGCGTCTAGCGCTCCGCCGTTGAACAGCGCGCGCCAACGCCTCCCGAGGCGCTTCATCCAGTTCGGCATCCGGCGCCTCCGCTCACGTCGCCTTGAGCACGCGGTCCACCGCCGTCGAGAACAGCTTCCACTCCGCACGCTCTGCAGCCAGCCGCTTCTTCCCCGCCGCGGTCAGCGTGTAGATCTTTGCCCGCCGTCCCTCCGGGCTCGTGCCCCACTCGGCCTCGATCCACCCCTTGTCTTCGAGGCGGTAAAGCGCCGGGTAAAGACTCCCCTGTCCGACGTCGAGCACGTCGCTCGAGAGCTGGCGCAGCCGTTTGGAGATGGCCCACCCGTGCAATGGGCCCAGGATGAGGGTCTTGAGGATCAGCAGGTCGAGGGTGCCCTGCAGCAGATCGGCGCGTTCCGACATCACGGCTCCGGGTGGGCGGGATACCTTGTCGTTCGACAATAGATTGGGGTCTGTATTGTCGGATGTCAAGGTATCCTACCTGGAGGTTCGCTCCAGGAGGGAAGGCGGCGCGACGGTCGGCGACATAGGAGTCCCCCGATGTTCCGGCAGTTCCAGGGCGCTGTGGATTGGCTCCCGCCGCTTCGATTGACGTTGCTCCAAATGCGATGTATATACATCGCATGGTCAGGACTCAACTCTATCTCGACGCGGACACGCACCGGCGGCTTCGCGAGCTTGCGGACCGGCAGGGACGAACCGTGTCGGATCTCGTGCGGGAAGCCGTGGCGCGTGCCTACGGTCCGACCGAGTCGCACGCGCGACTGAATACCCTCGACGCAATCAGCGGGCTATGGCGAAACCGAAGGGACCTCGGCGCCACCGACGCGTACGTGAGGCGGATGCGCCGCGATACGCGGCGGACGCGCACGAAGGCGTAGCTGGCGTCCTCTACGATTCGGACGTCATCATCGAGATCCTCCGCGGTCGCACGGCCGTCGTGGAGGCCGCGCGTCACTTGGAGCGCTCCGGGGTTCCGACGTACTGCTCGGCCATATCTCAGGCGGAGATCTATGCGGGAATCCGGCCCGGCGAAGAAGCGCCGACCCAGGCGTTCTTCGACGCACGCGGTGAGATCCTGCTGGACGGGCAGGTGGGGCGCATCGCGGGGTCGTACCTGGCACGTTACTCCCGCTCACACGGCCTGGAACTTGGCGACGCGCTCGTCGCCGCAGCAGCGACCGCTTCCGGTGTGCGCCTCTGGACCCGCAATCGCAAGCACTACCCGATGACGGACCTGCGGTTCTACGAGGAGTAGTTGGCCTTCGGGTGCTCCCGCCGCCGCCTGCCGGCTGTATCTTCTCCGCGGTCCCCCGCCCACCCGTTCCCACCACCTCCATGCGCCGCCACTCCCTCCTCGCCGTTGCCGCCGGCTCCCTCGCCATCGCCGTCTCCCTCCTCGGCCCCGCCCGCGCTGCCGCCCAGACCCAGACGCACGACCTCGTCATCCTCGGCGGGTGGCTGTTCACCTCCACCGACACGGTCCGCATCCACAACCCGGGCATTCTCATCCGCTCCGGAAAGTTCGAGCAGGTGGGCGGCTCCCTCTCCGGGGTGAAACCCGGCGCCGACACCATCCGCCTCACCGACGACGAGACGATCACGCCGGGCCTCTTCGACTTGCACGCGCACTATCACATGCAGCTCTTCGGGAGGGGCCGCGTGGACGAGACGCGGGCCTACCCGTCGCTCTTCCTCGCGAACGGCGTCACCGCCACGTGGCCCGCCGGCGAGATGAACGCCGACTCGATGCGCGCGCTGCGCATCCGGATCGACCGCGGACTGGAGCCGGGCCCGCGCCTGCTCAACTCGGGACCGTACTTCGGCACCGCACGCCCCGGCTGGCCGCGCAACATCTCCGTCGATTCGATCTACGCCGAGGTGGACCACTGGGCCGAGCTGGGTGTGCGGGCGTTCAAGGCCAAGGGAATCACCGCATACCAGCTCGAGGCGCTCATCGACCGCGCACACCAGCACGGGCTCACGGTGGCCGGACACCTTGGATCGGGGTACCGCGGCACGGTCAATCCGCGCGATGCGATCCTCATGGGGATCGACCGCGTGGAGCACTTCATGGGCGGCGACGCCTACCCGGCCACGCGCAGCGCCTACGCGTCACTCGAGAACTTCACCGACTCCACGTTCCACTCGCCGGCGTACAAGCGCATCTTCCAGCTCTACATCCAGCATCACGTCTATTACGACGCGACGATCAGCGCGTACGGCTACTACGGCAAGCGCGATCCGCGGGTGTTCACCTACTTCACCGACGAGAAGCGCTTCCTCACGCCGTACACGCGCAAGCGCGTCGACGCGAAGGGCCGCCCGCCCGTCATGGAGCAGTTCGAGAAGATCTACTGGGCCAAGCAGAAGGAGATCAAAGCGTTCTACGATGCCGGCGGTGGCAACCTCATCACCCTGGGCACCGACCACCCGAGCCACGGCGAGTACCTCACGCCCTTCGCCGTGCACCGCGAGCTGCTGACGTTCGTCCTGTCGGGCATCCCACCCTACGCCGCGCTCCGCTTCGCCACGATCAACGCCGCCCACGCCATGGGGCTCGGCGACAAGCTCGGCTCCATCGAGACGGGGAAGTGGGCCGACGCCGTGATCGTGCACGGCAATCCGCTGGCCGATATCCGCAACATGCGGTTCCCGCGCTACGTGATCAAAGCCGGCATCGTGTACGATCCCGAGAAGCTCACGAACTCGGTGGTCGGCACCATCGGGCCACTGACGCCCGCCGACACCATCCACTGGCTGGGCTGGCCGCACGGCGTCTACCGGTAGCCGGCCCGGGTGCTCCGTGCCCGGGCCGACGGCTACCGGCCGAGCGTCACTTCCCCCGCTCCGGCAGGGAGGCCAGGAAGTCCCGTAGATAGTGCCCCCAGACGGCCGGGTACGAATGCGTGCTGTGCCCGTGCGTGTTCGGGCCCTGCGGGATCTCGATGAACCGGACGTGCTTCGCCCGCTTGATGTACGGCAGGATGAGCTGGGCGTTCAGCACCGGTGGGTTGATGAGATCGTCCGTGGAGTTGATCGCCAGCACGGGCGCGGTGATCCGGCTCATGTACGGTCGTGGGTCGTAATTCAGCGACGACGCGAACGCGTACATCTCGTCGTTGGCGTCCATGGTGCGGAGGCCATGCGCCACGTACGCCCGGATCACCGAGTCGGCCGCGTCGCGCGTGGGCGCCTCCCGCTGCTGGAGCAGCGGCGCGCTCACCATGATGTACAGGATCTGCAGCGCCGCCCGGAGCCCCGCCTGAGGCTCCGTCTTGTAGTCGCCGCCGTCCCACGCCGGGTCGTCGCGGATGTCGTCCATGATCATCGTCCGCATCATCCGGTTGCGTCCCGCGATCTGTGTGGGCGCGCACGCCAGCGGCACCAGTCCGTCCATGAAGTTGGGATACATGTACCCCCACATCCACGAATGCATGCACCCCATCGACGTTCCCATCACGAGGCGCAGATGGTTCACGTGCAGATGCTGGGTGACCAGGAGATGCTCCGCGCGCACCATGTCGTCATACGTGTAGTGCGGAAAGCGCGCGTGCAGCCCGTCGCTCGGCTTGCTCGATCCGCCGTGTCCGATGTCGTCGGGCAGGATCACGTAGTACTTGGCCGTGTCCAGCAACTCGCCCGGGCCGAACAGCACCCCCGCGAAATGCGCGGCCAGGAATCCGCGGCCCGTGCCGCCCGTGCCGTGCATGATCAGCACCGCATTGCGCACCACTCCGTGCGCGTCGCGGTGCGGCGTGCCGAGTGTCGTGTAGTGGAGGCGGAGCGTGTCGAGCCGGCCGCCGGAATCGAATCGGAAGTGGGGGACGTAGTAGTTGCCCTGCGTTCCCTGACCGAATGCGGCCGTGGCGATCAGGAGCATGGCACAGGCGAGGCGCCGCATGGTTCTCCTCCGCGGGTGGGCGACCGCCAATCTTGCACCTGAAATGGGGTGGACGGGAAGCTTCCCCCGGCCAGCCGCCCGTCCTAGCTTGCGCGCAGTCCCACCGTCGTCCACCCCGGAGCATTCATGCCGCAGCGCGATTCGCTCGCCGCCCTCCTTGCCCGTCTGTCGTACCGCGAGGGGGACTTCACCCTTGCCTCGGGCGCGAAGAGCACCTTCTATCTCGACGCCAAGCAGGTCACGTACGACCCCGAGGGCGCCGAGTTGGTGGGCGCGGCCGTGGTCGAACTGGCTCGCGAGTTCGGCGCCGAGGCCGTGGGCGGCCCCACACTGGGCGCCGATGCGATCGTGTCCAACGCGGTGTACGCATCGGCACGATCCGGCCATCCGCTCACCGGCTTCATCGTGCGAAAGGAGACCAAGAAGCACGGGCTGGGCAAATGGATCGAGGGCATCGATCCGAAGGGTAAGAAGGTCGTGGTCGTCGAGGACGTGATCACCTCGGGCGGCTCGCTGCTGAAGGCCGTCGAGCACCTGCGCGAAGCAGGCGCGGAGATCGTCGTCGCAACGGCGGTCGTCGATCGCGAGCAGGGCGGCCGTGCGGCGATCGAGGCCGCGGGCATTCCGTTCCGGCCCCTCTGCACGCTGACCGAGGTGCGCGACCAGTTCCGCGCTCCGGGCAGATGAGGCGCCGATGACCGACGCAACGCTCGCATCCCTCCCGTCGCTCGCCGATCTCGAAACCGCCGACCGCCTGGTCAAGGCGGTCATGCCGCCGACCCCGCAGTACCACTGGCCGCTGCTCGACCGCGTGGCCGGGACCACCGTGTGGACGAAGCACGAGAACCACACGCCCATCGGGGCGTTCAAGATTCGCGGCGGGCTGGTGTACATGGACCGGCTGAAGCGCGAGCACCCCGAGGTGGAGGGCGTGGTCACCGCCACGCGCGGGAACCATGGGCAGTCGGTGGCGTTCGCCGCCACGCGCCACGGGCTGGGAGCGGTCGTCGTTGTGCCGCACGGCAACAGCCGCGAGAAGAACGACGCCATGCGCGCCCTCGGCGCCGAGCTGATCGAGTTTGGCGACGACTTCCAGGAGTCGCTCGAGCACGCCGCCGGGCTGGCCCGCGAGCGGGGCTGGCATCCCGTGCCGGCGTTCGATCCCGCGCTCGTGGCCGGCGTCGGCACCTATTCGCTGGAGTTCCTGCGCGCGGTGCCCGGGCTTCAGACCGTGTACGTACCGATCGGGCTCGGCTCCGGCATCTGCGGCATGCTCACGGCGAAGCAGGCGCTCGGCCATGGCGTAGAGGTCGTGGGCGTCGTCTCCTCAGCGGCGCCGGCGTACAAGCGCTCGCTCGAAGGGACCGAGCTTGTGTCGTGTCCCGTGACCACCGAGATCGCCGACGGCGTGGCCTGTCGCACCCCGAACGCCACCGCACTCGGCCTCATGCGCGGCCGCGTGGCGCGCGTGGTCGAGGTGTCGGACGCCGAAGTCGCCCAGGCGATGCGCGACATCTTCGCGACGACGCACAACGTGGTCGAGGGCGCCGGCGCGCTCGGCATCGCGGCCGCGAAGCAGGAACGCGACGCCATCGCCGGCCGCACGGTCGGTGTGGTGTTCACCGGCGCGAACGTGGACACCGAGGTATTCGCGCGAATCCTGGCCGGCGCATCGGCGTAGACCGCTCGCCCCACCCGGCGATGCGGGCCCGGGGGTCCAACGCTCAGCGGTAGATCCGGTACTTCTCGCTCGACTGCTCGAACGCCAGCGCCTGTGCGTCGAGCTTCGGGAGCAACTCGGCGACGGTTCCCGAGTCGACCGCGTTGCGCAGCGCGTCGCTCCCCGCGAGCTGGTCCATGTGCGGCAGCACCCACTTGAACTGCGCCGGATGCCGCCGATGGATCTCCTGCAGCATGTACGCGGCGAGCTGCACCGGCTTCAGCCGGTCGAGATCCGTTACCCGGATCTGGAGCATCGGGATCGTCTGTCCGCCCCACTTCTGCCCGGCCGCGATGGTGCGCGACGTGGAATCGAAGCGCACGCCGCCCATGTTGAGCAGGTTCAGCTGGTGCGCGATCGTGCCGGCGTCGGTGAGCCACCCCGCGCCGATGAGCTGGAAGGGGGCCTCGGTGCCGCGTCCCTCGCTCAGGTTCGTGCCCTCGAAGAACACCGTGCCGGGATAGAGCGCCAGCGCGTCCATCGACCGCAGGTTCGGCGACGGGTTCACCCAGGGCAGCCCCGTCTGGTCGTACCACATCGACCGGCGCCATCCGTCCATCGGCACCACGTGCACCTCTGCGTGCACCTGCCCGGTGCCGACGAGATACCGCAGCAGCTCGCCGGGGGTGAGCCCGTACCGCAGCGCCACCGGATACTCGCCCACGAACGACCGGTACGCGGTGTCGAGCACGCCCCCGGAGACGCGGTCGCCGCGGATCGGGTCCGGGCGGTCGAGCACCACGAACGGGATGTGCGCCTGCCCGGCGGCATCGGCCGACAGCGCCATCGTGGACGTGTACGTGTAGAACCGCACCCCGGCATCCTGAATGTCGTAGAGCAGCACGTCGATCCCGTCGAGCATCTTCGGCGTCGGGGCGTGCACGGCGCCGTACAGCGAGTAGATCGGCAGTCCGGTGGCGGCGTCGGTATCGGACGTGATCTTCGCGCCGGCCTCGGCCGTGCCGCGCATGCCGTGCTCCGGCGCGAACAGGGCGACGAGCTTCACGCCCGGGGTGTGATACAGCAGGTCGATGTCGCTCTCGCCCTTCCGATCACGCCCGCTCTGATTCGTGATGAGCCCGACGCGCTTGCCGCGTATCAGCGACAGTGAATCGTGCAGTAGCACCTCGATGCCGGGAACGACGCCGTCCAATTTCTGGGCCGGTCCACGGGACGCGCAGCCGACGACGGCGGTCGCCGCCAGGAGCGCGACGAGTCGGTGCGAGAGCGGTCGGAAGCGAATCACTCCGCAAGATACCGGTGGCCCGACGGAAGTGGGAGCGACGGCGCGCACGCGGCGCCCCCACGGGTTGGTGACCCGCCGGGGACGTGTAGATTGTCGCCCCATGGTCCCGTCCCTCTTTGCTGGGCTCGCCGCCGGCCTGGTGCTCGGTTTTCTCGGCGCGGGCGGCGCGATCGTCGGCATTCCCATCCTCCTGTTCTCCGCGTCGCTGGGTCCGCACACCGTCCTCGGCACCAATGCCCTCGGTGTTGCCGTCATTGCCGGCGGACTCTTCCTCTGGCGCTGGAAGAGCGGCGAGGCGCCGCTGGTGGCCGCCCTGACCTTCGCCGTTCCAGGGCTCGCCGGCATCTGGCTGGGCGCGGGACTGGGACTGCTCGAGCCGGGCCAGCGGCTGGTCTTCCTGCTCGGGTTCGTCCTGCTCGCCGTGGCCGGCTGGATGCTCTATCTCAGTTTCCGATCGGATGCCGTGTCGCCGCCGATGCAATCCCGCGCGAGCCGGCGTGCCCACGTCACGCTGGCGCTCCTGGCCGTGCTCGTCGGTGCGGTTTCCGGCTTCTTCGCCGTCGGGGGAGGGTTCATGATCGTACCCGCCCTCATGATCGCGGGCGGGCTGGAGCTGGGCGAAGCGGCGGCCGCGGCGCTTCTGCCCATCGCGACGTTCACCGCTCTGGTCGGCATCCGGTACATGGGCGCCGGATACGTGGACTATTCGGCTTCGGCGCTGATGCTCGCCGGCGGAGCCGCGGGCGGCATCGGTGGCGTACTTCTGGTGCGCCGCCTGCCCAAGCGCGTGATCCAGCAGTGTTTCGCGGCGGCCCTCGCCGCGATGGCCGTCTACTTCTTCGTCCGGTAAATGGTGCGCGGGGCATCCCCGTACGGAAATGCCCCGCGCTGGAAGACACCCGCGATTGGGAACGGGCGTCAGAATCGAATCACGCGCACCGACGGTCTCACCCAGAAGACGTTCGGCGCCGGCGCGATGGGCGCCAGCGGTGCGACCGCCCGCACCGTCGCGAGCGGAGCCGGCGCGACCATCGCGCCCACGCGGAGCGGCATGTCAGCCACCGCGTTCGGGGCCACCACGATGCCCGGCGACAGCGCCGACGCGGGTGGAGCCGGCGGCCCACCCGTGCGGATCACGGTCGACCCACCATCCTGCCCCTCCCACCGGAACTGCGGAGACTCGACTCGCAGATTCTGCAGCGACTGCCGCATTTCCTGCATCGCCCGCTGTACCTCTTTCCGGATCTGCGGCCTGTCGAGATTGAAGTTCACCCACGGCCCCAGGTCTCCGTTGCCGTTCAGGATGATCGTCCGGTTGTTCCCCGCAAGCTCAGAGGCGTTCCCGGCTTTCACGTGTACGGTCTTGAACCGGCCGCCGGCCCACACCTGCAGCGTCACCTCGTCGCCCGGCTTCACCTTCGCCATCTCCCGCTGGAGGCGGTGGTAGCGTGCCGCCGCCACGTAGCTGTCGCCTGCATCTTCGCGATCGACTTTCAGATTCACGCCGTTGATCGCGGCGATGCGATCGCCTTCTTCCAGACCGGCCTTGTCGGCGGGGCCGCCGCTGTTCACGCCGATGATCAGGATGCCCAGCGTGTCGCGTCGGCTGCCCGTCATCGCCAGCGACACGCCGAGCGCTGCGCGGTTCTCGTCGGTGCGGAAGAGCGACATGCCCGTCGGATTGCCGTACAACACGTTCGCGTCCACGGTCTTCAGTGTGACGGTCTTCGTCCGACCGTCGTGATCGATGCGCAGCGTGACGTCGTCGCCGGGCTTGAGCTTGCCGAGTTCCCGCGTCAGGCGCCGCGACATCGCGTCCGCCATCTCCTGATCGCCGATGTCGATGGGTGAGAGCCTGAGGTCGATGCCGTTGATCGCCTGGAGCCGGTCGCCCTCCGTGATGCCCGCCTTCTCGGCCGGGCTGCCCGCGGCGACCTCCGTGATCCGGAGACCGAGCGTGTCGCGCGCATCTGTCGTCGACGTCGTGATGCCGACCACCGCACGCGGCGTATCGCGGGTGGAGAACGAATAGGCGTACGCACCGCCCGGCGCGGTGCGAATCCGGATCTGCGCGCCCGCCGGCAGGGCGAAGGCCGCGGCGGCGAGAGCGGCCGGGATGAGGAGTCTCGTGGTACGCATGGTCGGTAGTTCCTCGTTCTTGGGGGCTTTCGATCACTGAGTCACGGAGTCGCGGGGAGAGGGTTTACTGGGGGATTGCCGGTCAGTCGCCTTCTCGGGCGGAAGGCGTGGGCAGTTGGCCGTGGGCGGTAGGTCGTGACGGCAGTCGGGCCGGTTTCCTACCATATTTCCCCCATGCCTGACACCCCCGACCTCGCGGCATTCCGCGAGCACTGGCAGGACGAGGCCGACGCCGCGTATCTGTACCGGGTGCTCGCCGGGTTCGAGCACGACCCGAAGAAGCAGCACATCTACCTCGAGCTCGCCAACGTCGAGGACCGGCACACGGAGATCTGGGCCGGATTGCTCGCCGACGGTGGGCAACCCGTCGGCCGTTTCCGTCCTACGGCGCGAACGCGCCTTCTCGCCACCCTCGGCCGGTGGCTCGGCCCCGGATTCCTCCTCCCGATGCTGCTCGCCGAGGAGGGGCGCGAGGTCAAGGGCTACCTCAACATGCACCGGGGTACCGCCACCGGCGTGCCCGGGAAATCGGAGTCGCTCACGCTGGCGCGCGAGTCGGCGGAGCACGCCAGTACGCTCGGATCGCTGGCCGGACGCGAGGGCGAGCCGTGGCACCGTGCCGAGTCGGGCGGATTCCTCCGCAACGTCGTGTACGGTTTCAACGACGGATTGACGGCCAACTTCGGGCTCGTGGCCGGCGTCATCGGGGCGTCGGCGGTCGACCAGGCGCATGCCGTGATCGTGGCCGGCGTGGCCGGGCTCATCGCCGATTCGCTCTCCATGGGATCGAGTGGATACCTCGCCGCGAAGAGCGAGCAGGAGGTCTACAGCCACGAGATCTCGATGGAGCGCGACGAGATCGCGCTGATGCCCGAAGTGGAACGGGACGAGCTGGCACTGATCTATCAGGCCAAGGGGATGGATGCCGGCGCCGCCCACGCCCTGGCCACCGAGGTGATGGCCGACCCGCAGCGCATGCTCGACGAGCAGGTGCAGGAGGAGCTGGGGATCGGTGGACAGGGCATGTCACCGCTCCGGGAGGGCTGGGTCACGGGCGTCGCGACGGCCGTCGGGGCCTTCATTCCGGTGGCGCCGTTCCTCATCTGGTCCGGACGGACCGCGGTCATCGTGTCCTTCAGCATCGCGATGCTGTCGCACTGGGTGGTCGGTGCGGCGCGGTCGGTGTTCACCGGTCGGAGCGTGTTCCGCTCCGGACTCGACATGTTCGTGGTCGGGGTCGGTGTGGCCGCCGCGGGGTATTTCGTGGGCGAATGGATCGGCCGCCTCCTCTGACGCTACATTCCACGCATGATTCGATTCGGCACGGTCGTGGCACTGCTCGCGCTCGGTGCATCGACCGCATTCGCGCAGGGCGGCCTGTCCGCCGGCCACCTGGGCGCGTCGTTCGGCGTGAGCTTCCCCACCGGCGCCCTGTCGGGCACGCACGCCACCGGCTTCAACATGTCCGGTCTCGCCGAGTATCAGGCGCCCGGCCAGGCCATGGGCATTCGGGGCGAGTTGTTCTACGAGCGATTCGGTGCCAAGACCGGCACCACGAACGTCCATGCCGTCCAGACCTTCGCCGGCATCGTGAATGCCGTCTACCACTTCGAGGGATCGACCTTCCACCCGTACCTGATCGGCGGCATGGGTCTGTACGCGGTGAGCGACAACCGGTCCAGCCCCGGCTTCAATTTCGGAGCCGGCATCGAGATTCCGCTCAGCGGGATGACGGCCCATTTTGAAGCACGGCTTCACAAGGTGCTCACGAACCGAACCTCGTATCTCACCCTGCCCATCAGCTTCGGGTTGAGCTTCTAGCCGGGACGACCCATGGCCCACAGCATAGCCGCTCCACCAGCCCTGGAAGAACACGACATCCACGTGTGGCACGCGATGCTGGAGGCCACGCCCGAGAACCTCGCCGAGGCCGGGAAGATGCTGACGGCATCCGAGCGCGAGAAGACCGCACTGGTGGCGAGTGACGCCCAACGCGCGCGGCTGACCCTGTCCCGCGCCTGGGTGCGCGGCATCCTCTCCCGCTATCTGCGCCTGCCGGCCCCCGACGTCACGATCCGCCGCTCGCCCAAGGGCAAGCCGCAAGTCGTGGACGACGACCAGGCGGAGCCGCTGCGGTTCAGCGTCTCGCACTCCGCCGACCACATGCTGGTGGCGGTCACCCGCTCCGACGACGTCGGCATCGACGTCGAGCGGCAGACGCGGCTCGCCGACATCGAGCGCATCGCGGCGCGGTTCTTCGCCCGGGGCGAGCACGACGCCCTGATGGGCCTGCCGGCGGAGGAGCGGGCCGACGCATTCTTCCGCGCCTGGGTGCGCAAGGAGTCCGTGGTCAAGGCGCTGGGGACGGGTATCGCCGCCGCGTTCGATGCGTTCTCGGTCTCGCTGGGGAAGGATCCACAGCAGGAGGTCGACGTCACCGGCATTACCGGCGCCGACCGCCAGCGGCTGTGGGTGCGCCTGCTCGACATCGGCCGCGTGGACTACCTGGCGGCGGTGGCCTTCGGCCACCCGGATGCGGAGGTGCACTACTCCGAGTGGAGTTGAGCCTCCGGTTACACCACGAGGCTGAGTAGCCGGTTCTTCACGTGGATCACCTTGCGCGGTGAGCCGGAGACGAACTTGGCGATGGCCGGCTCGCTCATCGCGGCCTCGAGCACCGCCCCCTGCTCGGCGTCCTTCGGCACCTGGACAGTGCCGCGTGTCTTTCCGTTCACCTGCACCGCCACGGTCACCGACTCCTCCGCAGCGAGGGCGGCGTCGAATACCGGCCAGCCCTCGTCGAACACGCTGCGCGCGTGGCCGAGCGTCTCCCACAGCTCCTCGGCGATGTGCGGGGCGAACGGCGCGACGAGCTGTACGAGCGGCTCCACCTCCCGCGCGTGCGGCGTGCGCTCGTGGGCGCGGAGCACGTTGACGTACTCCATCATGGCGGCGATGGCGGTGTTGTAGCTCAGCGCCGGGATGTCGTCGGTGACCTTGCGGATGGTCTGGTGGAGCTTGCGCATCACGTCCGGATCGGGATCGCCGCTGCGGGCGGCGACGTGGACCGACGCCCACACGCGGTCGAGGAACCGCCGCACACCGGAGATGCTCTGGTCGCGGAAGTCACCACCCTCCTCGTACGGACCCAGGAACATCAGGTAGGTCCGGAAGGAGTCGGCCCCCCAGCGCTCCACGTACTCGTCGGGGTTCACGACGTTGCCGCGGCTCTTCGACATCTTGGCGCCTTCGCGGATGATCGTGCCGTGGGCGCGGAAGCGCGTGAACGGCTCCTCGAAGTCGAGTAGCCCCGCATCGTGCAGGACCATGGTGATGAACCGCGAGTACAGCAGGTGCAGCACAGCGTGCTCGTTGCCGCCGATGTAGGAGTTCACGGGCAGCCAGCGCTTGGTGATCGCCGGGTCGAACGCGACGTCGTCGCGGTCCGCGCTCGGATAGCGCAGGAAGTACCACGAGCTGTCGAGGAACGTATCCGAGACGTCGGTCTCCCGGCGGGCCGTCCGGCCGCACTGCGGGCACGGCACCCGGTACCACCCCTCGTCGCGCGCCAGCGGGGAGACCCCCGAGTCGTCCGGCCGGAAGTCCTCGAGCGGCGGGAGCAGGACCGGCAGATCCTGCTCCGGCACCGGCACGGGCCCGCAGGCGTCGCAGTAGATGATCGGGATCGGCGGCCCCCAGTAGCGCTGCCGCGAGATGCACCAGTCGTGCAGGCGGTACTGCACGACCGGCCGCCCGGCCCCGTGCTCGGCGAGCCACGACACGATCGCGTGCTTGGCTTCGGGCACCGTGAGACCGTTGAACTGCCGCGAGTTCACGAGCACGCCGTTCACGTTGTCCGTGAACGCCGCGTCCATCGGGGGCGTGGTGTCGTGTGCATCGGTACCCACCACGCGCACGATGGGGAGCGCGAACTTGAGGGCGAACTCATGGTCCCGCTCGTCGTGCCCGGGCACGGCCATGATCGCGCCGGTGCCGTATTCCATCAGCACGTAGTCGGCGATCCAGATCTGCACGGGCGTCCCGGTGGCCGGATTGATGGCGTACGACCCCGTGAACACACCGGTCTTGTCCCGGTTCACCTTGCGCGTCACGATGTCCTGTTTGGCCGCCGCCGTCCGGTACGCGTCCACCGCCTCACGCTGGTCGTCGGTGGTCAGCTGCTCGACGAGCGGATGCTCCGGCGCCAACACCAGGAAGGTGGCCCCGAAGATCGTGTCGGCACGCGTCGTGAAGACGGTGATGTCCACCGGGGTCGCGATCACCTCGCCGCTCGTTCCGCCGCGGCTGACCGTGGCGCTGGCGGCGTACTCCATCAGGTCCTGGACGCGGAACGACAGCTCAGCGCCGTCCGACCGGCCGAGCCAGTTGCGCTGCGCCGTCTTCGTGCTGTCCGACCAGTCGAGCCGGTCGAGATTGTCGAGCAGGCGGCCCGCGTAGTCGGTGATGCGGAAGAACCACTGCTCCAGGAACCGCTGCTCGACCATCGTGCCGCACCGCTCGCAGGCGCCGTTGATCACCTGCTCGTTGGCGAGCACGGTCTTGTCGAACGGGCACCAGTTGACGGCGGCCGCCTTCTTGTAGGCCAGCCCGCGCTTGTAGAGCTGCAGGAAGAGCCACTGCGTCCACTTGTAGTACGACGGGTCGGTGGTCGCCAGCTCGTAGCGCCAGTCGACCATCAGCCCGGCCCGCCGCAGCTGCCGCCCGAAGTTGGCGATGTTCCGCGGAATCAGCTCCGTCGGGTGCACGCCCACCTTGAGGGCGTAGTTCTCCGAGTGGATGCCGAACGCGTCGTACCCCAGCGGCTCGAACACCGTGTGCCCGCGCATCCGCTGGTAGCGGCCGTGGATGTCGTTCCCGGTGAACGCGAACAGGTTCCCCACGTGCAGCCCTTCGGCCGACGGATAGGGGAACATCATGAGCGTGTAGTAGGGACGGGGACCCGCCAGATCGGTGCGGTTCGTGCCGTCGGTCTCCCACCGTTCCTGCCACTTCCGTTCGACGACGGAAGGGTCGTACGCGGCCGGGAGCTCGGCCGCGGGCGAGCGATTCGTTTCGGTCATGCGTTCGGGGTGGCGCGTCTCGGATCGACGAGGTCGGATCCCGCCCGGCGCCTCGAGGCGATTGCCCAGTGTCTCCGGAATTTACTTGGCCCCGAAGGGCAAACAAGCCAGATTCCGGAGCGGTGCCCGCCGCGGGGCGCCGCCCGATCACCCACCCGCTTCGATGTCGCCCTCGCCTCGATCGCCAGCCGCTTCCACGCGTGCCGCGCCCCGGTCGTTCTCGGCCGCGCGCGCCCTCACCATGCAGCTCTTCCCGGTGTCGATCGCGGCTGCCGCCGTGATCGTCCTGGTGGCGGGCACGATCGCGAACCGCGAGGTCTCCCGGTCGCTGCACGCGCAGTCGGATGCGCAGCTCCGCACCGTGGCCCAGCAGTACGCGGCGCTCACCCGGATCGTCGCGTCCGGCTCGCCCGCCGTGTCGCTCGACGCGCCGGCGGACTCGGCCCTCCGCGCCACGCTGGAAGGCGTCTTCTCCACCAGCGCCGCCCCGGCGATCACCGTGGAGTTGTGCGATTCCGCGGGCCGCCTCCTGCTCCCGGCACCGGCCGTCGGCGAGGCCGACCGTCAGGCCTTCGCCCGGGCGGCGCGCCTGCCGCGCAACACGGCGTTCTCCTTCTCCACCTCGCAGGGCCCGGAGCGCGGCGCCACCGCCGATGCCAACCTTGGCCGGTGGGTAGTGCTGGCCCACGAGACCGTCGCCGACGCCGACGCGACCTACGACCGGGTCCGGAAGGGGCTGCTGGTCCTCGCCGTCCTGCTCTTCGTCATCATGGCCGGGGCCGGATTCGCGGTGGACCGCGTGGTGAACCGGCGGATACGCCGCCCGGCCATGCAGTTGGCCACGCTCGCCGAGGCCGTGGCCGACGGCAACCTGACGGTCCGGGTGCCGCCGATGGAATCCACCGACGAGATCGAGCGGCTGTCCCTGGCGCTGGTGACCATGCTGACCGAGCTGCGCCGGCTCGCCAACGCGCTGCTGCGCTCGTCGGGCGAGACGGCCACGATGTCCGCCGAGATCACGGCCAGCTCGGAAGAGATGTCCGCCTCGGCGGCCGAGATCGCGCAGACGGCGAGCGACCTCAGCAGCCAGTCGGCGACGATGGCGCAGTCGATCCAGTCGCTGGCGGCGGCGGCCACCGACCTCACCCCGCTGGCCGAGCGGATCGATGCCGGCGCCCAGGAGGGCCTGGAGCGGAACCAGCGCCTGCGCGAGCTCGCGCTCGAGAACCGTCGCCTGATGGACGACAGCACCGGCGCCCTGGCGGAATTGGGAACCGACGTGGACGCCGCCGCCGCCGCGGTGCGGAACCTCGTCGAGGCCTCGCAGGAGATCCGCAGTTTCGTGGCCCTGGTCCAGTCGCTGGCCCGCAACTCCAAGCTCCTCGCGCTGAACGCCGCTATGGAAGCGGCACGTGCCGGCGACCAGGGCGAGGGCTTCTCCGTGGTCGCGGCGGAGGTGCGGCGCCTCTCGGCGATGTCCTCGCAGGCCGCCCAGCGGACGCAGCAGGTGGTGGCCGGCGTGCTCGCCGGCGTCGAGAAGTCGAGCGAGTACATGGAGCGCATGGCGAACACGGCGCGACAGGTCCGCCGTGCTACGGAGCAGGGGTCGGCGTCGTTCACGCAGCTCGAGGCCAGCGTGGCCGAATTGGAATCGTGGACGACGTCCATCGAATCCGCGGCGACGGCGACCAATGCGCTGGTCGGCGAGATGACGGGGCGCCTCGACACAATCGCCAAGGGCACGGAGGTGTTCGCGGCCGCCATGCAGCAGGTGGCGGCAGCCAGCGAGCAGCAGAGCGCGAGCACCGAGCAGATCGCGGCCGCCGCGGCGACGATGGCCCACGCCGCCGAGCGCCTGTCGTCCCTCGTGTCCAACTTGCGCGTCGACGCCCCCCGATCGAAGGACCGTCCGGCCGGAGGCGCGCCCGAACCGCCGCGCGACGCGCCGGCGTCCGCCCCGGTCTCCGCCGCGGATTGACGGTCAGCCCAGCGACCGGATCACGTCTCCGAGCACTTCGAGCAGCGCCTCCAGACCGGCCACGGTGTGGTCGCCCATGTGGCCGATGCGGAACGCCGATTGGCGCAGCGCACCCATCCCACCCCCGATGACGAAACCGCGCTCGTTGAGCGCCCGCACGATCTCGTCCGGCCGCTCGCACAGCACGCAGCTGACCGTCGGCGACCGTTCGCGCTCGCTGGCCAGGACCTGAAGCGACAGCTCCGCACCCGGGCCCACCTCCACCCAGTCCCAGCAGGTCTGCGCCATCTGGGCGTGCCGGGCGAACCGCCCCTGCAGCCCTTCGAACTGGATGTCGGCCAGCTGCCGGTCGAGTGCGAACAACAGAGGGATGGCCGGCGTCGTCGGACTCTGGGACTTCTCCCAGAATTGGTGGTGCTGTACCAAGTCGAGCGCGAGCCCCCGGTCGGGCAGGGTCCGCGCCCGGTCCAGAAGCCGCTCCGACGCGGCGACGAACGACAGCCCCGGGGGCAGCGCCAGTGCCTTCTGCGATCCGGTGAGCACCAGGTCGGCGCCCCACGCGTCCATTTCCACCGGCATCGCGCCGACGCTCGTCACCGCGTCGACCAGCAGCATGGCATTCGAGGCTTCCCGCACCACCCGCGCGATGCCGGGAACGTCGCTGAGGGCTCCGGTCGACGTCTCGGAATGCACCACGGTCACGGTGTCGTAGTCGTCGTGCTCCAGCGCCAGGCGCACCTGCTCGGGGGACACCGTCTCCCCGGGTTCGGTGATCACCCGCGTCACGGTGCGCCCCGTGCATTCGGCGATCCGCGCGAACCGCTCGCCGAACTCGCCGCAGACCACGGCCAGCACGCGCTCGACGCTGCCGCTGCGCACCGCCATCTCCATGGACGCCGTGGCCGACCCGGTCACCACGTACACCGGGCGCGTGGTTCCGAACAGGGGCTGCAGCCGTCCGTGGATGGTCTGCATCAGCAGCTCCATGGCGGCCCCGCGATGCGGGACCATGGGATGCTGCATCGCCTCGAGCACTTCGGTCCGGACCTCGGTGGGTCCCGGGAGAAAGAATCGATCGTCCACGATCACCCCGCCGAAGCAACCGCCCGCTGGTCCTCACAGGCGCTGCGCAGCGCGCGTACCGTGCGGGAATCTCCCATCACGACGAGCGTGGCGCCGGCCTGGAGGCGCTCCTTCGAGGGCGGGTTGTAGGTATACGCCGGTGCCGCCGGCTCGCGCACGGCGAGGATGAGGGCGTTCGTCCGCGTGTGCAGGTCGAGCTCGGCCAGCGTCCGGCCCACGAACGACGAACCGGTCGGAACGTCCACCTCCTCGATGCGGAGGCTCTCGTCCGTTTCGCGCAGCATCGTGTCCAGGAAGCTCACGACGCTCGGTCGCACCAACTCGCCGGCCATGCGCATGCCGCCGATCAGCGCCGGGGACACCACACCGTCGGCTCCGGCCTGCCGCAGTCGCGCGATCGACCGCTCCTGGCCGGCGCGCGCGACCAGCCGGATGCCGGGCGCCAGCTGCCGGGCCGTCACCGTCGTGACCAGCGAATCCTTGTCGATCGTCGTGCACACCACGAGGCCCGCGGCCCGCTGGACACCGGCCTGCAGCAGCACCTGGTCGTCGGTGAAGTCCGCCTGGAGAATGGGAACGTCGGGAAACTCCTCCTCGATCCGCTTCACCCGCTCCTCGTTCTGCTCGATGGCCACCACCGGGTGCCGCGTCTTCACGAGCTCGCGCAGCACCGCGATGCCCGTGGCGCCCACCCCGCAGACGATGTAGTGGCTCTCCATTTCCTTGATCGCCCGGCGCATGCGGCGCCTCCTGAATCCCTGCGTCAGATCGCCCTCGACCACGAAGGCCGTGACCACCGAGATCGCATAGACCACGGTCCCCGCCCCGAAGAATAGCAGCACGACCGTGAAGACCATGACCGCGCCGTTGCGGGACACGTCGATCGGTCCCGAGAACCCCGCCGTGGTGAGCACCGTGGCCGTGGTGTAGACCGCCTCCAGCCAGGTGTCGCCGGGCGCCAGCAGGTGGTAGCCCAGCACGCCGACCACGAACACGGCCGCCACCGCGGCGGCGGCGACCGCCAGCCGCTGGCGCAGCTCGGTCGCCGTCGACCCACGGCTCATTTTGGAATCACCAGTGTCCCCGACATCGGGCGCCCCTTGGGACGCTGATCGTGCGTGTACAGGTACGCGAACGGCTCCAGCCGCGCCCCCTTCTCGTCGTGGACCGCGAACGAGCTCGGCCGGTCCGGGTTCGCGCCCTGGTAGGCCCGCGCCCCGCCGTACTCGCCCTTCTTGTTCACCGCGTAGTACTCGAGGCTGAAATACGGACGCCCGTGCTCGTCGAGCAGACGCTTCTCCGTCATCGCAATCACCCGCTCCATCACCTTGAGGCACGCCGCCTGCGGGTGCATCCCCTGCCGCATGAATTCCACGGCCAGGAAGGAGCCGCACACCTTCATGTTGGCCTCGCCGCGGCCGGTCGAGCCCGCCGCCCCCACCTCATTGTCGCAGTACTGCCCGGCGCCGATAATCGGCGAGTCCCCCACACGACCCGGGATCTTCCACGACAGCCCGCTCGTCGTCGTCACCGACGCGATGTCCCCGCTCGCCGTGACTGCATTCATGTTGATGGTGCCGTACGTGTGCGGCACGCCGTGGGGATCGTAGAACACGTGCCCGAGATCCCCGAGCGTCGGATCCTCGCCCTTTCCGCCGCCGCCCCGCGCCGGGCGCCGCGCCGGCAGGTTCAGCCAGTTGTCGTAGGGATTGAGATCGGCCTTCCAGCGCATCCAGTCGCGACGGCTCTTGTCGGTGAGCAGGTTCTGCGGCTTGAACCCCATGTCGATGGCGAACCGCCGCGCGCCCTCGCCCACGAGGAAGATGTGGTCGGTGTAGTCCATCACCGCCTTGGCCACCGCCGCCGCCGACGCGATGTCCTCGAGACAGCCCACCGCCCCCGCCCGCTTCGTGGGACCATGCATGCAGGAGGCGTCCAGTTGCACCACGCCGTCCTCGTTCGGCAACCCGCCCAGACCCACCGACTGATCGTTGGGATTCATCTCCACGATGTTGACGCCGGCGACGATCGCATCGAGCGGATCGGCGCCCCCCGTCAGGAGATCCCATGCCACCTTGATGCCCTGCTTCCCGTTCGGGTCCTTCTCCAGGCCGTTCGGAGCCGAGATGATCACGGGCCGCGACGGCGGAGCCGTCGTCTGCGCGGCCGCGCGGTCGACGATGGACGAGATGACCGGCTCGGCACCGGCGATGCGGGGAAGGGCCAGGCCCGCCGCCGCGGCGGCGCCTGCCCCGATGAAGTCACGACGGGAGATCGACACGGTTCCTCCTCCGGGTGTGGACCGACAGCCCGGCAATCATACCAGCTTGGCCCGATGGAAACGAGAGGGCGCCCGGCGTCACGCCTCTCGGTGCAGGTACCGGTGGTCGGCCTCGAGCGCCGATCGGAGGTACGCGGCCACCTGGGCGCCCTGCTCCGGCGCATCCGCGTACGCGCTCCAACGGAGGACGGCGCTGAACCATTCCTCGTCGTGCCAGTGCCCGCCGCCGCCCAGCGGAGGGCGGGCTGCCGACGCCGGGGGCGCCGGGTAGGGGCTCGTGTACCAGTACGGTTCGTCGTACCAGTCATCGCCCGGGGTGAACCCGAGGCCGATCGAGCGGTCGGCATCGAGCGTGAGGAGCACCCCCACATCGAAGTGATGCGCCCAGAGCCGGACGTCCGATGCCCCGGCCTCCGTAGCTGCGACGGCCTCGAGCGTGCGCACCGCGTCGTCCCAGTGCGTGGACAGCGACTCCAGCGCCGCGGCGCCGGCGCCGAATGCCGCGCCGTCCACGACCGCGTGGCCCGGAATCTCGTACGGCTTCCGCGAGACGTACCGGGCCGCGTCGGCACCGGCGCCGCCGCACTGGGCCTTCGCCCACGTGTGCGCCTCGGCCAGCGTCTGCCCGGCGAGCGCGAGCGACGACACGATCGCATCGTCGTCATCGAGCGCCAGCAGGGACAGGCTGCGCACGCGCAGGGCAAACCGCCGAGGGTCGGCGAAGGGAACGCGCCGTGAAACGAAGGCGCCGAGCGCCGCATCCCATCCGAAATTGGTATGGCGGTAGTCCGCCGAGGGTGGCAGGTACGACGCCGCCGGCGCTCTGGCCACCTGGATGGCGTGATGCAGTTGTCGTCGCGCGTCGGAAACGGCGGCCGGGTCGGCGGGTGGAACCGGCATCCAGGATGCGACGGCCGTGTCGAGGACTGGAGGCATCGGAGGAATACAAGGGTGTTTTCCCGACGCCGTGTCAACCCGGCACCATCGCGCATCGTTGCGAACCAATCCCGGCGTGATCAGGTTGTGGTTGGGTGGATCGGTTGCGCCGCGCCGCCCGTCGACTCGCGGCCGCGCATCGATCGGAGCCGCACCCGAACCGGAGGAGTATGTTGCTGACGGGAATCCAGGGCCGGACCGCGGCCGCGTGCCGGGCCATGCTCGAGGAGGCGCGTCGCCGCACCCTCGCTCTCATCGAGCCGCTCACCGACGCCGACCTGCGCACGCAGCACGACTCGCTGATGAGCCCCATTCTCTGGGACCTCGGACACATCGCCAGCTTCGAGGAGTTGTGGCTCACGCGTAACCTCGACGGGCCGATCCGGTTCGTGGAGATGCCGGGGCTGTACAACCCGTTCGAGCACCCCCGCGCCACGCGGGGCACGCTCGACCTCCCCACGCTCGATGGAGTCGTCGCGCTCATGGCCGGCGTCCGCGCCCGGGCACTGGAGCGGCTCGACCAGGTAGGCCTGGACGACGCCAGTCCGCTGCTTCGCGACGGCTACGTGTACAGCATGGTCGCCCAGCACGAGTACCAGCACAACGAGACGATCCTGCAGACGCTCCAACTCAAGGGCGGCGATCCGTACCGGGCACCACGGACCGGCGACGTGCCCGCAACCGGTGCGTCCCTCGATCCGGACGCGATGGTACGGTTTCCCGGCGGCGAGGTTCCGATCGGCACCGACGACCGGAGTGCGGCGTACGACAACGAACGCCCGCGATTCGTGGCGACGCTCGCCCCCTTCGCCATCGACGTGTCGCCGGTGACCAACGCCGCCTACGCGGCATTCGTCGCCGACGGCGGCTATCGCCGCGACGAATGGTGGAGTGACGCCGGCCTCGCCTGGCGCCGCGAATCGGGCGCGGTCGCGCCGAAATACTGGAAATCACGCGGCGACGGTTGGACCACCCGGTTCATGGATCGCGTGGTCCCGCTGCCCCTCGACCACCCCGTCTGCCACGTCTGCTTCTACGAAGCCGAAGCCTTCGCCCGGTGGGCCGGAAAGCGGCTTCCGACCGAACTGGAGTGGGAAGCCGCCGCGTCGTACGAGCCGGCGAATGGTGCCAAGCGTGATTATCCCTGGGGCGACGAGCCACCGGACCGCACGCGGGCCAACGTCGATCAGCTGGCCTTCGCCACGACCCCCGTGGGCGCCCATCCGGCCAATCGCTCGCCCCTCGGCTGCATCGACATGATCGGCAACGTCTGGGAATGGACGGCGAGCGATTTCCTCCCCTGGCCCGGGTTCCGCGCGTTCCCGTACGCCGAATACTCCGAGGCCTTCTTCGGAAGCGACTACAAGGTGCTGCGCGGCGGCTCGTGGGCCACCCGCCCGGGCGCGATCCGGAACAGCTTCCGCAACTGGGACTTCCCCATCCGCCGCCAGATCTTCAGCGGCTTCCGGTGCGCGCGCGATGTCTGATCCGTCACCCGTCACCGGTGTCGCCGGCTCGGCCATGCTCCGCGACGTCGCCCGCGGGCTCTCCCTCCCGCAGAAGGAACTCGCGCCGAAGTACTTCTACGACCATCGGGGCTCCCAGTTGTTCGAGCAGATCACGACGCTCCCCGAGTACTATCTCACGCGCGCCGAGCGATCGATCCTCGAGGCCCGCATGCCGACCCTCATGCGGGCCCTGCGGCCGGCGACGCTGGTCGAGCTCGGCGCGGGCAGTGCCGCCAAGACGCGCCTGATCCTCGACGCGATGCGCGCCGCCGGCTCCGCCGCCGCGTACGTGCCGCTCGACGTGAGCGCTTCGTTCCTGGCCGACACGGCATCGCGCCTGCGCGCCGAATATCCCGGGCTGCGCGTCGCCCCGGTGGTGGCGGACTTCACCGAGCGCCTCCCGCTGCCTGACGGCCTTCCGCGGCCGATCGTGGTCGCGTTCCTTGGCAGCACGATCGGCAACTTCTCCAGCGCCGAGGCCGTGCGTCTGCTCCGCCGCGTGCGGGGCGCACTCGGTCCCGGTGATCGGCTGCTCCTCGGCGCCGACCTGCGGAAGTCCGTCGCCCGGCTCGAAGCCGCCTACGACGATGCCGCCGGCGTCACCGCCGAATTCAACCGCAACATCCTGCGCGTGCTGAACCGCGAACTGGGGGCCGATTTCGACCCCGACGCGTTCTACCACCGCGCCGTCTACGATCGCAGCGGTCACCGCATCGAGATGCGTCTGGTATCGCGGGAGCGGCAGTCGGTACGGATTCCCGGCGCCGGCACGTTCGTGTTCCGGCCCGGCGAATGGATGCGCACCGAGATCAGCTGCAAGTACGACCGGCCGAGCATCGAGGAAATGTTCGGCCTCGCCGGCCTCGTCCTCGAATCCTGGCTCACCGATCCGGCAGGTGATTTCGCGCTCGTCACCGCCACGCTCCTCCCCCGCGACGCGTGATCCTCTCCCGCGACATCCTGCGCGACGACGTCGCGCGCGCATTCGGCATCGGCGCCGGGCCGTCCGCTCCGCGGCTCGGACTCGAGGTCGAGGCGATCCCCGTTGACGCCGCGACCGGCATGGCGGTGCCTGGCGCCCGCACGCTCGACGCCCTCGCGACCCTCGGCTGGCAGCATCGCCGCTGCGAGAAGTCCGGGGCGGCAGAGCTGCACCGGCCGGACGGGGCGCGGCTCTCGTTCGAGCCGGGCGGACAGATCGAGTACAGCTCGCAGCCCCACGCCACCGGCAGCGCTCTGCTCGCCGACGTCGACGACGCCTTCGGCCGGTTGGGGACCGCGCTCGATGCCGCCGGACTCTCGATGCGCATGGTCGGCCTCGACCCGCTCACCTCCATCGACTGCGTGCCGTTGCAGCTCGATGCGCCCCGGTACCGGCGCATGGACGCGCACTTCGCCTCCATCGGTCCGTGGGGACGCCGCATGATGCGCCAGACAGCCGCCGTCCAACTGAGCATCGACGTGGGACCGCGCCCGCTCGAGCGCTGGCGCCTGCTCGGCCGGCTCGCCTCCGTCGTCGCGGCGATGTTCGCCAACTCGCCCCTCGACACCGGGCAAGCGACGGGCGAGCGGAGCATCCGCCGGCGCATCTGGGCAGATCTGGATCCGGCTCGCACCGGCCTCCGTGCGCTCGGCCGCGATCCGGTGGACGAATACGTGGACTTCGCCCTCGGCGCACCGGCTTTCCTGCTCGGCGACGACCCCGGCCGCGCCGAGCCGTTCGTACGGTGGCTGGCGCACGGCGCCACGCTCGACGACTGGCACGCGCACCTCACGACGCTGTTCCCCGACGTCCGCCCGCGCGGCTACTTCGAGCTGCGGGTCGCCGACGCCTGTGGCGGCGACGCGATCGCGGCGCTCGTTGCCGTCGTGGCCGGCATCGTTCGGCATCCCGCGTCTTCCGCGGCCGCGCTGCGTCGGCTGCCAGCGCCGTCGGCCGCGCTCATGGTC
>JBJKRG010000017.1:0-3323 GCA_046704805.1 Gemmatimonadaceae bacterium
AAGCGCGGGGAACGCGTGGATGCTGGCGACGGTGCACACGAGACCGGCTTTCGCCGTGGTGTCGCGACGGAAGTTCGCGGATGCCGGCGACTACGGCCCGGACGCCGGGTGGTTCGACACGGCGCCCGACGGCAGGATCGTGGCGATCCGCTATGGCCCCGCGACGAACACCCCCTCCGTGATCCGCTTCGTCACGGATTGGCGCCGGGCGTTCGGGGTCGGGAGGTGACATCGTGACGACGATGCCCGATCCCATCGAGCGCCTGCGTGCCGCCCTCGCCGACCGCTACCGCATCGAGCGCGAGCTCGGCGAGGGCGGGATGGCCACGGTCTACCTGGCGCGCGATCTCAAGCACGATCGCGACGTGGCCATCAAGGTGCTGAAGCCCGAGCTGGCCGCAGTGCTCGGGGCCGAGCGCTTCGTGCAGGAGATCAAGACCACCGCGGCGCTCCAGCACCCGAACATCCTGCCGCTCCACGACTCGGGCGAAGCCGAAGGTCTCCTTTTCTACGTCATGCCCTACGTGGAGGGCGAGTCGCTGCGCGACCGACTCGACCGGGAGAAGCAGCTGGGGGTGGACGAGGCGGTGGCACTGGTGCGGGAAGTGGCCGACGGGCTCGAGTACGCGCACGAGCACGGCGTGGTGCACCGCGACATCAAGCCGGAGAACATCCTGCTGCACGCGGGCCGGCCGATGGTGGCGGATTTCGGGATCGCGCTGGCGGTGAGCGCGGCCGCGGGCGGGCGCATGACCGAGACCGGCCTCTCGCTGGGCACGCCGCACTACATGAGCCCGGAGCAGGCGACGGCGGAGAAGGACATCACGGGCCGTAGCGACGTGTACTCGCTGGCGAGCGTACTGTACGAGATGCTCACGGGTGATCCGCCGCACACGGGCAAGACGGCGCAGCAGATCATCGCGAAGATCATCGCCGAGGAGGCGGCGCCGGTCACGAAAGTGCGCCACAGCGTGCCGCCGAACGTGTCGGCCGCGATCGGAAAGGCGTTGGAGAAGCTGCCGGCGGACCGCTTCGGCAGCGCGAAAGGGTTCGCCGATGCACTCGCGAACCCGGCGTTCCGGCGCGGGGGCGAGGACGAGCCGGGTGGGGTGCCGGCACGGCGCGGTGTGCCGCGTGGCCTCTTTGTCACGGTGGCCGTGGCGGCGGTCGTCTTTCTCGGCGTCGCCGTCTGGGGCTGGCTGCGCCCACGGCCGGCCAGCGGCGCGCCGCCCATGCTGACGGAGATTCCGTTCGGTCCGGGCGATTCCATCGCTCCCGATCCGGGGGACGCCGCCGCCAATTATGGTCGCCCGTCGCGCACGGCCTTCGCGTTCTCTCCCGACGGGCGCACGCTCGTCTACGTCGGCCGGGGCGGCCGTCTCTTCGTGCGTCCACTGGACAGCCGGACGTCCACGCCCATCGCCGGGGTGGACAGCGCCGAGTCGCCGTTCTTCTCTCCCGACGGGCGCTCGACCGGGTACTGGTCGGAGGGGCACCTCCGGCGCGTGCCCCTCGCGGGCGGCCCGTCCACAGACATCGCCGCCGTCGGCGAGATCACGGGCGCGAGCTGGGGCAGGAACGACCGCATCGTCGTCGGGGTCCGGGGCACCGGCCTGATCTTCCTCTCGCCGACGAGCGCGACGCCGCCCGACACGTTCGCCGACCCGAGGGCGATCCTCCCGCAGTTCCTGCCGGGGGGGCGCTCCCTCCTGTTCACGCAGATCGTCGGGTCCTACCCGTTCGAGTCACGCGTGGAGTGGCTCCCGCTCGACAGCCGCAAGCCCGAGATCCTGATCCGGAACGGGGCCGATGCGCGCTACTTACCGGCCGGGTACCTGCTCTTCGGCCGCGACGGCGTGCTCATGGCCGTGAGGTTCGACGCGGCGAAGCACGCAGTGCTCGGGAGGCCGTTCGCGGTCCTGCCCGACGTCATGCAGGCGATCAACGGACTGGCCACCCAGGAGGTCACGGGCGCGCTACAGGTCGCGCTCTCGCCTCTCGGCCAGCTGGCGTGGCTGACGGGCGGCATCGATCCGGACACGCGCAGTGAGGTGGTCGAGCTCGACGGGCAGGGCCACGGCACGCCGCTCCCGGGCGCCGGCGTGCACCCGTTCGCCTCCGTGCGGCTCTCGCCCGATGGCGGCGAGCTGGCACTGACCACCCTCGGTCGGCGGAGCACCCTGGAAATCTACGACCTCGCGCGCGGGGACGAGCACACAGTTCCTGCGACCGGCGTGCAGCTATGGACGCTCTGGTCCCGGGACGGGCGGCATATCGTCACGGCGGGTGGCACCGGGGACTCCGCGGGACTCGTGTCCGTTCAGCCGGACGGCACGGGGACGCCCCGGCGGCTCGGCCCCACTGGCTCCACCCCGATCTATCCAGCCTTCTGGTCGGCGGACGGATCGACCCTGTACGCGCTCTACGAATCTGTCGATGCGCTCGCCCCCCACAGGGTTCACCATGGCCCGCTGCTGGCACTGGATGCAGCCGGCGACACGGTGCCCGGGGCTCCGAAGCCGCCTGGCGCCGTGTGGTATCCCACCCTCTCGCCGGACGGCCGGTGGCTCGCCTATGTCATCCCCGACCCCGGGAGCTCGACGCAAGACGTCTACGTGTCGCCCTGGCCGGGGCTCGGCCGGAGGTGGAAGGTCTCGAGCGGGGGTGGATGGTCTCCGGCCTGGACCCGTGGCGGCCGTGAGCTGATCTACCTGAAGCCCTTACGCCGCGACAGCACCGGGAATCTCGTGACGAGGGTCATGTCCGTCACGGTGGACCGGGACACGGCCGTGGCGCCCGGCGTGCCGCACCTGCTGTTCACATCGCGCTTCTATTCCACTGAGCCGCTGCGCAGCTACGATGTCAGCCCGGACGGCTCGCGCTTCTTCGTGATCCGCGAGCTGCCGGTCCACGCCGCTCCCGGCCGGATGTACGTGATGTCGAACGCGTTCGCGGAGCTCGATCGGCTCGCTGCGGAGCAGGGGACGGGAAAGTGAGCGCCGCTTCCGAGCGCCTGTCCGCGGCCCTGGCCGACCGCTACCGCATCGAGCGCGAGCTCGGCGAGGGCGGCATGGCCACCGTATACCTGGCGCGCGATCTGAAACACGATCGCGACGTCGCCATCAAGGTGCTCAAGCCGGAGCTGGCCGCCGTCCTCGGCGCCGAGCGTTTCGTCCAGGAAATCAAGACCACCGCCCAGCTCCAGCACCCGAACATCCTCCCGCTCTTCGACTCGGGCGAAGCCGAGGGCTTCCTCTACTACGTCATGCCCTACGTCGAGGGCGAGTCGCTGCGCGACCGGCTCGACCGCGAGACGCAGCTCG
>JBJKRG010000018.1:0-4837 GCA_046704805.1 Gemmatimonadaceae bacterium
GTCCATCGTCTTCGGGATGGCGACGACCTTCACCCCCTCGTCGTGCAGGCGGCGGGCGTAGCTCAGCGTGTCGTCGCCGCCGATCGGGATGAGCACGTCCACGCCCAGGTGGTCGAGGTTGCGCAGCACGTCCCGCGTCACGTCGTTGGTCGGCTGGTCGTACCCCGCGAGGTGCGGGGGCACGCGCTCGAGCGGCAGGTGGCTGGGGCGCGCCCGCGAAGTGTGGAGGAAGGTGCCCCCCGTGCGCCCGGCGCGGTTGACGATGGCCTCCGTGAGCACCTGCACGTGCTCGCCGTTGTCCGCCTTGCCGTCGGGGATGTAGTCCACGAGCCCCGCCCACCCGTGCCGGATCCCGAGCACGCGGTAGCCGTCGCGCAGGGCGCGCACGGTGATGGCGCGGATGGCGGGGTTGAGTCCCGGGACGTCCCCGCCGCCGGTGAGAATCGCAATGGTCTGCTGACTGCCTGGCATGCCTGCACTCCGTCGACGTGTCCTGAAGTGTGCCCGCAGCCGGGGGGAGGGCGACGCGCCGCACCGAAAAAATATGAAATCCCGGCCCGCATCGGCAGCGCCCCGCCGGTATCGGTTGGGCCACGGGCCCGCCCGCCGCCGGGCCGGCGCCGGTGACTGCCCCCGCCGTGCCCGGGTCTGGCCAGACGTAGACACGCGCGCCGCCGCCGTCCACCCGTCAGCCGCCAGGATGCCACCGCCATGCGATCGATGCTCCGCTCCGTCCGTGTCCTCGCCGCCGCCGCCACCACCGCGTCGGCGGCCGGTCTCGCCATCCTCGCCGTACCGGCCCCCGCGCTCGCGCAGCGCATCGTGACGCCGCGTCCGGCGGCGGCGCAGCGCGCCGATCGCGAGGGGCGCACGCTGCTGCCGATGAACGTCGCGCGGAGCATCGCCTTCCGGTCCATAGGTCCCGCCGTGAGCGGCGGGCGCGTCAGCGCCGTGGCCGGTGTGCCGGGCCAGAACTCCACGTACTACGTGGGCACCGCCGACGGCGGCGTGTTCCGCACCGAGAACGGCGGCATCACCTGGAAGGCGGAGTTCCAGCACCAGCGGGTGCTCTCGATCGGCGCGCTGGCCGTCGACCCGGTCAACGCCGACGTCGTCTGGGCCGGCACCGGCGAATCCACCATCCGCAACGACGTCTCGTTCGGCGACGGCATCTACAAGTCCACGGACGGCGGCGCCCACTGGAAGCGCATGGGGCTCGAAGGCACGATGCAGATCGCCCGCATCGTGATCGATCCCAACGACCCCAACACGGTACTCGTGGCCGCGATGGGCAGTCCGTGGGTGGACTCGCCGGATCGCGGGGTCTACCGCACCACCGACGGCGGGCAGACGTGGGAGAAGGTGCTCTACATCGCGCCCGACGTCGGCTCGGCGGACCTGGCCATGGACCCGGTGAATCCCCAGGTGCTGTACGCCTCCACGTACCGGTTCCGCCGCACCCCGTGGAGCTTCTCCGACGGCGGCCCCGAGGACGCGATCTACAAGTCCACCGACGAGGGGAGCACGTGGACGCGCCTGAGCGGCCACGGCCTGCCCACCACGCCGGTGAATCGCATCGGGCTGGCCGTGGCGCCGAGCGAGCACGACCGCGTCTACGCCGCGATCGGGTCGAACCAGGGCGTGATCTGGCGCTCCGACGACGCCGGCGCGCACTGGACGATGGTGAGCGACAACGAGGAGGCCGACGTCCGCGGCTTCTACTTCTCGCACGTCGCCGTGGACCCCACCAATCCCGAGCACGTGTTCGCCCTGTCGATGTACCTCATGGACTCGCACGACGGCGGCCACACCTTCACCCCGATCGCGAAGCAGGACCACGTGGACAACCACGCGATCTGGATCGACCCGTCGGGGTCGGGGCGCATCATCGAGGGGAACGACGGCGGCGTGATCCTGTCGCGCGACGACGGCGCACACTGGGCGTTCGTGCACAACCTGGCCATCGGGCAGTTCTACCACGTGACCGCTGACGACGAATTCCCGTACCTGGTGTGCGGCGGCCTGCAGGACAACAGCTCGTGGTGCGGCCCGGGCTGGACGCAGGACCCCACGGGCATTCTCGACCGCGACTGGTTCGCCATGAACGGCGGTGATGGGATCTACGCCATTCCGGCGCGCGACAACCCGAACCTGATCTACAACAGCACCCAGAACGGCTTCCTGATGATGTACGACCGGACCACGCGGCAGATCCACGACATGGAGCCGTATCCCTTCGACTTCGGCGGCGAGGGCGTGGCGAACGTGAAGTACCGCCAGGCGTGGGAGGCCGCGTTCGCGGTCTCGCCGCAGAATCCGCGCGTGCTCTATGCCGGCGCCGACGTCGTGTTCAGGAGCGCCGACCGCGGCAAGACGTGGAAGCCGATCAGCCCCGACCTCACGCGCAACGACAAGAGCAAGCAGCAGTCCTCCGGCGGCCCCGTGATGAAGGACAACTCCGGCGCCGAGGTATACGATGCCATCCTCACCATCACGCCGGCGCCCAGCGACTCCAACGTGCTGTGGGTGGGCACCGATGACGGCCTGGTGCAGGTGACCCGCGACGGCGGCGCGCACTGGACCGACGTCACGAGCCACATCCCCGACCTGCCGCCCTGGGGGCGCGTGGAGTCGATCAAGATCTCGGCGACCAATCCGGGGCAGGTGGTGATCGCCGTGGACCGGCATTTCAGCGGCGACTTCAAGCCCTACATCTATACGACCAGCGACTACGGCAAGACCTGGCACGCGATCGCGGGCGACCTGCCCGACGACGTGTACGTCCGGTCGGCCATGCAGGATCCGCGGAATCCGCACATGTACTATGCCGGGCTCGAGAACGGGCTCTACACCACGTGGGACGACGGCGCGCACTGGTACCTGATGGGACTGGGACTTCCCGAGGTCGCGGTATACGACATGTACATGCAGCCGCAGGAGCACGATCTGATCCTCGGCACGCACGGCCGGTCGGTCTGGATCTTCGACGACATGACGCCCTTCGAGGAGTATACGCCGGCGATCGGGCGCGAGCCGCTGCACCTGTACCCGATCCGCACGGCGTACCGGTTCTGGCAGTGGTCCGAGGTGGAGTCACTTGGCGACGGGGCGTTCTACGGCAAGAACCCCCCGTTCGGCGCGATCATCACGTACTCGCTGGGCGACTCGGCGACCGCGCCCGGCAAGCTCGTGATCACCGACGCGGCGGGGCACGTGGTGCGGACGATGGAGGGGATGCGGCACCTGGAGCCGGGCCAGTCGCCGCCCGACGAGACCGTCCCCACGGGTGAGCCGGCGCCGCCGGCCAAGCCCGACACCGGTGCCAAAACGGACGAGGTGCCCTGGGTGCCGACGAACGCCGGGATGCACCGCATCTACTGGGATCTCCGCGCCACCGGACCGGTGCGCTGGCACGGCACGAAGGACTTCAACAAGGGGCCGACGAGCGGCGCGCTGGTACCGCCGGGCACGTACACGGCCACGCTCACCGTGGACGGGCACACCGAGCGGCAGACGATCCACGTGGTGAACGATCCGCGCTCGCACGCCACGCAGGCGGCGATGGAGGCGCAGTACGCGTTCACGTCGGCGCTGATGCACGAGACCTCGCAGCTCGACGTGGCGCTCAACCGGCTGGACGGGATGCGCGCGCAGGCGAAGGCGCTCGCGGCGGCGGTGAAGGGCACGGCCGACACGACGGTGGTGGCTGCTGCGGCGCGGACGCTCGACGCCGCCATCGACTCGGTGGAGGCGGACATCACCAGCAACCCGCAGGCCATCGAGGCCACGATCCGGCTGCCGGACCGGATCCGCGAGCACATCTCGCTGCTCGAACCGAGCGCCGAGGGAAGCGACCAGGCGCCGACGGCGGCGCAGCAGACGCAGAAGACGCTGCTCGACGGGGAGTACCGCGCCGCCATTCAGCGGTTCAACGCCCTGCGGACCGGCGCCCTGGCGCGGTTCAACCGGACGATGACGGGACACGGGCTGACCGGGATCGTGGCCGGGAGCGCGCTCGTGCCGTAGGGGTGCGGCGGGGCGCGATTTCCGGCTCGCGGGCACTCGGGCATCCAAATATCATTCGCGTCGGCGCCCCATCCCCCGCGAATCTTCGCCCGGAGGCCGCATGTCCGTCGCACGCACGCTGCCCGCGCTCGCCATCGCGCTCCTGCTCCCGGCCCTCACCCCGGCCCAGACGCCGGGCGCCGGCCCGCGCGTCGAGATCTCGTTCCCCGCCGCCGCGCACGCCGGGCCGATCACCGGCCGCGTGTACGTCGCCCTGTCGCGCACGAACACGCCGCGGCGACCGCCCATCGATCAGACGGGTGAGGACGGCGTGCCGCTGTTCGGCGTGGACGTCTCGAACCTCGAGCCCGGCGAGCCCGCGGTGATCGACGACTCGGCGTTCGGGTATCCCGTGCGCTCGCTGGCGAACATCCCCGCCGGCACCTACTGGGTGGAGCCGTTCGTGAACGTCTACACCGAGTTCCACCGCGCCGACGGCCACACCGTGTGGATGCACATGGACCAGTGGGAGGGGCAGAACTGGAAGAAGTCCCCGGGCAACCTGTACGGCACCCCGGTGCGCATCACCTTCGATCCCGCGTCGACCACGCCGATCCGGCTCGTGGCCGATCACGTGATCCCGCCGATCACCGAGCCGGCCGACACGAAGTACGTGAAGCACCTCAAATTCCAGAGCGCCATCCTCACGAAATGGTGGGGGCACCCGATATATCTCGGCGCCACGGTGCTGCTGCCGAAGGGGTACGACACGCACCCGAAGGTGAAGTACCCGATCGTTTACGACGAGGGGCACTTCTCGCTCCGCCCACCC
>JBJKRG010000019.1:0-7190 GCA_046704805.1 Gemmatimonadaceae bacterium
GGGTGGACGACGATACGGTTCCACTCAATACCTGCTACGTGGCGCGGTGCTCCGACCTGGATGACGCCCGGGTGCTGGCGGCGCTGCTCAATTCCACGGTGGCGGCGGCGTGGTTGAACGTACTCGCAGAGCCCGCAAGGGGCGGGTTCCGCCGGTACCTCGGCTGGACGATGGCCAACCTGCCGGTGCCTGCTGATTGGGCGCGTGCCCGCCGGGTGCTCGCCCGGCTCGTCGCACGGTACGAGGAGCGCCTCGACCCGGTCGGACCGCCCCCCGCTGTCCTCGACCAGGCCGTGCTGGAGGCCTTCGGCGTTCGCCGGCCCGATCTCGAGCCGTTGCTGGATTGGAGCCGGCGGTGAGATGGGAGCCGGCCGCGGCGCCGGAAGTCCGATCGCGGATCGCCCGGGCGTGGCTCGGCGCGCACGGCCGGGACACGCTCGGGAGCATCGTCCTGCGCCCGCATCAGCGCAGCGCCGCCGGCAGGCTGCGTGCCCTGATTTCCGCCGCCGGGGGCGCCCTGCTCGCCGACCCGGTGGGATCGGGAAAGACCTACTCCGCACTCGGCGCCGCCCACGGAGCACGCCGACTGGTCATCGTCGCCCCGGCGGCGCTGCGTGGGATGTGGACCGAGTCGCTCGCAGCGACCGGCATGGCGGCGACGGTCGTCTCCTACGAATCGCTGAGTCGCGGCCGGTGTGGGCCCCCCGACGCCGACTTCGTGATCGCAGACGAGGCCCACCACGTTCGCAATCCGTCGACCCGCCGCTATCGCGCACTCGCCAGCCTCTGCGCCGGCTCGCCGCTGCTGCTGATCTCGGCCACGCCCGTGCACAACCGCCTGGGCGACCTGCGTGCCCAGCTCGGACTCTTCCTCGGCCAACGGGCCCGGGCGCTCGGCGCAGAACAGCTTACCCGCTACATCGTGAAACGCGATCCGCCCGAGTTCGACGAGCGGAGTGCCGGGGATGCACTCCCCCGCATCGTCGGCGTCCGGTGGTTCGACGTGGGGGACGACGCGCACGTCCTGCAGCACATCATGCACCTGCCACCGCCCGTTCCCGTCGAGGACGGAGGCGACGGCGGTGCGCTGATCGCGCTGTCTCTGGTACGACAGTGGGCGTCGAGTCGCGCCGCACTCACCGGCGCGCTCCGGACGAGGCTGGCACAGGCCACAGCTCTGCTCCATGCCTTCGAGGCCGGCCGATACCCGACCCGTGCCCAGCTGCGCGCCTGGTGTCATACGGAGGGAACGCTGCAGCTCGCCTTTCCCGAGCTCGCCACCGACAACACCTTGCCGGACGCGGCGGCCCTCGTGGACAACGCCGATCTCCACACGCGCGCCGTGGAGGATTTGCTCCACCGGCTTTCCATCGGGCGCGACCCAGACGACGACCGTGCGGCGGCGTTGCTGAGAATCCGGCACTCGCATCCCGGTGCGTCCGTCGTGGTCTTCGCCGAATTCGCGGCGACCGTGAAGTCGTTGTACGCGCGGCTCGCCCCGAGCGGGGGCGTCGCCATGCTCACGCAGCGGGGTGGATTCGTGTCCGGAGGTCGCATCACCCGGAGAGAGATCCTGGCCCAGTTCGCGCCGAACGGCTCCGAACGGGTTTCACCCGCGCGCCGCGTGACCATGCTGATCACGACCGACCTCCTCAGCGAAGGCGTGAACCTGCAGAAGGCCAACGTCGTGGTGCATGCCGATCTTCCGTGGAGCCCGGCACGATGCGAGCAGCGTGTGGGCCGCATCCGGCGTCTGGGGTCCGCCCACCGCGAAGTGTTCGTGTACGCCCTGCGGCTCCCGGCGCCCGCAGGCCGATTGCTCCGGCTCGAGCAGCGGCTGCGGCGCAAGATCTCCGTGGCAGCGCACGCCATTGGTGTCCGCGACACGATCATGCCGCGGCTCTTCTCGAAGCCTGCCGTCGAAGCGCCATCGACGATCCGCGCCGGCGCCGAACTCACCGCGATCCTCGAGCGATGGCTGTGCTCCACCTCCGAGCCTCAGGATGTCACGACGGCCGTAGCAGCCGTGCGATCGACGCGTCGCGGCTTTCTGGCCGCGGTGGACTGGGGTGAGGGTCCGACGCTCGTCGCCGGCGGCGGGTCGCGGATCACTACCGTCGTCGCCCGCGTGCGCGACGCGGCCGCGGTGGGCGGTGGCCCGGCCCTGACGCTGCGTCCCGTGTGTGTCGACGCCGTTCTGCGACGGCTGCGCGCGTGGTGCGACGGGCGAGCTGCTCTGGGACCTCTCGACCTCCCGGCCCGCGCGCCGGCCCGCTCACGACGCCGGCTGCTCCAGCGCATCGACGCGATTGCCGCACGCAGCCCGCGCCATCTCCGCAGCCGCTACGTTCCGCTGGCCCGGGAGGCGCGGCACGCTGCCTCCTCGACGTTCGGCGCGGGAGCCGAGCAGGAGTTGGTGGCGCTGACCGATGCTCGAATGCCGGACGAGGCCTGGCTCGCTGCGGTCGCGCGGTTCGCCGGGCGCCGGACGGGGCACGTACGCGTCGGGGAACCGATCGTGCTCGCCCTGCTCCTCCTCGTGCCTCCTACTTCCTCGGCGGCTGCGGCGGACCCGCCGTGATCGCGTCCCCGATCCGCTGCCGCTGCTCGCCGCTCTGGCTCAGCAGGATCGACGCCAGGTTCGCCGACTGGATGAGCGACTTCTTCGGCGGATACACCTGCGTGGCCTCGTAGCCGATGAAGTCCGAGGTGTCGAGCTTCGCCACGGCCGCCTTCCGCGCCGCCGAGTCGGCGTACAGGTACACGGCCAGCGTGGCGTGCCCGATGTGGTACAGCAGCCCCGTGCCCGGCAGCCCCTCGTGCGCCGGCGCCGAGTCGAGCCGCACGCCCAGCCCCGCGCGGATCAGCCGCTCGGTGAGGTTGCACGCCTTCCACCACCCCGTGGGCGCGCAGGGCGACTTGGCCAGCGAGTCGGCCGCCTGCGTCATCTGCACCGCCGCCACCGAGTCGGCGCGCTGCTTCGCCTGGCCACCGCACCCCGCCACGCCGACGGCCAGTATCGCTGTCAGCGCCACGCGCGCGCTCCGGAGTCCCGCGTTCGCCGGTCGCATGCGCGGAAGATGCCACCCTCACACCGCGTCCGGAATCCCCAGCAGCTCGGCGGCCTCCTGCGCCGCATGGAACAGCAGCCCGAACGTGTCCACCACGAACGCCACCGGCGGCAGCTCGTCGATCGCGAACGGCTGCGCCAGCACGGCGGGCACCGAGAAGGGCCGCCGCTCGCACGCCGGCCCCAGCACGTGCGCGCACTCGGCCCCGGACGAGAGCAGCACGCTGCCGTACGCCTTCACCGCCCCCTCCTCGCGCACCAGCCCGAGCTCCACCGTGTACCAGTAGAGCCGCGCCATGCCCTGGATCTGCTCCTCCCGCTCCGCCCGGCGGGCGATCCGTCCGAACCGCTGCAGATAGTCGCCGAAGGCCGGGCTCGCAGTCAGCGGCGCGTGCCCGAACACGTCGTGGAAGACGTCGGGCTCGCCGGTGCGGTCGAGTTGCTCCCGCGGTCTCAGGTGCACTGTGGTCGGGAACGTCCGCGCCGCCAGGCAGCGGAAGAACTCCGGCGCCGGCAGCAGCCCGCTCACCGGCACCGCACGCCATCCGGTGACGGGCGACAGCTTCCCATTCACCACACGCAGGTCGGGCACGCAGTCGGGGCAGAGCCCCACCCGCTCGGCGCCGCGCCGGTACAACTCGCTCCCCACTTCGCGCAGGGCGCGCGTACGCCGCTCGAACAGCAGCGCCCACTCGTCGTGGTCGTCGTTCGTGTACTCGTGCCACCGCTGCTCCACGAACCGCGGCACTCGGGGACGGACATTCGGTGTGACGTCCAGCATCGTGACCTCGTGACGGGCAAGAGAAAAGGCGGCCCGTGTGAACACGGACCGCCTGGGGTTTCGCGACTGCGCTCGACTACCGGTGCGCGCGCCTCCAGCTTCGGCCCGTGGGTGGGGTCGAATACCAGGACCAGCGGCAGGCGCACATCGGCATCGTCATGGCTCCTACGCTGCCGTCCGCTACGCGCGGTGTCAAGTCACGAACGCGTCTAGTCACCGTCGTCCGCCTCGATGTCCAGGTGGAACCGGTGCATGAACCGCTTCGCCATCGGGGCCAGCGCCACGCCCACCGACCCGATGAACACCACCCCGCTGAACAGCGCGTAGAACGATTCGAACCACTTGCCGGCCGTGCTGGCGATCGGATCCACCGGACCCATGCCGCCGAGGATCATGCTGGCGTTCACCAGCGAGTCGAGCCAGTTCAGACGGGCCGTGAAGTGATAGCCGCACACGCCGATCATCAGCGCCACGAACACCATCGTCGTGCCGATGAGGACGTTGCGGGCGATGTGGCGGTAGTACGCGGCGCGCGGTACGAGCGGTTTGTACAGCCGGCGCCGCTCCGGCGCGGACTCTGCTGCGGTCTCGGGACTCACGGGGTGCTCAGGGGTTCGGACGCGTCGCCGCCGGCGCTCCGCGCGCGAAGGCGATGTAGTCGGTGGGCTGGGGCGTGTCGCCGGCCGCCCGGACGAGCGCCGCGATCTGCCCGCGGTGGTAGGACCCGTGCATGGCCACCTGCGTCAGCATGTCCTCGACCGTCGACGTGAACTCGTGCCCCGCCGAGTTCCGGTAGAACACCGACTCGGCGAGCGCGTCGTCGGTGATCTCGCCGAGATATGCCGAGTACCCGGCGTGGTTCTCGTTCATCAGCGCGTCGCACTCGGCGATGGTCATCGTCGGCCACACGGCCATCTTCGCCGCCACCCCACGCATCCGGCTCAGCCAGACGTGCTCGGCGGCGAGGACGTGTGCGAACAGCTCCAGCGCGTGCGCGGGCAGGTGCTCGCTGTCGACGATCGATCGAAGGGTGCGCGCATCGGCCCAACGGGCGTGCGCGAACAACCGCTTGAAATACTCCACCATGATCCCGACCTCCTCTACGGCACCACGATCTCGGGAACGGTCACGGCCGTGCTCTCCACGTTACCCCTCACCGCCGCCGGCCGCGAGGCTCCCAGCGGTAACGGTCCAGCGACACCGCGCCGCGGGGGCCGAACGCCACCCCCTCGCGCTCCAGCAGCTGCCGCTGCCGGACCCCGGCACCCGGTCCGGCGCGGCGCGGGCTCACCCGCCCCTGGGCATTGATCACGCGGTGCCAGGGCACGACGGTGCCGGACGGCAGGGCCGCCATCGCGTACCCCACCTGCCGCGCGTGCCCCGGCAGACCGGCCAGGCGCGCCACCTGGCCGTACGTGGCCACGCGTCCGCGCGGGATCTTCCGCACGACGGCGTAGATCTTCGCGTACGTGCCGCCGGGGTTCGCCCCCGGGGCGCGCCTGCCGGCTCGCTCCGCACCCGTTGCGCGCGTCGCGGCACCCGCCCGCGACACCCGCTATGCCGCCGTGAGCTGGCTGGTGCAGTGCGGGCACCGGGTCGCCCCGATGTCGATGGTCATCTTGCAGTAGTCGCAGGTCTTCGTCGTCGCCGGGCCCTTGGCCGGCGGCCGGATGAAGATCTTGCTGATGCGCCAGGCCACGAAGCCCACGATGAAGAAGTTGAGGATCGCGCTCAGCAGATCCCCGACCTTGAAGTTGTACCAGGTCCACTCCTGCCAGGGAACGGGCGCGATGAGATGCGTGACGATCTGAACGATGGGCAGGATGATGTCGTTCACGATCGCCTGGACCACCGTGTTCAGGGCGACGCCGATGACCACGGCGATCGCCAACGCAATGGCGTTCTGCTTGATCAGAAAGGCCTTGAACTCCGTCCACATGCGCACCTCACCGTTGGGGGTTTGCCAACTGCAGGGCGGCAGGGCCTGCACCGGTCACGAACACGTCGGCCGCGGGTCCCGCCTGGGGAAACGAATTACGATACCGCTCCAGCCACCGGCGGGCGAACTCCCCGACCTCCGGTTCCCGCACCAGTGCCCAGACGCTGCCGCCGAACCCGGCGCCGAACGCCGACGCGGCGACGGCCCCCATGCTCCGGGCCTGGCGCTGCAGGGCGATCGTCTCGGCGATCTGGTTGCCGAGCCACCGCTCCACGTTGTTCTGCGATTCGTCCACCAGCGCCCCGAACCGCTCCAGATCGCCGGCCTCGAGCGCCGCGCGCGCCCCGGGAATGATGCGCGTGCTCTCCTCCACGAACTGGTCGAACCGGTCGACGAGCACCTGGGGCGCGTATTCGGCATGCGTCGCGCCGCGGATGAGGGTGCGGATTCGGTCGGAAGCATCGGCGGCGCTCGCCACGGCGGCGCCCAGCGACGTGTCGTTGCGTCCCGTCGCTTCCGTCCACAGCCGCAGGATCACGCGCGTCGCCACCGACGCCCGATTGTACGATTCGCGTGCGGCGCCGGCCTTCTCCGCCAACACGCCGCTGTTGGCGATGGCGAAGACGTAGCCGGGCGGCAGGCGCACCGCCCCCTCGGGCCGCACCGGACAGAACGAGTACTGACTGAGCATGCCGGGCCGGCAGCAGAGGATCGCCGTCTGATCCTCGCTTCCGCCGAAGATCCCGACGCCGCGGTCGCCGGCCAGCGAGCCGAAGCTCTCCCCGTTCTCCACGCAGCCGAGGTACGACGCCAGTGCTTCCAGATCGGGGATCTCGCGCCGGTACGCTGCGTCGTCGCGCAGGTCATTGAAGTGTGCGACGGCCAGGAACAGCGCAACCGAAAAGGCGCTCGAGCTGCTGATCCCGGCGCTCAGCGGCAGGTCGCTCGCCAGTGCGATGTCGAGCCCGTGCCGCGCCGCGGGGAAGTTGCGCGCCACCCGGCGCACGACCGTCATCGGGTAATTCGCCCAGTGGCCCATCGGCGGCTCGAGGTCCGGGCTGAACGGGAACTCCGTCTGCTCGCCGAGTCTGGCGTCGATCACGCGCACGGTGCCGTCGTCGCGCGGCTGCGCGACGAGACAGACCCCGCGCTCCACGGTGCACAGCAGGCTGCGTCCGCCGGCGTAGTCGGTGTGTTTGCCCAGCACCTCGATGCGCCCGGGCGCGAACCACGCCGTGCGCGCCGTCGCGGCCGGCCCGAGGGCCGCGTCCGCCGCCTGGAACAGGGGTTGCTTCGCCGCGGCCGCCGCTGCCCGCCTCGCCTCGGCCTTGGCCGACCGCTACCGCATCGAGCGCGAGCTCGGGCAGGGCGGCATGGCCACCGTCTATCTCGCGCGCGAT
>JBJKRG010000020.1:0-20540 GCA_046704805.1 Gemmatimonadaceae bacterium
CGTCGTGGCCGACGAGGTCATGACCGGCGTGGGGCGGTGCGGTGCGCTGCTCGCGTCGGAGCGCGTGGGGCTGCGGCCCGACCTCGTCTGCCTCGGGAAGGCGCTCGGGGGAGGGATGCCCCTGAGCGCCTGCCTGGGCCGGACGGAGATCATGGACGCGTGGCCGGAGAGCGACGGCGAGGCGGTGCACACGAGCACGTTCCTGGGCCATCCCGTGGCATGCGCCGCCGGCCTCGCCGTGCTCGATCGGATCGAGCAGGAGCGCCTCCCCGAGCAGGCCGAGGAGCTCGGTCGGAGGCTGCGGGCGGGGCTCCGGGAGCGGCTCGCCGACGTGGACGCCGTGGCGGACGTGCGCGGGCTCGGCCTGCTCGTGGGTGTCGAGCTCGTACAGGGTGCGGAGCGCGCCGCCGCGCCCGGGAGCGCGGCACGCGTGGCCGAGGCGGCCCTGGGCGATGGTGTGCTCGTGCTGCCGTCGGGCGAGCGGAGCCACGTGGTCGAGCTCACGCCCCCGGTGGTGGTGACGAACGAGCAGGCGGAGCGGGCGCTGGACGTCCTGGCGCGGGCGGTGCGGGGGGTGGTGGCTTGAGGGAACGCCGGGGCGCCTCCGACCCCGGGGCCCGTCCCGGCCGGAAGCCGGACGTCCTCGGCTCAGCCCGCGGACGTGGCGAAGTCGATCTGTTCCGCCAGTGCCAGGTCCTTTACGGTGATGCCGCCGGCGTCGTGGGTGCTCAGGATGACCCGCACGGCCTTGTACCGGATGTCGATGTCGGGATGGTGATTGGCGTCATCCGCGAGCGTGGCGATGCGGTTGACGAAGACGATGGCGTCGCGGAAGGAGGGGAAACGGTAGTCCTTGAAGAGGCTGTTGGACTTCCGGCTCCACCCCTTGTGCGACCCGAGCCAGCCCTGGATCGATCCGTTGGTCAGTTTATCCGCCATGGACAGTTTCCTTCAGCGGAGCCCCGGTGAGGAACTCCTGTGCCAGGAGAACGAAGCACGCTGCGGGCCCCCGTTCTCGGACCTAGGTCGGCCCGCCCTCCACGGGGCGGACATCGCTAACCGAGGACACGCGATCGGTGTGGGGGGTTGAGAGGCTGTGGTGAGTCGAGTGCGGACCGTCACCGATGGTCCGGGCGGCCTTGACGCTCCTCGAACGTGGTTTTTAGACTTCAGGGCTTCCGAACCAACGGACGTAGACGCCCCCATCGTCTAGTGGCCAAGGATGCCTGGTTCTCAGCCAGGTGACCGGGGTTCGAGTCCCCGTGGGGGTACTGACAGGGCGCCGGGCCGAGCCCCGGCCCGGCGCCGCGGTCGCTTAGCTCAGCTGGTAGAGCGCCACGTTCACATCGTGGAAGTCGCAGGTTCGAGTCCTGCAGCGACCATAGCGAGCTAGAAAAGAGAACGGGTTCCAGCCAACCTCTGGAAGGTTGGGTCTGGAACCCGTTTTGACTTCCGTCGCTTAGCTACTTGCTCTCTTTGCCTCCGAGACGCTCGTTCCGGGTGGTGATCGGGGCGAAGATGGAATGGGCCATAGCCTCGTCGGTCGGCCTACCGTACGTCTTCTGGAACTCCCGCAAGGAGTCTCCAATCCACCATGCGGCGTGCGCATGGTCGACGCCGATTTCCAGGAGCTCCGACGCGCAGGTGTGGCGCAGGGAATGGAATGTCCTGGACCCCGGCCTGGCGCGACCCGTGGTGACGCCGGCCGCCTTGCCCAAGGCGTGGAGCGCCTTGTTCAGCTTGTTCGAAGTCCAAGGACGGCTATGGTCATCCGGGTCCGGGAACAGGTAGTCGCCGCGGGCGGGCTTTCGCATGCGCACCCACGCATCCAGCTTCGCGATGGCGGGTGCCAGCCATCCGACCTCATCGTATCTGCGGTCGAGTATGTAGCGCCGAGGGCCGTTCTTGGGAGCCCAGCCTTTTCGGGAGCGGCACTGCCGACAACCGCACCGGGAGTCCAGGCCGCGGCCGCCTTCGAGCCTAATCTCGTATCCGTTGCCGTTGGGGAGGGGCCGTACGTCGTCGAGCCAGCGGATGTGGATGAATTCTCCGGGTCGGAGGCCCAAGCAGCGCATCACGGTCAGGATGACCTGCCAAGTCTCACTTGCCGCGGCGTACAGGGCGTCCATCTGCTCCGGGTAGAAGCGCCGTGAATCGCGGTCGTCTACCGTGGCGGTAGCGTCTTTCGTGGGTGTGCTGTAGCCGACCTTCTCCGGGTCGAAGATGGCCATGGAATAGAGCGGTTGACGCCGCCTCTCCTCCGCCCGCTCCTTCTCTCGCTGCAGCTCCCAGTTGAACCACGCCTTCAAGACTTTCCTGTTCTTCCCGTACGTCTTCTTGTCGACCCGCTGACCCGTCCGTCCGGAGTCGGCGAGGTGGTCCAGGATGCGCCTTCCGTCGCTTCGGACCAGTGTGGCGATTCGCCGGACTGCGTACCGCTCGCCGACCGGGTCCTGTACGGCCAAGAGACGTCGAAGAGCCGAGGCTGCGGTCGCAACGGTCTCAGGGGCGAACTCTTCCTTTTCCTGCCACCGCAGGTATTCGTCGACGCTGTGCATGCAGGTGCGGCGTTCGCTCATCTGCGCGTCCCTGTCGCGGCGTGCATCCATCTCTATGTGGTGTTCGCCCCGCCGAGCCAGGTCCAGCAGGTCCATCACTTGCACTCCTGCGACCACCTCGTCCCAGGCGGGATAGCCTTTGTAGCCGATGACGGGGATGAGAGCCCAGAGAGCCTCCCGGTCCAGAGGGTCCTCTACGTTCCGGGCGTACCTGCGGATGCGGTTGAGAGCCCTGCGGCGTTGGGTCTTCGCCGTCATCCGGGCCTCGTCGTCGAGTCCGGCAAGCCCTTTCACCAGGGACCGGGTCAGTCGGCCGCCGGGGACGTCGTGGCCTTTCACATCCCATTGGTCGCTCGTGTTGCGTTTCCCGCGACTCATGCCGCCTCCTTCTCCTTCTCGCGAGGTAAGGCCATTGCATCCAGGTCCCGCTGCTTCAGCTCGCCATTGCGAGCAGCGACGAACTCATGTAGGGCGTCCGGGCCCCTGCGGATGGCATCCTCCCACCGCCGGAGGATGACCGGCAGGTCGCGGATGTCGCGGGGGTCCCAGAGATAGGTCTTGCGCCGCGCCATGGGGTTCTTGAGGAACCGGGGCACGATGTACGCAGGGTAGGCCAGTAGCGTCTCTTCGCTGAGCTCGAAGGGGCAGAGTTGGACCGCTTCCGGAGTGCTCAGGTAGGTGGTGCCCCGAGCCAGGTCCTCGATGGCTCGCCGCATGGCCTCGAGTGCGGTCGATACGCCCTGTATCACAGTCTCCTGCATGGTCCGCCTCTTTGGTGTTTGAAAATCCGATTCGGGGAGGCCAACCGTGAGCTCGGGCCACCCTACCGGACTCGGACCTGCACGCCAGGTGCGTCGCCGGGGCTCGATGCGCTCTCCTCGTCCCTTTTGAACGCACGGTACAGCACTTCTTCAGGGACCCGGTAGCCCCCGCCTGAGCCACCGTACTCGCTTTCGAGCCTCACCGGGGTGTGCGCGGCGACGGCGTGTCTTCAAGTCGTTGTACTGCACTATGTTAGTGCATGTGCGGAGTGTCGCGCGCACCTGTGGGACCGGCCCTCGAGCACTTCCGGGGCTATCCGGGCAGTGTCCTCCTCCAGACTTGGCAGCGGAACGGCCCGGACGCCCGGCATGTGCGACTACGACGCACGACGGCAGTGGCCTCCCAGGTCGGCGTGATGGACATCGGAACGCCGAACTGGGACGTGGGCGCCGGGCCGAGCAGGAGTCGTCAGGCCACTGCACGTATAGGCGCTTTACTGCCGTCGAAGGTCGCGATGAGCTCGGGAGCCGCGCCACGACTGTGCGCGTCGGCAGCGATGAAGCGCGGAACCTGGAGGGCTTGGATGCGGGCGCCCTCGTAGAGGGCGCGCGTGTACGGCGTGTCGTGATTGGAGAGCACGACGACCGCGCCGCGTCGGGCAGCCTCACGGGCCCTCTCGCTGAGCATACGCTGGGCATCGGGGCCGAAGGGTGTTCCCGCGTATGCGGTGAAGCCGGCCGTAGCAGTGAGCGGGACGTAGGGAGGGTCGCAGTAGACGACGTCGCCGGGTCCGGCTTCGCTCAGAGAGCACTCGAAACTCGCGACGCGGAACTCGACGTTGTGCGCGACCGCGTGGTGGAAACCGAGCATCTCGCGGCGCGGGAAGTAGGGGCGGGCGTACCGCCCGAACGACACGTTGAAGTCGCCGGAACGGTTGTAGCGGCAGAGGCCGTTGAAGCCGTGGCGGTTCAGATAGAGGAAGAGCACGGCCCTGCGGTGTCGGTCGGTCACCGTGTTGTACTCGCTCCTGAGGCGGTAGTACGCGTCCTCCTGATTCGTGTGCTTGCTGAAGAGCCGCGCGCACTCATCGATGAAATCCTCCCCCTCACCCTGCAGGAGCTTGAAGAGGGCGATGAGGTCAGGGTTGATGTCGGCGACGAGGAAGCGGTCGTACCTGTGCGCGTTCGACAGGAACACGGCACCCGAGCCGACGAAGGGCTCGATGAGGCGTCGCCCGGGCGGCAAGGACTTGCACAGCTCGGCTGCAAGGCCATGCTTGTTGCCGGGCCACTTGAGAAACGGCTTGGGCGTGGACATGGTGGGCGTGGTCTGAGGGGTTTCCACGCACACCGAGCCTGACCTGCTTGGCCGGCGACCAGCCCACGCGCTGGAATCGAGAGCAGGAGCGGGGGAAGGGGGCAGTGAGGGGCAAGAGCGCGGCAGGGGCGGCGCGCGCTGTCCGCGACTCAGGTACCGCTCCCCGGGATGAGGGTCGCCTCAGTCGACCGACGGTCCCTCCTCGCGCTCCGCCACCGCACGGCCTGTCGCACGTCGCCGAAGCGTCCCTCGCACCCAGCGCCTAGGCGTGGCGGGCTCGTACGTCACGCCCGTCGTGGCGGACACGCGCCATCCAGCTTCTGGGCCAACTGAGGGACCAATCGGGCCCAGCCTTCCAGCCCCATCCCCCACCACTCCGCTCGCGCGTTAGCTCTTCGCGGCGCGCCCCACCTCACCTGCGCTTGCCTTCCGGGCCGGGCCTCCGCGCCCGGTAGCCTGCTCCCCATGGACCGCGGGCCCGACTCCGGGCCCGGGCAGAGGCCTCAGCCGGGGAGACGCTCCGTGAGTCGCGACGCCCGTCGCCTGATCCTCGCGCTCGTCATCGGCGTCTGCGCGACGTACGCCGTCCTGAGCATCAACCTCTCGCCCCTCACGCCAGGCTCGTGCAGCGACTCCGTCGAGTACCTCGGCGCGGCCAAGTCGTTGGCGCGCACGGGGACGCTCGCCGTTCCGCTCGCATCCTGGGCGAGCTCCGATTCGGTGTCGACGCTCGCCCACTACCCTCCGGGTTTCCCGGCACTCGTGGCACTTCCCATCAGTCTCGGCGTGCGCTCCTACCCGTCGGCACTCTGGGTCATGGCAGCCTCTTCGGGCGTGGCGCTCGCGTTCGCGTTCCTCATCGTCGCGTCAGCGTTCGGCGACTGGGCTGGTGTGCTCGCTGCGCTGCTGCTCTTCCTCACTCCGACCTATGCCAAGATCGACATGGCGATCTGGTCGGAGCCCAGCTACCTGGCGCTTACCCTGCCCATGTTCTACCTGATGCTGAAGAAGCCTCGGTGGGCCATCGGCTACGGACTGCTCGCCGCCGCGGCTCTTTCCGTCCGCTATGTGGGCATCGCCGGCAGCGCCCTTGTCGTCCTATGGGCAGCGATGCACGGCCGCTCCGTCCGCGACCGACTGACGGGCGCGGCCATCGCCGGAACCCCGTCGCTCCTCTTTCTGGCCTGGTGGCACAGCTACGTCGCCGCTGCCGGCACCGCCATTCGCCACGTCGGCCCCTACTTCTCGATGCTGCACGCCAACCTGACCGAGCTCGCCCAGCTGGGCCCCCTCTGGCTCGTCCCGATGTCGTGGCCGGGCGGAGAGCTGACCGCGCTGCTGCTCGCCACGTTGGGCGTGCTCGTCATCCTCGCCGCCTGGCGCACCGGCGAGTGGTGGGCCTCGACGCGCAAGGAGTTGGCGCTGCTCGGCTCCCTCTACGCCGTTCTCTACGTCGCGGTGGTCGTGGGTTCGCGACTCTTCGCCGACCCCGCGATTCCATTCGACGCGCGCCTCTTTCTGCCGGTCCTCGTGCTTGCCACGATGGCGGCGGCCGCGTCCGCTTACGCGCTTGGCAAGCACCCGCACACGACGGTCATGAACCTGGCGCTCGTGCTCTTGCTCGGAGCGTGGATGCAGGGCTCCTGGAGCGAGATCCAACAGGGCGTACGCACGGTGAATCACGTGGGGCGCTTCTACTCGAGCATCGACTGGATCGATAGCCCTGCGATCCGCTGGATCGACAATCATTCGCGGCCCTACGACGTCATCTACTCCAATGAGCCGGAGCTCGTCTACTACCAGACGGGGCGCTATGCTCGCACGCTTCCGCGCACCGGCGAGAACCTCGCCGCGTTCCGGACTGTCTTCTTCCGTCACCATGCGGCGCTCGTCATCGCCTATCCTCTCAACATCGGGGATCTGCCGGCGCGCACCTTTGTCGCGCTGCTCGGCCTCAAGGCCGCGGTGCGCACGCCGCTTGCCACCGTCTACGTCGCGAGCCACTACGCCACCCGCCTCCCGACTGCCCACTCAGGCCGCGCCGCCGGTGCGCCCTGAGCCGCTCCGAGAACCGGATCAGGTCGGGAAGACCAGAGGCGCCGCGTGGATTGAGCTGCGGTGCGTGACCCGCGCGTACCGTGCGGGTGCCCGGTGCATCTCCGCTCGTCTCGCGGAAGAGCGCGGCAATGCACCAGAGAGGCGCGACGGGAGCGCTATTCGCGAGCACAAGAGGCACTGGCGCTGTCGAGGTGCTGCCTGTACGATGGCCTTCAGGCGCGTCTCAGCCGGTCGTTCGTGCCCGCACGCCCAGAAGGATGGCTCATGACGCTGCCCGACTGCATCCTCGGGCCGAAGCTCCTCCGGGCACGCGTGAGCCCGGACGCCGCTTGTGCTCCGGGCTCATGAACGGCCGCGAGTCGTCTCGATGGGCGTCACGAGAGCGGCGCGCACCTCGGCGCTGCTCCCGGTCGGCAGTCGATAGTAGAGAGCCGTTGCGAATGCTCCGTGACCTTCGTGTCGTGCTGCGTGGCCTGAAGGCCAGCCCCGGCTTCACTGCGGGCGTGATCCTCACGCTGGCCCTCGGGATCGGCGCGAACACGACGATGTTCAGTGTGTTGGACGCCCTGTTGTTCGAGGTGCCGACGCATGTACGGGCCCCCGACCGAGTGGAGCGCCTTTACTTCTCGTCGGACATCGGCAACGGCCACGTCGTAACCGGCTCGGCCACATCGCTCCCGACCTACGAGGCTCTCCGGAGCGTTCCGGCATTTCAGTCGGTGGCGGCCTCAGACTCCGCGACGGTCAGCTTGGGGCAGGGCGCCGACGCGCGACCGGTGCGGGTCAGGGGGGTCACGGCATCCTACTTCTCGCTCCTCGGTACTCAACCGGCCCTCGGCCGGCTCTTCGACTCGGATGAGGATTTGGTGGGTGCGCCGGCGGTCGCTGTGGTGAGTTACCGTTACTGGCGCCGCGTCCTTCAGGGTGAGCGCCGGGTGTTGGGCCGCACGCTCCCGATCGGCAAGTCGGACTATGTGATCGTGGGCGTCGCGCCCAAGGGCTTCACTGGCGGCGATCTCACCGAGCCTGACATATGGCTACCGCTTCGGCGCTCCGCGAGCGATCTCAACATCGCGGCGTTCCTGCTGAGCAGTCGGTTTTGGTCCGGGGTCACGATTCTCGCGCGTCTAGCGCCTGGCGTGACGCCGGAGGTGGCGGCGGCCCAGGCCACGTTGATCAACGGCCGCAGCTCGCTAGCCGCGTCGTGGGAGAAGACGAAGGTCCTTCTGCGGCCCATTCAGGAGGCCCGCAGCCTGCGCTCGGCCCAGCGTGGCAGCGAGCCGAGCATGTCGAGCGACGCCGAGGTGGCGCTCTGGCTGAGCGGTCTGGCATGCGCGGTCTTGCTGGTAGCATGCGGCAACATCGCGAACCTGCTCCTCGCCCGTGGCCTCGCGCGCCGTCGCGATCTCGCTGTCCGCCTGGCGCTCGGGGCCGGTCGGGTCCAGCTCGTTCGCCACATGCTGCTCGAGAGTTGCGTGCTCGCCGCAGCTGGGGGCGCCTCTGGGTGGCTGGTGGCCGTCTGGGGCAGCTCGGCGGTGCGGGCATGTCTTCTTCCCAGTATGCTGCACTCCGCCAGTCTCTTGGAGCCGCACCTTCTCCTCTTCACGGTGCTTACCGCGACGTTCGCAGGAGTAGTGGCAGGGAGCATCCCAGCTTGGCACCTGAGCGGCACCGACGCGACCGATCTCCTCAGGTCCGGCGGGCGCGACGCGACCGAGGCGCGGGGTCGCCTGCGTTCGGGCCTGCTGGCCATCCAGGTGGCGCTCACGCTGGTGCTCCTGGTAGGTGCCGGACTCTTCGTGCGCAGCCTTCGCAACGCCGAAACCCTCGACTACGGGGTGGACTTGCGCCACGTGCTCGTTGCGAGCATCGATTTTGGCTATTCCTTCACGCTCACGGACCAGTTGTATTCCCAGGACGCGCTCTACCTGCGCTTGCTGCGGCGGGTCCAGAGCGATCCGCTGGTGGTCAGCGCGGCCGCGTCCGTGGGAACTCCCTACAGTGGGAGTGCGGTGACGCCTGGACTCAGGGCCTCCGGCCACGACTCGGTGCCGGGCCTGCCCTTCCTGCACGTGGTGACAGCGGACTACTTCGCGGCCGTGGGCATCCCCATCCTGCGGGGCCGTGGGTTCACCGACGCGGACGATGCCGAGGGTGCGACCCCGGTGGCGGTCGTGGGGAGCAGCCTTGCTCGGCTCATAGCGCCAGGCCAAGACGCGCTTGGCCAATGCCTGTTCTGGCAGAACTCGGGGTGCATCCGCGTGGTCGGCGTGGTCGGCGACACGCGCAGCAAGGGCATTCCTACCGCACCGCCGAGCTACTACGTCCCCTACAACCTGCACCTGCTCTCGACGGCCTTCACGGCACTCCTGGTGCGCACCCGCGTTCCTGCAGCACGTGCTGAGCGAGAGGTGCGGACCACGCTCCAGACGGCCGAGCCGGACGTGCCCTATATCCGCGTTGAGCCCCTTGTAGAGCGGATCGCGCCCAGCTGGCGCTCCTGGCAGCTCGGCGCGGCCATGTTCTCTGCCTTCGGCCTCTTGGCGCTGGCCATCGCCGCGATAGGCATCTACGCGCTCACCGCCTACGGCGTCACCCAGCGCACCAGGGAAATAGGAGTGCGCATGGCGCTCGGCGCACAGCGTAACGACGTCGTATGGCTGGTCGTGAGGCAAACGCTCGGGGCCGCCGCGCTCGGCGCCGCCGTAGGCTTGCCTGCAGCGCTCGTGCTGTCCCGCGCCATGCGTGCTCTGTTGTTCCAGGTGCAGCCGGCCGATCCGCTCACCCTCGTCGCCAGCGCCGCGCTCCTGCTCGCCGTCGCCGCGGCCGCAGCGTTCGTTCCGGTGCGCCGCGCGGTGCGCGCGGATCCTGTCGAAGCGCTACACCATGAGTGAGTCGCGTGTGGGGTGCGTTAGACGACCCGTGTGCCGCGTCCGAGCGGCGCTCTGCACGACCACGTCGGAACGCTCGCGTTCCAGGGAGATTCCCTCGTTTCCCTCTTGGAGCGCCGCACTGGGCCCGATGAGGGACTGGATGGCATCGATGTCTATGTGGTCAAGGACCAGGAGCACGGCGGTGGTTCCCGGCGGCGTGCTGCGTCCAGGCTACCGTGGGGCTGGGCTGGTGGGCTGGTTCGTCTATGTCGCGCTCGGCCTGGTAGCGCTTTGTCCCCAGGGCGGCTCGTCACAGGACCGTGGGCGAGCCGCGCAACCGTTCGAGTACCGGGGCATCGCCTGGAGCGCGTCGCGGAGTCAGGTCTTGCGAGAGCTCCGAAGCGAGGGGCTCCAAGCCCGCGCGGGGGATACGGCGTCAGAGACGAGCACGTTCACCGGGGCGCTGAACGGCGTACGCCTCCGCGTGGTCGCGACGTTCGGCCCGTCGAAGACACCCGTGCGCATCGAGGAGACGTTCGGTCCCGTCAGCAATGCGGGCTTCCTCGCCGGACTGAGGAGCGGACTCGAGCGGCGATTCGGATCTCCAGCACAGAAGACGGCCACCAGGGTGACTTGGCGACGAACGGGCCACGCATGGGTTTCCGATCTGGTGCTGACGGACGACGGTGCCGGGAGCATGACCCTCACCTACACCCCTCCCAGTAGCACCGATAGCGCCGGGCCGGGGAACAGAAAGCCACGCTGAAGCCGGGCGCAAGCGACAAAGCGCGTCGGCGGTGCTTGGGGAGGTGGAAATTCAGGGGGGAGCACTCGCCTTGTGGCTCGTGCTCCGGGGATGCATGGTACTGCGCAGCACAAACGCAGAGTCGTTATCGTAGACAGTCCAACTGCGATGCAATGAATCTTTCCGACTTCGGCATCGACGGGGGCCAGAGGAAGACGCTTGTCGTGCTCGGGGCAGGTGCGACGCGGGGAGCGTCCGTTCGTGCGAGATGGATCGCGCGCCGTCCCTCTGTACGACGCTTGACTTGACTTGATGTGACGGGGGTCACCCGCCCATGCGCTTCTTGAACTCGTCCATCAACGCTACCATCTGCGCCTTCCCGATCTCGGGGTCTTCCGCCTGGATGTACTCAACGCCTGAAAAGCCGTCGCCTCGCCGACGGTTCTGCCGTGGCTCCAGGGCCTCTATCAGTAGTGCTTCCATCGCGGTCACGATGTTGAGGGCATCGTACCCACCTGCCACTTCACCGAGACGCCCGCTCTCGTTGACCGGGCTCAGACCGAACCACGAGAACCGGCTCCAGCGCGTCTTCAGCCGGTCACAGGTGTGCTCGTAGAGTCGGATGCCCAGGGGGCGCTCCGTACAGCGCCCCACGTAGACCACTCCTCGCACGTCATGGAGAAGGTAGACCCCAAGCTGCCCGGACATGTCCACCGGATCGGCACCAATCTGTTGGCGGCCCAAGATGGCCGGTCTCGGTGTCCACCGGACGAGGTCACGTTCCCAGTACATTCCTAAGGCTTGGATCGGACCTGTATCGGCCTCCTGGCCGACGTCCTCATCGTGTGCTTCATCGGCGGCAGCTGCCGCCTTCTGCCCCACGTCCCGCAGCGTGTACTCGCCTCGTCGTACACGTTGGAACGGTGATACCTCGCCTTCGTCCTTCAGCGATGTGCTAATGACCGAAGCAACGGTATCTGCTGGAGTTGCGCCCACCGACTTCCGTAGCCCGTTCGAGACGATGAGTTCGGCGATGGTGGCATAGTGAAGCGCATCCCCTTCGTCTCGGAGCACCTTTTCAATCGCATCCCGCCATGGCATGTCGGCCATGTCACATCGCTCCTGCGTGAGATGTTCTCGACGCGCCGGGAGCACTCCAGCCAGCACCCGTCGGCGCACCACTGCCGCCCATCACTCCGCCACCTCCATACCAAGCACCTCGATCAGCTCCGCGACCACCTGGAGCGCCTCCTCGTCCTCGGCGATGAGTTCGATGGGTGCAAAGTCGGGGTTCACGGGCCTCAGCGTGATGCGCACGTGCCGCCAGGTGCCGTCAGCCGATGTCGCTTTCTCGCTTTCGTATCTCTTCACCGTGTAGCGCTCGCCGGTCTCGGGGTCGCCCTCGTCCAGTAGCTGGACAAGGACCGTCTTTCCCTGGCGGCTGCCCCCAACGGGACTCCGGAACAGGCAATAGGAGCCGTCGGGCACGGCGGGCTCCATGGATTTGCCGACCACCTTGGCGACGAACATCCCCCGGCTCGGGCGATGATGCGTGTCGATCGTCACCCACTCCCAGCCGTCCTCGTCCAGGCTCTCGTTGGGATCGCCGAACGATCCGGCGGCCACCTTCAGCGGAACGAGCGGTAGGGACGTGACCCAGCGTTGCCGCGGCTCGGGGCGCACCAGCCGCAGTACGGGCCCGGAGGGTACTTCCTCGTCGTCCTTGCCGCCCCGGAACCACCGGGTGTCGGCCTGGACGGACGTCCTCAGGTTGGCGTCCCCGAGGTAGCTCGCCAGCTTCCTGAAGTGCCGCACCATGGCGCCTTCGTCGTCCAGATCGCTGGCGGCGATCTCGATCACCTCGTGGCCGTTGTTGCGCAGCCAACCCCGGATCCGTTGGTCCTGCTCGGCCGTCTCGGGGTTCCCGTGCAGGTGACCGCTCAGGCCGTCCAGATAGATGCAGATCCCCTCGTCTTCGGTGTGATGGGGGGCGCGGTAGAACACATCCGGCGTCGTCGTGCCGATCGCGTGGTCGAGCTGCAGCTGACGGCCCCGCACACCTTCCTCGAAGCCCGCGGCGAGCAGCAGGTGCCGCAGGCGCCGTTCGTATTCGTTGACCGGGTGGCTTCCCTCGCGCGGGTCAGGCGATGGCTGCTTCGGAGGGATGTCGTGGGCGAGTTCCAGGCGGGGGCCCCAAGCCGTGAGCCGCCCCAGCGCGACCTTCCGTGACAGATGCTTGTGGTAGTACCCGTTGCGAAACGTCTGGAGGCAGTCCACACATGAGGTCTCACAGGCGGACGGGCACGACTCGACGACTTCGCGGGCCACGCTGGTGATTTCCTCGAACCGCTCGCAGATCTGATCGAGCAGGCCGGATCCCCCGGGCATCGGGTCCCAGAGGAGCCCGTCCACGTCGTCCCGGTCGACGTGACCCAACACGAGGATCTGAAGATCCTCCAAGTGCATGTCGAGCACCCGCGTGGCCGCAATCCGCAGAGACTCGAGCACGCTGTACGCGGTCTCCTGGTCCGGGCACGCGGGAAGGGAAAGCGCGTCGGCCACCACGTCCGCGTAGAAGCCGACAGGCGCCACGCTCCTCCCGCACCGCTCCAGGTGCGACTGCTCGAAGTGCTCTCGCTGCCGTTCGGAGGAGAGCGGGGAGACGCTCAAACCGCACACGGTGCAGATGGGATAGCCGAAGGTGCCGTACCGCTCGATGGCGCGCGAGGCTCCGACGTTGACGAGTCGGAGTCGGACACCGCGCCGGACATGGAGGCTCTGCGCCCCCCAACGGTACGCCCGCCCTCCATTGTGCTGGTCGCGCTCCAGTCCGTAGACCGCGACGCCCATCTGAAAGCGGAGCTCTTCCTCGTCCGAGATGTGGGACTGATGAACGAGATCCACGTCACACACCGAGATGGTGGGAAGAACGGCCGCGCCGGGAGCGGCAGCAGCCACCCCGAGGTTTGTCTGTTTGACGGCCTGGCGCTCCGTCGAGACCTCGAAGACCGGCATTTCCGCCCGCTGCTCGTCGATGTCGCGATGGAAGCGTCGGGCGACGAACCTGTTCCCGTTGGCGTAAATCAGATTGCCGGGCACATACTCGCGGAGCGCGATGCTCGGCGGCCTGGGAAGCGCGAACTCCATGGCCCCGGTTCGCCAGAAGGGGATCTCGGCGCTTCCGAGGACCGAGCCCACCTCGAGTCCGTAGCCGGGGAGGAACCCCTCCGCGGCCAGCACGCCGAACGTGTTCACGTCGTCGTAGCCCTCGGCCTCACGCCGAGTCCGTCGCGCCGTGCCCTTGAGCCGCTTGACCAGCGCGTCACAACGCCGGAACAGGGCATCATCCTCGGGTTCGAGCGTGCCCTGGCGCTCGCGAACTTCATTGAGCCGCTTGATCTGCTCGAGCGCCCAACGGAGTCGGCGGGCGAGGCGAGCGATGACCGCCTGAAGCCCATCCACCATGTCGTCGATGTGCGCACGCAGCGCGTCCGCGCGGATCACGTCGCGGTCGGGCTCGGGCCATCCCTGTTGGAAGGCCCCCTCGACATAGCGCGCGAGGTCGTCCGCGTTGTCGGCGATGAGCGTTCGGAGCGGAGCGAGGTCGAACGGGGCACGCCGGACGTTGCCGTCCTCGAACAGGTAGTCGGACACCCGGTCAGGCAGGCACGTCCGGAGCGTCGCGTCGATCGCGCGACGTTCGGCATCCGACCTGGAGGCGGCGCGCACATACTGGTGCAGCCGCGTGACGGCCATCGCATGCACGTGCTTGGCCACCATCAGGTCGTTGCGCAGGTTGAATGCCGGGGGGTCCACGCGTCCCGCCAGCAGCTTGAGGGGATCGCCGAAGTACGCCCGGTCGTGAGACACGGGCCGGCAGTACGTGAGGTCGACCGCCATGCGGTGCCTCCTGCCCGCCCGCCCGGCGCGCTGCCAGTAGTTCGCGGGCAGCGGCGGCACGTTGCGCATGAGCACCGCGTCGAGTTGGCCGATGTCCACACCGAGCTCGAGGGTGGGCGTGCACACGAACGCGTTGATGGCCTCGGAGTCGCCCTTGAAGAGGTTCTCCAGCCGTTCCCGCTCGTCGTGGGGGACCATGGCGGTGTGCTCTTCAGGGCGCAGCATCGTGTAGCCCTGGTCGAGCAACTGGAGATCGTAGTTGTCAGGATCCTCGGGGACGAACTCGACCTCGCCCTGGCAACGCCATGCGAGACACGCGCGCCGGGGCCCTGGGCGCGGCGAGCGGCGCCGGCAGCTTCGACAGCGGAACACGCCGTGGTTCGCGCGCATCCTCAGGCGATCCGCGTCCACCTGATAGACGCCCGTCACGCTCGGCAGCGGATTGCCCCGCGAGCCCTTCAGTCGGACGGGCGCGAGGAACCCGCGCTCGACGAGCATTCCGAACAGGCTCTCAAGGAACGGCTCGCACTGCTCCGGCTCGACGCCCCACTTCCTTGCCATCTGCCGAACCGTCGTGTCTCCCCGGTCGCTCAGCCACTGCGTCACGAGCTCTGGTTTCTCGTCCGCGCCGCGGCGCAACTTGGTCCCAACCGGCGCTCCGAGCTGCGGCAGGTACCCCTGCTGGATCTCGAGATCGCCGTCCATCCAGTACTTGGTGAAGATCCCGCGCACAGGGTCGTGCAGGACGCGCTTGCGCCGCAGGTAGTCGAGCAGGCTGGCCACACCCTCGCGGAGGTCCTCGGCGGGCATGGTAAGGGTGTGCGCGTGCTCTTGGATCCAGGGCAGGCCCGCGTCGAGCCCCTCATAATCGACCTTCATCCGACCCCAGGGTTCCAAGCCAACCGACTGACGCGACGACAGCGTGATCTCGCGAAGCACCTGGATCCTGAGGAACTTGCGGCGTTCCTCCTCGTGACGGCCGCCGCCCCCCTCCCTGCGAACGACCTGCCACACCTCCGGAACGAGCGCGCGTGAGAGAGCGTCGTCCTTCTCGAGAACGTCGTCGAGGTGCATCGCGAGGTCCCCCACCGAGACCGGTCCTCCCTGGAGCCCTTCCGCCATCAGCGCGCGCAGCCTGAAGCGTCGGGCGTGGTCCTTCATCCAGCCAGCCTGAAACGCGGCGTCCTGACGGTTGTCGCAGAACACCAGCAGGCGGCGACGCTCGGATTGGTGGACCATGTCCTGGGCCAGCACGTGCACGTCCGCCACGTTCGTGGCCCGCACGGGCCGGGCTGGCTCCCGGTACGTGGTCCCGATGCGCCGCCCGTTGGAGCTGCAGGAGAGACAGCTCGTCAGGAGACCTTCACGGTCTTCCTTTTGGCGCACAGCGTACAGCATGAACGTCGCGCCCGCGGCGCCGCAGTGGAGGCAACGGGTCACGGCCTCCGGGTGCGCGGCGCCGCAACGTCTGCAGAAGTGGAGGGGCGCCGTGCGCGCGTGCTCGTCCAGGTCCTCGTCCTCGGCGCCGCCAACCAGACGGTCGACGAGCACGACCCGGTGCCCTCCCTGCGCCTCTTCCAGAGGCTCCCAGAACGAAGAGTCCCCGGCGGTCTCGCCACCACCTGGCCCGCCTCCGCTGAACTCGAAGTCCTTGAGGAAGGTCGTGAAGTAGTGCTGCCCGCAGGTCGAGCAGGTCATCACCGGGAAGTGTGCGTGCAGGGCCTCGCCGCCGGCCGCGTCGATCTCGTCCTCGGCGGCCAGCCATAGACGAGGCTCCGCCTCACCTTCGGGGAAACTCACCACGGCCCCGCTGATCCCACGCACGAACCCGTGCACGACCGGGCGGAGGAGGGGGCGTCCGTCCGCCACGGCGGCGGCCCCGAGCGTCAGCCAGGTGAGGATCTCCGCCTCCGAAACGGGGCGGCCGAGCCGAACCTCCAGCTCGGGAGGCAGCTCGTGGAGCGCGCGCGGCGCAGCCAGCGTCTCCGTGAGCGCATAAACGAGCTCGTTCCGCGACAGCGCGTCGTGCAGCGCCTCACGCCAATCTCCGCCCGCGAGATCCTCGCCCGCCAACCGTCGATAGACGGCCCTCACGGCTTCGCCGCCGCTGCCCTCGTCGTCCACCGCGACGACGCACGCGCTCAGCAGCTCGGCCACGTCTTCCCGCGGTGTGCGCGGCACGGCGCGCCGCTGGTGCCACACCTCGCGCTCGTAGGCCTCGCCGACCGTTACGACCTCGCTCCTCGGCACGCCGAAGAAGCGGGAGGCGAACTCGGTCGCCGCGTCCGGGTTGGCAGGATCCACGATCGTCGCCGAAGTCGCGACGCACACGGTCTCAAGCGCGTCGCGACCGCAGAACGCCCTGAGCCTGCGGATGAGGCACGCGGTCTCCGCGCCCTGCGCGCCGGTGAACGTGTGCGCCTCGTCGAATACGAGGAAGTCCAGACGTGCATCCTGGAACAGCTCCACATCTCGTTGGCGCGTGAGCAGCAACTCGAGCTGTTTGACATTGGTGAGCAGGATCCGCGGCTGACGGCCCGGCGTCCGCATCACCTCCCGCGAGCACACCTCTTCGGGCGGGTAGACGGTCTCGCTCCGCTTCTCCTTCCGTACCTGCGCGAGGCGAGCCTCGTAGTCGGCCCTCGACGCTCCTTCCGGCAGACGGATGCCGGCCACCTCGGCCTCCCGCTCGGGCGTCTTGCCGACGTACATCCCGAACGGGATGCCCGTGCCCGCGAGCAGCGACCTCAGACGGCCCAACTGGTCCTCGGCCAGAGCGTTCATCGGATAGACGATGACCGCGCTGATCCCGGCCGGCGCGCCCTCGTCTCTCAGATCGAGGCAGCGGCTGATGATGGGGTACATGAAACACTCGGTCTTGCCACTGCCGGTCCCCGTCGAGATGAGGGTCGTGCGCCCCGCTCGGATCGCCCGAAACGCCTCCTCCTGGTGACCGTACACATGCGTGACGCTCGCCGGGATGCGCTGACGCATGAGCGGGTGGAAGACGCCCTCGCTTACGAGGTCGGCCACGGAGGCGCCCTCGCGGAACGGGCGGGCGAGGCTGACGAACGGGCCCTGGAGCAGCGGAGAATGCCGGGTCTCGTCGAGCGAGAGGAGGCGACGCATCTGGGCGTGCAGCCCCTCGTCCGCGAAGGGATAGGCGGTGAGCTGGTAGCGCAGGAAGCTTCCCACCACCTTCTCGGTGAACACGATGGGGTTGAGCGCCATGGTCAGTCACCACCTTCGAGGTTGCCCGTGCCAACGTCACCAGCCGCTCCAGGGAGCCCCGCGCGCCGCCGGACGTTCAGCGCCTTCCACAATAGCCCAGGATGAGAGTGGATGCGTTCGCGCAGGGAGCGTTCGTCGGTCAGGAGATCGGGAACGATCTCCCCTCGGTCGTTGACCTGGTCCAGGAACTCGATCTCTTGCGGCTCGAGCGGCAGCAGACCGACGAGGCGGTCGCGGCATTCCGCCACCATGAGGGCACACCAATCCTCAAGCCCGTGTCGCTCCGGAACCAAGTCGGCACGGAGTAGGGGAAGCAATCGACGGTCGGCCTCCCCGGCGTCCATGTTCACATCGTCGCTGGATACGGTGCGCCAATCGCGCCGGCTCATTGCTCCGTAAACGACGAACGCGAGGCGAAGCTTACGGCGGTCGAGACCCTCTCTCGCGAGGAGGGCGTGCACATCAAAGAGGTCCCGACTCACGCTCCGGCTGAAGAGCGCGGACAGCTTCCCCGCCACCAGCTCATGTGGGTCCAACACCAGGACCGAGTGAGCCGCGGAGCCCGCCACTTGAAGGGAATCACGGACGACAGGGTCCCAGAGCGGAATGCGATGGATGAAGTTGACGTCGAGCCCCAGCGCTCCCGTACCTCCGGCCGCGCGGTCGTACGTCATCCGCCATTTTCCGCCTGCGTGGTCGCCGGGAATCCGCCTCACCCGGATGCCCTGTCGCGCGCAGACCGCCCCGATCGCCTTCTCCACGGTAGGCCGCTCGGCCATCATGGTGTCGCGAGCCACGCCGCCGACGTAGTTCAGATCGATGTCCACGGAGAGGCGTGGAACGTCGAGGATGAACAGATTGAGCGCCGTACCTCCCTTGAGGACCATGCGGTCCGTCAGGAACGGATGTGCGCGGAGCGCCTCAAGCAGGTCCAGGAGGCGCATGACCTTTTCGAGCGCCTCCGGCTGGAACCCCGTCTCGGCTGCCGCGCGCCCGAGCTGGTCCTGCGAGAACGTCACGAGATCTCCTCCCAGTGACGATGGAGCACGGACTCCGGCACGATCAGGTTCCAGCGAGGGACGAGCTTGCCGGATTCCTGTCGTGCGCTCAAGTATCGCGGCTGCGCCGGAGCGCTCTTCAGCAGGGACAGGAGGTGCTTCTCCTCGACCATCCACTCCTCGCGATGCTGCTCCAGGAAGAACCCCACCCGCGCGGCGGTGAGAGCGGATCCGAGCAGGAGCGCGTACCGGGCGACGGCGGCGAGATCGAAATACTCGACCATCTCGAGAGAGCGCCAGATCTCCTCCCATCCCCCTCCGTGATCGGGCGCGTGTAACAGATCCACAAGGCAGCGTTCCAGGCTGGTCACGCGAACCGTGCCGCCCGCGTGGTAGCGCGTGAGCACGCCACCGCCAAAGTCGGGAAGGGGCCGTACCGGGAGAGGCACCTGCACCGGCCCGTACTCCAGACCCCGGAAGGTGAAGGGTCGCCCGCGTTCAGCGGTTAGATACTGGTGACGATTCCAGACGGAGTAGGCCTTGCCGTGGAACGCCAGGGCGGAGTGAAGGGCGACGATCGCGTCCTCGCGCAGCTCGGTTGCGATCAGGTACGGATCCGGTGAGAACTCCGCGGCGTCGAGACCGACCGGCACCGTCGCGTACAGGCCGCGGCGCACGCGCAGGAGCCTGCCCGCCACAACGTGCTTCGCCAACAGAGTGTTGCTGGTGTGCGCGCTTCTACCCTGGGCGGTGTGCGCAGCGACGAACTCCGCGTGGGTGAAGACCGGATGGGTCGCGAAAAACTCAGCGGAGCGCACGCTTGCTCCTTTGTGCGTTCATAACTACCCACGGTAGTCACAAGAGCACGATTCAGCAAGTGCTGTTTGCCGAGAAAGCGCCGCAGGACGCCTTGCCCAGGTGGGATCGAATCACCACTCCGGGTCATGATTCCGGCGCGTTTCGGCAAGGAAGGGGCCTTACGTACCACGACTCCTCCGCCGACGCAGATACGTGCTTGGCTAATCGAGGCATTTGCGGGCCTCCTGGAGTCGCGTGCGAAGCGGCTTCATGCCTTGACGCTTCCGGGAAGGTTCTCCTGGATCATCCAGCGCGCGTTGGTCGGTCCCTTGCGCGGTCCCGTGGGATCGAGCTTCCGGTAGCCCTTGATCGGGAGCGCGGCCAGCCGTTCGAGGTTCGAGAGGTCGACGCCCTGGTGTTCCAGCACCCAGCCGAGCCGCTTCGCCATCGCGGGCGCGTCGAGCTTGAGCGCATACCCGATGATCCGCTGAAGCTCGAGGCCAGCCCCACGCGCCTCGAACGCTTGGAGGACCTCCGCGAAGTCGCCGCAGTACTGTGGCATCGAGAGGCCGTCGAGCAATGTGCGTTCGGGGTCAGTGATCGTCACCCGGCCCTCGCCGATCCACAGCTTGACCGTCCCGAAGAACCGCTCTGGCTTCACCTGGACGAACTGGTACGACGTTCCCGCGACCGGGAAGCCGCCGGTGAGCTTGGCCTTGGCCCCCGGAGCCGAGGAACGGACGCCTCGGTCGTCGTGAGGACGAACACCCTCCTGGGAGCCTGCTCCGTCAGACCGTGATGGTGCAGCGCCGACCAGTGGGAGATGGCCGCCGGCTCGACCAGCGCCATGGCGATCTCGAACTCGTGGGCGGGCGTCACGCCGGGGACCGAGGACGAGAGCGCGTAGAGCCCCCGGCGAAGCGAGACGATCCAGCCGTTCCGCCGAAGGTGGTACAGGGCCTCCAAGAGGTAGTCGTCCTTGAGGCCGACCAGCCTTGGTGAAGAGGCGGTGTCGTGCGAGGAACGCTTCAGGCTTCACGGGACACGATCTCCATAATGGGCGAGAAATTACATTTTACGGAGATCGACAGAAAGGACGGTCTTCTTGCTGAGATGGGTCGAATCGCTACCGCTGGCTATTTCTGCGCGTTGCGGCAAGCCGTGGGCTGGCTCCCGCGGGCTGCCACGGTTCGATAGGATTCAGGCGTTGACGGCCCCTACATGAAGAACCGGAACTGGTACGCCCTCGAACCGAGGCCAGGCATGCGCTTCACAACTCGCGCAAGGACCTGTGCGTAGG
>JBJKRG010000021.1:0-3368 GCA_046704805.1 Gemmatimonadaceae bacterium
GGCCGTCCCGGCAAGATCGCGGTGGTCCCCACGAAGCCGTTGACGAATCAACGGGATCTGGCGCTCGCCTATTCCCCCGGCGTGGCCGAGCCCTGCCTCGACATCAAGGATGACGTCGACAAGGCCTACGAGTACACGGCCAAGGGCAATCTCGTGGCCGTGGTGACGAACGGAACGGCCGTGCTCGGTCTCGGGAACATCGGGCCGCTGGCCGGCAAGCCCGTGATGGAAGGCAAGGGCAATCTGTTCAAGCAGTTTGCCGACATCGACGTCTTCGATCTCGAGGTTGCCTCCGACCGGCCCGAGGACGTGATCCGCTTCTGTCAGATGCTCGAGCCGACGGTCGGCGGCATCAATCTCGAGGACATCCGCGCCCCAGACTGCTTCGTGATCGAGGAAGCCCTGCGGAAGTCCCTCTCGATTCCGGTGTTCCACGACGACCAGCACGGCACGGCCATCATCTCCGGCGCCGCGCTGCTCAACGCCCTCGAGATCACCGAAAAGAACATCGAAGAGGTCTCGGTGGTGTTCTCGGGCGCCGGCGCGGCGGCGATCGCCACCGCCGAGCACTACATCCGCCTGGGTGTGAAGCGCGAGAACATCCTGATGTGCGACCGGAAGGGCGTGATCCACGCCGATCGGGACCCCGGGCAGCTCGATCCGTACAAGGCGCGGTTCGCGGCGAAGACCAGGGTCCGCACGCTGGCCGAGGCACTGGAGGGGGCGGATGTGTTCGTCGGCCTCTCGACGGCGGGCGCCGTCGACGCCGCGATGATCGCCTCCATGGCGCCCAGGCCGATCGTCTTCGCGCTGGCCAATCCCGTGCCCGAGATCCTGCCGGAGGAAGTCCGGCGCGTCCGCGAGGACGCGATCATTGCGACCGGCCGCAGCGACTATCCGAACCAGGTGAACAACGTGCTCGGCTTCCCGTTCATCTTCCGGGGCGCCCTCGACGTCCGCGCCACGGAGATCAACGAGGACATGAAGATGGCGGCCACGCGGGCGCTCGCCTCGCTGGCGAAGCAGGACGTGCCGGACAACGTCGCGGCGCTCTACGGCCTGCGCGAAGTCCACTTCGGGCCGGACTACCTGATCCCGTTCCCCTTCGACCACCGGGCGCTCCTGTGGGTGGCGCCCGCCGTGGCGTGGGCGGCCGTGGCGAGCGGTGTGGCCCGCGAGTTCGTGGAAGTCGAGATCTACCGGGAGCAGCTCGAAGCCCGCCTCGGACGGGCCCGCGGCATCATGCGCGGGCTCATCAATCGGGCCATCCAGCAGCCGAAGCGCGTCGTCTTCCCGGAGGGCGAGGAACCGAAGATCATCCGGGCCGCGTCGAATCTCGTCGATGACGGGATCGCCCAGCCCGTGCTGCTCGGCAACCGGTCGGTGATCGAGCAGACGGCGGCGCACCTGAACGTGTCGCTGGACGGCGTCACGGTGGACGATCCCGCCACCTCCGCCCGGCGCGAGGAGTACGCGTTGTTCCTCTGGCAGCGGCGCCAGCGCAAGGGCTTGTCGCTCGACGAGGCGCGGCGGCGCCTGTACAACGGCAACTACTTCGGGTCGTGCATGGTGGCCCGCGGCGATGCCGACGCGCTCGTGTCCGGGGTCAACCTGCACTACCCCGAGACGATCCGGCCGGCCCTCCAGGTCATCGGCGCCCACCCCAAGGCGGGGCTGGTGAGCGGCATGTACATGCTCGTCTTCGCCCAGCACGTGGTGTTCTGCGCCGATACGACGGTGAACATCGACCCCAGCGCCGAACAGCTCGCCCAGATCGCGTACGCCGCGAGCCGCATCACCCGGACGATGGGCATCACCCCGCGCATCGCCATGCTGTCGTTCTCGAATTTCGGGTCGGTCCGCAGCCCCGAAACCGAGAAGATGGCCCAGGCAGCCCGCCTGCTCCGTGACCGCGATCCGTCGCTGATGGTGGAGGGCGATATGCAGGCCGATACGGCGCTCGACATGCGGATCATGGAGCGGGACTACCCGTTCAGTGCGCTCACCGAATCGGCGAACGTGCTGATCTTTCCCAACCTGGGAGCCGGCAACATCGCCTACAAGCTGCTCATTCATCTCGGCGGGGCCACGGCCATCGGGCCGATCCTCGTCGGCATGCGGCGGCCCGTGCACGTGTTGGAGCGCGGGGCCGACGTCCAGGACATCGTGAACATGGCCGCGGTCGCCGTCGTCGACGCGCAGGAGCGGGCCCGGGCCGGCACGGCCCCGGCCGCGACGAGCGGTCCCAATCAGCCCGTCTTCTCAGGATTGTAGCATGGCCACTCGGACAACTCCGACCGCCGGACGCGGACTCGACGCCCAGGGACTCAACCCCCGGGGTACCGTGCACTGGAACCTGGTCGCCCCGAAGCTCATCCAGCGCGCCATCGAGCGCGGCGAGGGCGAGCTCGCCGATATGGGACCGTTCGTGGCGGTGACGAGCCCGCACACCGGGCGCTCACCCAAGGACAAGTTCATCGTACGGGAGCCGTCCACCGAGCGTGACGTCGACTGGGGCGCCGTGAACCAGCCGATGGCGCCCGAGCACTTCGAGGCGCTGCTCGCCGATGTCCGCCGCTATCTCGACGACCGCGACGAGCTGTTCGTGCAGGATCTCTACTGCGGGGCCGACGGCCGGCACCGCCTGGCCGTACGCTACGTGTCGCCCAACGCGTGGCACATGGCGTTCGTGCGCAACATGTTCGTGCGCCCCGAGCGCGCCGAGCTCGCCGACTTCGCGCCCAACTTCACGGTGCTCCACGCCCCGGAATACCAGGCCGACCCGGCGCGCCACGGCACGCGCACCGGCACCTTCATCGCCCTCAATCTCGCCCGCCGCATGATCCTCATCGGGGGCACGCGCTACGCCGGCGAATTGAAGAAGGCGATGTTCACCGTCATGAACTACTACCTGCCGAGGGCGGGCGTGCTGTCCATGCACTGCTCCGCCAACATCGGCCACGGCGGCGACACGGCGCTGTTCTTCGGCCTCTCCGGCACCGGCAAGACCACCCTCTCGGCCGATCCGCACCGGAACCTGATCGGGGACGACGAACACGGCTGGTCGAACGACGGCGTGTTCAACTTCGAGGGGGGCTGCTACGCCAAGGTCATCAATCACTCCCCTGAAGGTGAGCCCGACATCTACGCCACGACGCAGATGTTCGGCACGATCCTCGAGAACGTGGTGCTCGATCCGGTGACCGCCACCGTGCGGTTCGCCGATCAGTCGATCACCGAGAACACGCGGGCGTCGTACCCACTCTCGTACATCCGCAATCACGTGGCCGGCGGCCGCGGCGGCCATCCGAAGAACGTCGTGTTCCTGTGCGCCGATGCCTTCGGTGTCATGCCCCCGATCGCCAAGC
>JBJKRG010000022.1:0-35073 GCA_046704805.1 Gemmatimonadaceae bacterium
ACAAGCTCCTAAAGACTGGCCCCACCCCCATGGTGGGACGCAAAAAAAAGACCCTCCACGATTTCTTGCCGCCGTCCCCGTTGAAGGGCTGACGGCTCGAATTCGTGCGGATCAGTTGTACGCGTGACCGTCACGCGGATCTGTACAGTAGCGCCCAGTCCGGTGGAGTCAAGAGCCTTAGTAATCATCTGACTTTGCGTACAAGGCCTTGTAGCGAAAGTCCCCCGGCGCCGCTGTCTGGGAGGGGCTCGTCATGGCGGAAAGTTGACAACTGACCCGAAATGCGGGCATCATTTTCGAGTGGCCCTGGGGGGCCAATCCTTTCCCCAATACTGACACCCGAGAATGCCCGAGAATTCGCTGCATGATCCCGCACGTAATAACGGCCGATCCCGTGAATGGGACCGGCCGCTATCTGTGAACCTGAATTCTCGGGACCGCCTAGCCCGCCATAAGGTGCGTCGCGTGAGGGTCCTGCGGGGCGGCGCCCGAAGCGCCGCGCGTACCGTAAGAAGATAGTCCGGCCGTGTCGCGACGGAATCGCCCGGGCGGCGTGCGCACTAGGCGATGTCGAAGGTGCGGCCGACGGCGATCCCGCGGCCGCGCTGCCAATCCACGGGCGCCATGCGCCGCTTGCCGGCGGGCTGCACGACCCCGATGCGCGTGCCGCCCTCGCCGCACGCCACGATCATGCCGTCGTCGTCCACCGCCATCACGGTGCCCGGCGTGCCACCGGCTTCGGCGGCCGGCCGTGCGCCGAACAGCTTCACCTCCAGACCGTCCAGCGTCGCGAAGGCGCCGGGTCGCGGATCGTACGCGCGGATCAGGCGCGAGACGACGGCCGCCGACTCCTGCCAGTCGACGCGCGTCATCGATCGCGTGATCTTGGGCGCGTAGGTCGCGTGGGCCTCGTCCTGCGGTTCCTCGCGAGCCGCGCCCAGCTCCACCAGTGCCAGGGCCTCGATGAGCGCGGCCGCTCCCATCTCGGACAGCCGGAGCGCCAGCTCGCCCGCCGTTTCGTCGTCGTAGATCGGCGTCGCGGCGCGCAGGAGCACCGGCCCGGCATCGAGGGCCGCCACCATCCGCATGATCGACACGCCGGTCTCCGTGAGGCCGTCGCGGATCGCCGCCTGGATGGGGGCGGCGCCGCGCAGGGCCGGCAGCAGCGACGCGTGGATGTTGAGCGTGCCCAGCGGTGGCAGGTCGACGATGTCGGCGGGAAGGATGTGGCCGTACGCCACGACCACCGACACCTCGGGCTCGAGCGCGGCGACGGTCGTCCGGAATGCCTGGCCCCGCGGGTGCTCCGGTTGGACCACGGGAATGTTCTCGCGCTCGGCGATCACCTTCACGGGCGGCGGCTCGACCCGCGACCGGGACCGCCCCACGGGCCGGTCGGGCTGGGTGACCACGCCGGCCACGTCGAATCCCTCGCCGATCAGCGCACGGAGTGCCGGCGTGGCGAATTCGGGCGTGCCCCAGAAGAGCACGCGCACGTCACAACTCCTCGTTGCGGTGATGATGCGCCGCGACGTCCGACGGCGTCAGGCGGCGGATCAGGCCCGGATACTTCTCCTTCTCCTTCGTCCACTTGGCGAGCGCGCTGCGGCGCTTCAGGAGACTCAGGTGGTCGATGAACAGGGTCCCGAACAGATGGTCGATCTCGTGCAGCATGCATCGCGCCAGCAGGTCCTGGGCCTCCACCTCGAACGGCTTTCCGTTGCGGTCGGTCGCCCGCACGATCACGCGCGTCGCCCGCTCGACGTCGGCGTACACATCGGGGATCGACAGGCACCCCTCCTCGGCCTTCGCTGATCCCTCCCGCTCCACGACCTCGGGATTGATGAGCACGTACTGGTCGCCATCCACGTCGACCACGGTGACCCGCTCGCGGCGGCCCACCTGGGGTGCAGCCAGGCCGATCCCCTTCGCGGCATGCATCGTCTCGAACATCTCGTCGATGAGTTGCTGCAATTCCTCGGTGACCTCGCCGACGGGCACGGTTTCCTCCCGCAGGATCGGATCGCCGAGGAGGCGGATCTCGAGGAGCCCCATCAACCCGTCGTCCCGCCCGACGCCGCGACGATCTTCGAGATGCGCCCCCGTTCGACGATCAGCCGCGTGTCGCCCGACTTGATCGTCACTTGGTCCTCCATCGTCGCCTTCGTGGTGCCGTCGCTCTGGAGCGATTCCTTGATGTGCAGCACCTCGCCGACCACGCCGCCTCCCGTCACCACCGCGTCGCCCTTCTTCAGGTTGGAGAGGGCCTTCTCGTGCTGGCGCCGCTGCTTCTGCTGGGGACGGATCAGCAAGAAGTAGAAGATGGCGACGATCAGCCCCAACTGGAGCATGAACGGGGCCAGCGAGCTCTCGCCGCCCTGGGCTGGGGCCATCAGGGCCGGCAGTACCGGAAGGGGGACTATCATGCCGAAGTGCTCGTGCGTGAGTGGTATCGGTCCAGCCAGCGACGACTCCAGCCGTCGAAGGTGGCGTTGTGGATGGCGTCGCGCGCTTCCCGCATCAGGGAGACCAGGAAATGTACATTATGCAGCGACAGGAGGCGTAATCCCAGTAGCTCGTCGGCCAGGAACAGGTGGCGAAGGTAGGCGCGGGAGAATCGACGGCACGTGGCGCACGTGCATTCGTCGTCGAGCGGCCGGGCGTCGGCACGGTACTCGGTCCGTTTGATGTTGAGCCGCCCGTCGCGCGTGAACGCCGCGCCGTTGCGCCCCATGCGCGTGGGCGCCACGCAATCGAACAGATCGATGCCCCGGCGCACGCCCTCCACCAGATCTTCGGGAAAACCCACGCCCATCAGATAGCGCGGCCGGTCGGCAGGCAGCTCGCCGGCCACCACCTCGACCATGGTATACGTGTCGGCCTTGGCCTCACCCACCGAGAGGCCGCCGATGCTGAAGCCCTTCCAGTCGTCCATCCCGCGAACGGCGCGGGCGGCCTCACGCCGGAGCCCGGCGTGGATCCCACCCTGGATGATCGGGAAGAGCGCCTGCGGCCGCTCCCGGGAGAGTGCGTTGAACGCCGAGCGACACCGGGCGAGCCAGCGCACGCTCCGCTCGCTGGCGTCACGTGCCGCCGCCGCGTCGCTGCCTCCGGGGATCACGTGATCGAACTGCATGACCACGTCGGCGCCGAGGTTCCGTTCGATCTCCATGACGAGCTCCGGCGTGAACCGGTGGCGGGAGCCGTCGAGGTGGCTCTGAAACTCCACTCCGTCCTCCTCCACCGTGCGCAGCGACGCCAGCGAGAAGACCTGAAAGCCCCCGGAATCGGTGAGGATCGGACCGTCCCACGCCATGAAGTGGTGGAGGCCGCCCATCGCCCGGACCAGGGCGTCGCCCGGCCGCAGGTGCAGGTGGTAGGCGTTGGCGAGGATCATCTGCACCGGCATGGCGCGGAGATCGTCCGGATCCAGGCCCTTGACCGTGGCCAGCGTACCCACCGGCATGAACGCCGGGGTCTCGACCACGCCGTGGGGGGTCCCGAACCGGCCGCACCGCGCCGCGCCGGACTCCGCGTCGACGGTGAAGGAGAAGGTGTCATCCATCGTCAGAGGATCGCCATCGCGTCGCCGTAGGAGAAGAACCGGTAGCGTGCCTCGATCGCTTTGCGGTAGGCGTGCATGGTCAGGTCGTAGCCGGCGAAGGCCGCCACCAGCATGATCAGCGTGGAGCGCGGAAGATGGAAGTTCGTGAGCAGCCGATCGACGGCCCGGAACGCGTACGGCGGTCGGATGAAGAGGCGTGTCTCGCCGGAGCCCGCCGCCACGGTACCGTCCGGGCGCGCTGCGCTCTCCAGCGTGCGCACGGCGGTGGTGCCGACGGCCCAGCTCCGTCCCCCCGCGGCCCGGGCAGCGTTGACGGCCGCGGCCGCGTCGGGCGGCACGGAATACCACTCCTCGTGCATGACGTGCTCGGCGGGATCGTCCGTCTCGACCGGCTTGAAGGTGCCGGCCCCGACGTGCAGGAGCACCTCGGCGCGGCCCACGCCCTTCGCCGCGAGCGCGTCGAGCAGGCGCGGCGTGAAGTGGAGCCCGGCCGTGGGGGCGGCCACCGAGCCAGTCTCCCGGGCATACACGGTCTGGTAGCGGTCGCGGTCGGCGGGCTCGTCGGGGCGGGTGATGTACGGGGGCAGGGGCATGTGGCCGTAGCGCTCGATCGCCGCGTCGGCCGGGCCTTCGGTGAGCAGACGCACGATGCGCGTGCGCCGGTCGGTGATCGAGACGATCCGGACGTCGAACGATGGCGCGACGTGCACGGTGCGACCCGGCCGCAGCTTGCCGCCGGGCGCGACCATCGCTTCCCACTCGGCGCCTTCGGCGCCGACCGGCTTGAGCAGCAGAATCTCCGCCGGGGCGCCGGAGTCCCGCGTCGCGAGCAGGCGGGCGCGCAGGACGCGTGAGCGGTTGAGGACCAGCACGTCGCCCGGCGGGATCAGCGTCTCGAGGTCGGCGAAGCGGTGATGGGCGATCGCGCCCGTCGCCCGGTCGACCACCATCAGCCGGGCCGCATCGCGCGGCTCGACGGGCGCCTGGGCGATCAGCTCGGGCGGCAGGGAGAAGTCGAAGTCGGAGGTGCGGTGGCCGGGCATGGGCGGATTGTAGCAGAGACGCAGGGCCGGAGGGACGCGGGGCCGGAACTACGCGACGCCGAAACTGCGCCGACAGACGGGGCGCAGGACCCGAACAGCGGGGAACCGCAGGGGGCCCGCGCCCCTCCGGCCCTGCGCCACTCGCGGTTCAGAGTAGTCTCCCCTGCTCCCCACCGGGTCTGACGTACCCGAAATGCTCGTAGGCTTTCGGCGTCGCCACCCGGCCGCGCGAGGTGCGTTGCAGGAATCCGTTCTGCACGAGGAAGGGCTCGTAGACCTCCTCGATCGTGTTCGCATCCTCACCGACCGCCGTGCCGATACTCGACAACCCGACCGGCCCGCCCTCGAACTTCTCGATGATGGTCTTGAGGATCCGCGCGTCCATGTCGTCCAGACCGAACTCGTCCACGTCGATCATCCGCAGCAGCTCGGCGGCCACGTCCCGGTCGATCACGCCGCCGGCGCGCACCTGCGCGAAGTCGCGCACGCGCCGCAGCAGCCGGTTGGCCACGCGCGGCGTCCCGCGCGAACGGCGGGCGATCTCGCGCGCGCCCTCGCCATCGATCACCACGCGCAGCACGTCCGCGGAGCGGACGACGATCTGCTCCAGGTCCTCCGCCGGATAGAAGTTGAGACGCTCGACGATGCCGAATCGGGCCCGCATCGGCGGCGTGAGCATCCCGAACCGGGTCGTGGCACCGATGAGGGTGAACCGCTCGATCGGCATCGTGATCGTCTGCGCCTTCGGTCCCTCGGACAGGCGGATGTCGATCTTGAAGTCCTCCATTGCCGGATACAGAAACTCCTCGATGATCGGCCGGAGCCGGTGGATCTCGTCGATGAAGAGGATGTCGCCCGCCCGGAGATTCGTCAGCGTGCCGACCAGGTCGCCCGGCTTCTCCAACGCCGGGCCGGACGTCGAGCGGACGTTCACGCCCAGTTCGCGGGCGATCAGTTCGGCGAGCGTGGTCTTGCCCAGTCCCGGCGGACCGAAGAACAACGCGTGATCGAGTGGCTCGCGGCGTGCCAGCGCGGCGTCGATCCAGATGCGGAGGCTCTCCTTCACCTTCGTCTGGCCGATGAATTCCGAGAGCCGCTGGGGACGCAGCGAGAATTCGACGACGGATTCGTCGGGGAGTGCGTCAGGGGTGGTGATCTCGGCGCGTGACATGGGAAGGTGAATAGAGTATACGCCTCGGCGCGTGATCGGCACCGCGAATCGCGCAACGCCAATATACCGAACAGACGCCGAATCCGTGAGTCCCGTCGCGACGGTCGACGCGACGACGTCCGGTCGCCGATGGCCCGCGGCATTCGCACTCTGGTGGAGCCGGGTTGCGAATCGCGGACGCGCGATCGTGCGCAGGCGAAGTGAGGCTTTCGCGTGTGCACGTGGCTCCTCATATTGTGTTTCATCCTCCTAAAGAAACGCCGAAGCCGGCGCCGGTGGCGGGCGGCGGACGATGCGCCGCGATGCCGCACCAATCACACCTCGAGGGGAGGCTGCTCATGGGACGCCAACGCCTGCACCGGTTGATCGCACTGGTCGCGGGCACTTACGTGCTGCTGGCGCTGGCGGGCACGGCGGGCGCACAGAATCTGGACAGCCTGCGCCACCGCTTCACCATTACGAATCTTCAGCACCCCACTTCGAGGCTGGCCGCGAACGTATCGCGCGTGGCGCCGGGGAACAGTTCGAGTTCGCCGTCGGCATTCGGGGCGTCGCTCGGCGAGGCGTTCGTCGGAGCGAGCTATCAGAACCAGGAGCGGGGCAGCACGCTCGACGACGGCGCGGTGGTCGCGGGCTTCGGGCTGGGCGATCCCAACGACTACGTCGGCCTCGAGCTGGCGGTGACGTCGTTCTCGACGGTGCGGTCGGGCTTCGGCAAACGCGGCGGATTGAGTGTGAAGCTGGACCGGGTGTTGCCCCACCAGTGGGGGGTCGCCGTCGGCTACGAGGACGCCGCCACCTGGGGAGCGACGGACGGCGGCCAGAGCGCATACGCCGTGGTGTCCAAGGTCCAGACGCTCACCGACAACCCGACGGGTTTCCTGGGGAGCATCACGATGAACGTGGGCCTCGGCAATGGCCGGTTCCGGAATTTTCCCATGACCACGCTTCCCAGCGGTCAGGTGGTGTTCGGAAAGCCGCGCAGCAACATCGGCGCGTTCGCCAGCGCCGGCCTGCGTCTGCTGCCGAGCACGTCGTTCATTGCCGACTGGGGCGGACAGGACCTGACGGTGGGACTCTCGATCGCGCCGTTCCCGTCGTTCCCGCTCGTCCTGACGCCGGCGATGGCCGACGTGATGCAGCGCGCGAACACGACGGCCCGGTTCATCCTCGGGGTCGGCCTCGGGTTCCGGCTGGTCCCGCTGAGCCAATGACCACAGACGGGGAGGTTGCACGCATGAGACGGTTGCTCAACGCCGGCGCGATCGCCGGGCTGCTGTGCGTGGTGGCGGTACCGGGCCTCGCCCAGACCGGCAATGCGTCCGATGTCACCGGCGTGAACATCACCAGCTCCGGGATCACCGGCGGCGTGTTCACGCCGGCACCACACACTCCGGCGAATCTGAATGCGAGCAGAACGCTCGTGGCGAGCGCTGTGCACGCGGCGGCGTCGTCGGTGCTCTCGTCGCTCGAGAGCGGCAACATCACGGGCGGCGGCATCGGCATCTCCGGGGCCGGCGTGTCGTCGGTCGGCGTGCTGATGTCGTCGACCCAGTCGCCGGCCGCCGTGCTCGCTCAGGTGAGTACGGCGTTGAGCACCAGTGGCGCGGCGGCCGGGGCCGTGAACGCCCTCGCCGGCTCGCTGACGGGATTGCTCGCGAACCCGACGCCGGGCTCCGTGACCACGGCCGTGTCGGCCTTCAATGCATTCGTGAACCAGGCGAGCGCCGGCTTCCTGGCGCATCCACCCACGGAATTCCAGGCCATCTACGCCGCGCTGAGCTCCATCGTGAGCGCCGGCAACGCCGCCGCAGGCAGCTGAGGGTCAGCGCGGCAGCTTTGCCAGCCGCTCGACCGCGCGTTCCAGCGTGCTGCGCTGCTTGCAGAAGGCGAACCGGACGAGCGAGCGGCCCATCGCCGGGTCGTGGTAGAAGCTCGACCCGGGCACCGTGGCGACGCCGATCTCGCGGGTCATCCACTTCGCGAAGGTGACGTCGTCGTCCCGAGTGATCGCCGAGAAGTCGGTGAGCACGTAGTATGCGCCGTCCGGCGTCCAGAACTCGAACCCCGCCTCGCGGAGGGCGGGCACGAGCAGCTCGCGGCGCTCGCGATACTCGCGGGCCAGCCGGTCGTAATAGGGAGCGTCGAACTGCATGCCGACCGCGCCGGCGGCCTGGAGCGGCGCCGGCGCGCCGACGGTCAGGAAGTCGTGCACCTTGCGGATCGCCGCGGTCTGCTCGGCCGGCGCGATCGCGTACCCGAGGCGCCACCCCGTGCAGGCGAAGGTCTTCGACAACCCGGAAATCGTGATCGTGCGCTCCCGCATGCCCGGCCAGGTGGCGATCACGTGGTGGTCGCCCGCGTACCGGATGTGCTCGTAGATCTCGTCGGTGATCGCCCATGCGTCGTGCTGGATGCACAGCTGCGCGATGGCGTCCATCTCTTCGCGCGTGAATACGTGTCCCGTGGGATTGTGCGGCGTGTTGACGATGATGGCCCGCGTGCGGTCGGTGAAGGCGGCGCGCAGGCGATCGAGGTCGAGCGTCCACTGCGGCCGCTCGAGCGGCACGAAGACGGGCTTCGCGCCGGCCAGCACGGCGTCGGGTCCGTAGTTCTCGTAGAACGGCTCGAGGACGATCACCTCGTCCCCCGGATCGACGAGCGCCAGGAACACGCTGGCCATCGCCTCGGTGGCGCCGCAGGTCACCGTGATCTCGCGTTCGGTATCGACCTCCATGCCGTACCACCGGGCATACTTGGCGGCGATGGCCCGGCGCAGCGCCACACTCCCCCAGGTGATCGCGTACTGGTTCACGTCGCCGTCGATGGCCGCGCAGGCTGCTTCCTTCATCGGCTCGGGCATCGGAAAGTCGGGAAATCCCTGGGACAGGTTCACCGCGTCGTACTGGTTGGCGACCCGCGTCATCTCGCGGATCACGGATTCGGTGAACGTCGCCGTGCGCTTGGCTGCTCGCACCGGAGGCTCCGGTCGGAGAGTGGAGGAGGGCTAGCGCTTCGCCACGGCGGCGAGCGCGTTGCGGATCAGGTCGTGGGCCGCGAGTCCGCGCCCGCCGTCGTCGAGCGCCGCGCGGACCGCCTTCTCGGCGTCGCCGGTCGAGTAGCCCAGCGACACCAGCGCCCGGATCGCATCCTCGGCGGCGGTTCCCTCGGCGGCAGGCGCCGCACCGTCGACCTCGAGAGTGTCCAGTCGATCGGTCAGGTCGAGCACGATCCGCTCGGCCTTCTTGCGCCCCACCCGCGGCACGCCCTGGAGCGTCGCCACGTCCTTCTCGCGCAGGGCCCGGACCAGCCGCTCCGCCGTCAGATGCGAGACGAGCGCCAGCGCGAGGGCCGGCCCCACGCCGGTGGCCGTGAGCAGCAGCTGGAAGACCTGGCGCTCGAACGGGGAGCGGAAGCCGAACAGCAGCCAGCCATCGTCGCGCACGACGAGCTGGGTGTGCAGATGCACCCGCTCGCCGACTTTGGGAAGGACCTCGAACACGCTGAGCGGGATCAGCAGCTCGTACCCCACGCCGCCGCCGGTCATCACGCGCACGCGGTCCAGCTCCCGGGCCGTGAGCGTGCCCGTGATCTCGGCGATCACCGGCCCCCTCCGGGCACGACGCGGAGCCTGGGCACGTGCGCGCCCATGATGCACGCGAGCGCCACGGCCGCCCCGTCGGCGGCGTCGGAGGGCTGCGGAGCCGACTTGAGGCGGAGGAGCTGCATGAGCATGAATTGCACCTGCTCCTTCGTCGCGGCGCCGCGGCCAACGATGGCCTTCTTGATCTCGGCGGGCGGAAACTCGTGAATCGGTATCCCCCACTGCTGGCCGGCCAGGAGCACGACGCCCCGGGCGTGTCCGAGCACGATCGTCGTGCGCGCGTTGCGGGCGTAGAAGACGTCCTCCACCGCCATCGCATCCGGGGCGTGCCGGTCGAGCAGCTCGACGATGCCGTCGTAGATGTCGCGCAGGCGCATCGGAAGGGGGTCGCGCGCCCGAGTGCGCAGCACGCCGCATTCGACGAGCACGGAATTGCGCGTGGCGTCGCCGCGCACGACCCCGTAGCCGGTCTGCGCCGTGCCGGGGTCGACGCCGAGGACGATCACTATCCGGCGTTCGCCATGTCGGCGACGTCCATGTCGAAGTTGGCCCAGACCTTCTGCACGTCGTCCATGTCCTCGAGGTCTTCGAGGAGTTTGAGCAACTGCTCGGCGGTCTTGCCTTCGACCCTGACCGTATTCTGCGGGATCATGACGACCGGCTCCGCCTCGGCGATCTCGATGCCCCGGGCCTCGATCGCCTCCTGGACGCCGTGGAACGCCGTGGGGTCGGTGGTGACGACGTACACGTCCCCGTCGCGCACGAAATCTTCGGCGCCCGCTTCCAGCGCCGCCTCGAGCACCTTGTCCTCGCCGTACTTCGCGGCGTCGATCGTCATCTGCCCCTTCTTGTCGAACATCCAGCCCACCGAGTTCGGCGTGCCGATGCTCCCCCCGCCACGCGACATGCGGTGCCGCACGTCCGCGATGGTGCGCGTGGCATTGTCGGTGAGGGCCGAGATCATGATCGCCACGCCGCCGGGGCCGTACCCTTCGTAGATCACTTCCTGATAATCGACGCCCTCGAGCTCGCCGGTTCCCTTCTTGATGGCGCGCTCGATGTTCTCCTTGGGCATGGAGTTCTGGCGCGCCGTCTCGATCGCAGTCCGCAGACGGGCGTTGCCGGTCGGATCGCCGCCCCCCTGCTTGGCGGCGATCGTGATCTCACGGATGAGCTTCGTGAACAACGCCCCGCGTTTGGCGTCGGCGGCGGCCTTGTAGTGCTTGATCTGTTTCCATTTACTGTGGCCGGCCATCGGCAACTCGGGGATCGGAGGGAACGCAAGGAGGTCCTGTTTGCCAATATAGCCCGCGCCATCGGGGCGGCCAACGGATCACGTAGCCGCGCGATGACGGAGCGTCGTCGTGTGATCGGAGCGGGCTCCACGCCAGGGGCGCGGAGCGCCGGCGGGATCAGCTGCCGCCCAGCCGGATGGCCAGCGTGGCCCGGAATCCCGTCAGACTCGCGTTCTGCGCCGTTTCACCGATCTGGCCGAACGTGTACCCGGCAAACGGCGTGACGGCATAGCCGCCCATCTCGAAATCGAGCCGGACGCCGGCCGTGCCCATGTAACTCGCGGGCAGCGTCGCCTGCGTCCATACGCGACCTTCGAGGCTCGGCTCGAACACCATGCGGGGCGCCGGATGGAAGCCCAGGGCCACCCCGGCGTTGGCGATGTTCTCGTGTCCGGTTCTGGTGCCGTCGACCAACTCGCCCGATGCGCGGAACAGATCCCACCCGGCGACCGACACGTCGACGTTCCCCACGGAATTCGTCACCGACGCCTGTGAGATGACCCGGTTGCCCGTGTTGTAGACCGAGCCGTTCACCTGATCGCCGCCGAACATGGAGTACGTGACGCCGAGCGAGATGCGGCCGGTCCCGTACGGGCGGTCGACGCCCACGCGGGCGCGGTACTCGTCGCCCGGCCGGAAGTGGAACTCACTCCCATTGGCGTTCCGGAACGGGTTGTACGCCACCGAATGCCGGACCGCGATCCCGGCACCCACGTTCCAGAGGCCGAGCGGCCGAGCGATGGCGACACCGCCGGTGCCGCCGGCTCCGGTGCCGAATCCCGTGATCGGGAACAACAGGAAGTCGCTGGCGATCCGGGTCGCCGCCGCCAGCTGCTGGGGCCCGACGTTCGTCTGTCCCGTGGGAAGGTTCACGCCCGCCGTGAGGACGATGAAGTCCGTGCCGATGACGTAGTTGGCGCGGATCTGCGTGTCCGTGGCGCCGGAGAGCTGACTCACCGTGGTACCCCCGGTGCTGTCCGTGCTCTCGACCCGCGCACTCGCCCACGAGGTGCCGATGTCGAAGCTGAACGCGTCGGTGACCGGGACCCGCACGTACACCGGCACCGCGAACTCGGTGATCTTCTCGTTGATCGGCGCCCGGATGTCGTACTGCATCACCTGGGGCGCGACCCGCGCTTCGGTGTTTCCCGGCGCTTGCGCCGCGAGCGCGGGCGCGATGCCGAACAGCGCGAGCAGGAGGAAGCGGCGCATGGTCGGCGTCCTCACAGGTGTGGGATCTGAACGACGAGTGTGATCACCGCCGTCATGTTCGCGATGTTGTCGGTGCCGGTCACCGTGGCGCCGGGGTTGTCCCGCTGGGGCGTCTGGGTGTTACCGCTGCTCGTCGCCGTGCCCCCGGCGCTGGCAATGCCGGCGGGGGACGGATTCAGCCCTCCGGCCGTCGCGAGCGCCGTCGCCGTGAGCCCGCTGCCCGGCGTGCCCTGCACCACCACGCCCTGCGTGGCGGCGAGGACCACCTGGCCCTCGCCGGTGCCCCGAAGCCCGGTCACCAACTTGGCGGGTGTGACCTGCTGGCCCTGCGCCGCCGCGCGGCTCTGCTGCGCACGCACGGCAGCGCCCGCGAACCCGGGGTCGAGCCGCAGCGCCTGGTCGAAGAGCCGCGCCGCATCGTCGAACCGACCCTCGTCCTCGAACGTCAGCCCCCGGCTGTAGGCGAGGAAGGCCGCCAGGGACTTCGTCGGCCGCTGGTCGATCTGGTCGCGCTCCGCCGTCGTCAACCGGATGCCGAGCGAATCGAAGATCGCGAACGCCAGATTCTGCTCGAGCGTGAAGATCTGGTTCAGCGTGCGCGACTCGCTGGGGGAGGCGACCACCGCCGCGTTGCGCACGTTGATGATGGGGGCGTCGACCCGGATGTCGTTGCCGGTCTGGGTGATGCCGCCGGCGATGAGGCGCCCCGCCTGGAGCATCCGGCCGGCCCGCACGCCCGTGTTCCGGTTCGTCGCCCCCGATTGCTGCAGCTTGATCTCGTCGAGCAGCGCCTGCACGTGCTCGCGCTCGACGACGACCAGCCGGGGCGACCGCGCGAGATCGGTGCTCAGCAGCTCGGCCAGGCCACGGCCCAGCGGGCGCAGCGTCGTGTCCGTGCCCGTGAACGAGAGCGGCAGGACGGCCACCGTGTTCGGCGGACCCGGTATCGAGGCGAGCCGGGTTTCGTTCGCGATCTCCTGCTTCGCGGCGAGCACCAACTCCTTCTGGTCGAGGGCCGCGAGGTGCGCTTCCAGCATGCGACGCACGCGGTCCGTCCGGCCGTACCGGATGTACGACGAGTAGGCGCGGCGGGCGACGCCGAGGTTGCCCTGTGCCTCGGCGGTCATGCCGAGAAACAGTTGGGTCGTCCCATCGGTGGAGTCGAGGGCCGCCGCGCGTTCCAGCACCGGCCGGGCCTTCGCATACTCCTTCATCTGGTAGTACCCGATGCCGAGGGCGCGGTTGGTGGCGGCGCTCTGCGGATTCGCCGCCTGGTCACGCTCGAGCCGTGCCAGGCCTTCGGGTCCCATCGTGGCGGCGGTGGCACAGCCGCCCACCAACACGGCGCAGATCAGGAACAGCAACGAGCGACGACGACGCATGGTCCTGCCTCCTACCGATCGGGGTCCAGCATGTCTTCGAACCGCATCCACGGTGCGTAGAAATACAGGTCGACGTATCCCGTGGCGCCGTTGCGATTCTTGCGTACGAGGAGCTCGGTAGCCCCTTCGATATCCCGCTGCGGGTCGTACATCGCCTCGCGGAACAGCGCCAGGATGACGTCGGCGTGATGCTTCACGGCGCCGAGCGCACCGAAATCGTCGAGGCCGGGACGGCGATCGTCGCGGGGCACGAGGCCTGGTAGCTGCGAGGTCGTGAATATGACGACATCGGCGCGCAGTGCCAGGGCCTTCAATTCCAGCACCGCCTGCGCCAACTCCTCGTCGCGATCGCGCGTACCGGTCACCATCGATTCCAGCGAGTCGACGACCATCAACTCCACGCCGGACCGCGTCTGCAAGTCCGCCGCCAGCGCCGCCACGCCGCCCGTTGGAAGCTGGTCGATCACCGGCATGGCCTCACGGAGCTTGACCACCGCCGCCCCGACGGCCGCCCGCGACCGGTCGTCCAGCGTTCCCTGGCGAAGCTCGTCGATCCGGACCCGGCCCTCGATCGCCAGCAGCCGTTCCATCACGCGCTCGGGGGTCATCTCCCCCGAATAGTAGACCGCGGCGGTCCGCCGCTGCGCCACGCGAAGGGCGACGGCGAGCGCCAGCGCCGATTTGCCGCTCCCCACGTCGCCGCCAAGCACCACCAGATCACCCCGGCGAAGCCCGCCACCGAGGATCTGGTCGATACTGTGGAATCCGCTGGAAACGGTGTCCAACGCCGGCGCACCATCCGCGATCGCGTCGACCCGGGACAGCAGCTGCGAAATGGGGGAAACGTCCGTGCTACGAGCCATGGGAGATATTACGGTTCGCCGGCGGGGCCGGCAAGCGGAACCCGCTTATGCCGCAAGAGCTTGCGCGAAGCGGGCGAGCTCCGAACGTGAACCTGCATCGAGGTAGGCCGCCGTGACGTTCATCACCGCGGCGAGGGGGGCGCGCATGGCGTCGGGGTCGTCGGCCGCCGTGGCGTCGATGAGCCGTCCCACAGGGCCACGCACCGCCCCCGGCACGGCCAGCGCGCCGAGCCACGCGCGCGCCCCCCGCGCCCGCGCCGCCCGCAGTGACGGAGGCACCGCATGCCCGCCCGACTCCAGGGCATCACGCACGAGGCGCATCGCCACGAAACAGGCGAGGACGGCGTCGCGCGGTCCACCGAGCGGCGCTTCTCCCGCATGAGTCGCGAGGGCGGGGAAGGGGAAGCTCGGCGGTGCGACCGCGTAGGGTGGGAGCGGAGGGAGCACAGCGCCAATCTGGACCGCCGGGGCGGCGTTGGCCAGCGGTCCCCGTGCGCGTTGCTCGCCCATTTTGCCACGGCTACATTCTGCACACATGGCGCACCAGGCGAAATCCGTCCTCTGGGTGGACGACGAGGCGGAGCTTCTGGAACCTCATCGCATGTTCTTGCGAGACAAGGGCTTCCAGGTCGAGACGGCGAGCAATGCGGACGACGCGGCCGAGATGGTGCGCCGACGCACGTTCGACCTCGTGCTGCTCGACGAACAGATGCCGGGAAAGCGCGGGCTCGACGCATTCCGCGAGCTGCGGGAGATCGATCCCAACGTGGCCATCGTCATGGTCACGAAGAGCGAGGAAGACGAGACGCTCAACGAAGCGCTGGGGGCCGACATGAGCGGCTACCTGGTCAAGCCCGTGACACCCCGCCAGGTGTACTCGCTGGTGACGCGCCTCATCGAGGGGCCGCGCATTCGCCAGCAGGCTCTGGCGCGGCAGTTCGTGGAGCGGTTCCGGGCTCTGCAGACCGACCCCATGCGCAATCTCGATTGGCGCGGGTGGATCGATCGCTACGTGGAGCTCACGCAGTGGGACCTCGATCTGGCGGCCGCGGGGGAGACGGGACTCTATGAATCGCTCCGCGGGTTGTACCCGGACATGCGGCGGGAATTCGCCCAGTACGTGGTCCGCGCCTATCCCGACTGGCTCGCCCGCCTCGACGGCGACCGCCCGCCGCTCAGCATCGACATCGTCTCGGAGTTCCTGCTGCCGGTGCTGGAATCGGAGCGGGGCGTCCTGTACATCATCGTCGACTGCCTGCGGCTCGACCAGTGGAAGATCATCGAGCCGATCATCGCGCAGACGTTCGACGTGGAGACGACGCACTACTTCTCGATCCTGCCCACGGCCACGCCCTATTCGCGCAATGCGCTGTTCAGCGGGCTCTTCCCGGCCGAGATCGCGGCCCGCTTTCCCGACTGGTGGGGGGAGCGCGACGACGAGTCGCTGAACACGCACGAGCGCGCCCTGCTCGAGGCGCACCTCAAGGAGCTCAAGAAGTCGGTGCCGGTGCGTTATGAGAAGATCAACACGATGCTCGATGCCAGCGACCTGGAGCGGCGGCTGTCCAACGCCGTGGCTCCGGACGGCATCAGTGCGTTCGTGTTCAACTTCATCGACCTGCTCACGCACGGCCGGTCGGAGTCGGCGATTCTCTACGAGGTGGCGCGCGACGAGATCGCGCTCCGCCAACTCACGCACCAGTGGTTCCTGCGGTCGCCCCTGCTCACGGTGCTCCGTGAGGCGGCCCGTCGCGGTCTGAAGGTGCTGCTCACCAGCGACCACGGCTCCATCCACTGCAACACGCCCGCCACGGTGTTCGCGAAGCGTGATGCCACACCGCACCTGCGCTACAAGTTCGGCGAGGACCTGCGGGCCGAGAACCCGGGCCAGGCACTGCTCTTCCGGCATGAGGAGGGATTGAAGCTGCCACGACGCGGCATGGGCGCTCACACGCTGCTGGCCACCGGCGACTGTTTCTTCGTGTATCCGACCAAGCTGCGCGAGTACCAGAGCCGGTATCGCGGTGCATTCCTGCACGGCGGCGTGTCGCCGGAGGAGTGCATCCTGCCGCTCTCACTGCTCACGCCCCGCCGCTGATGGCGCTGTATCGCCGGCTGCTCAGCTACCTCCGCCCGCACTGGCGGCGCATGGCGGGGACCATCGTCAGCAGCATCATCGCGGCGGCGCTGGACGCATTCTCGTTCACGCTCCTCATCCCGTTCCTCAACTCGCTGTTCCACCAGTCCACGCTCACGCCCCCGTCGGGCGCCATCAAGGCGCTCCAGGACCGGATGGTGGGTGCGTTCCTCAATCCGGCGCGCCCGCTCCAGTCGCTCGAGGCGATGATCGTCGCGATCGTAATCATCGTCGCCGTGAAGAACGTGTTCGTCTGGATGGGCGGGCAGTGGGCCGCCTCGCTGCAGGAGCTGGTCGCGCGCGACCTGCGCGACCGGGTCTTCACGCATCTGCAGCGGCTGCCCCTCGGCTACTTCCAGCGGACGAAGACGGGGCAGGTAATCTCGAAGGTGCTCTCGGACACGGAGCAGACCAAGGCGCTGATCACGGAGATCGTGACGAAGAGCGTGCAGAACGCCGCCCAGGTCCTGGCGACCGTGGTCGTGCTGTTCAGCATCTCGGTGAAGCTCACGCTCCTGTCGCTCGTCGTCGCGCCGCTGCTCACCCTGGCGCTGCAACCCATTCTGCGGAAGCTGCGCCGCGCCTACCGCCGCCTGCGGAACGACTACGGCGAGATCACCAGCGTGCTCCAGGAAGTGGTGAGCGGCATCCGGCTCGTGAAGTCCTTCGGCGCCGAGCCGTACGAGGACGGGCGCTTCACCGACGTGAACCACCGCTTTTCGAACGGCATGGTGCGCGTGGCCCGGACCGCGGTGCTCTCGCAGCCGCTCACCGAAGTGATCGGCACGACCGTGGCGGTGATCATCCTCTGGATCGGCGCCAAGGACGTGCTCGCGCCCGCCGGCGCCGTTCCCGCGCTCGACGGCGCGACGCTCATCACGTTCATGATCCTGGTGATGCGGCTGCTGACTCCGTTCAAGCAGCTCTCGCAGATGCCCACGACCGCACAACAGTCGATGGCGGCCGCCGAGCGGCTGTTCGGCGTCCTCGATCAGCCGAGCGAGGCCGCCACCGACCACGGCACGACCACCGTGCGGGAGTTCCGCGACCGCATCACGTTCGACCACGTCACGTTCGCGTACGACACGGAGCCCGTGCTGACGGACGTGAGCCTCACCGCGCGCAAGGGAGAGATCGTGGCGCTCGTCGGCCCCAGCGGTGCCGGCAAGAGCACCCTGGTCGACCTCATCCCGCGGTTCTACGCTCCGACGGCCGGCCGCATCCTGCTCGACGGCACCGACACCCGCGAGATCACCCTCGGCTCGCTCCGCGCCCTGACCGGAATCGTCAGCCAGGATACCGTGCTGTTCAACGACACCGTGCGGCACAACATCGCCTACGGCACCGACCACCGGTACGCCGACGCCGAGGTCGTGGCGGCGGCACGCGCCGCCAACGCCCACGGGTTCATCTCCGAGCTGCCGAACGGCTACGACACCGTGCTGGGCGAGCGCGGCACCCGTCTCTCCGGCGGACAGCGCCAGCGCATCGCGATCGCCCGCGCCCTCCTCACCGACCCGCCGATCCTCATCCTCGACGAAGCCACGTCGGCGCTCGATACCGAGTCGGAGCGGCTGGTCCAGGAAGCCATCGACCGCCTCCTCGCCGGACGGACCGTGTTCGTCATCGCGCACCGGCTGTCCACGATCACCCACGCGAGCGAGATCCTCGTCCTCGATCGCGGGCACATCGTCGAGCGCGGAACGCACCAGGAGCTGCTGGGGCTGCGCGGTGCGTACCACCGGCTGCACTCCATGCAGTTCCGCGACGAGCGCGGGCCGGCGACTCCGGCCGAGGCCGAGGAAGACGTCGTGGCTGGCGCGGCAGCCGACGCCGCGACCGCCGACGACGCATGAGCGACGCGGCGGCCCACCGCATCACGCTCTCCCATCGCGCCCAGTACGCCGCGCTGCGCGGCGCCGTGGGGGCACTGCGCATCTTCGGGTTCCGCGGCGCCAGCGCGGCCGGGGGACGGCTGGGCGCGTTGGGCTACTCGCCCATCGGCATCCGGCGCGCCGTCGTCGAGCGCCAACTCGGTGCCGCCTTCCCCGACTGGTCGGGGGATCAGATCACCCGCGTGGCGCGCGCGAGCTACGAGAGCCTGGGCCGCACCTTCGTGGAGACGGCCGTGCTCCCGTCGTATTCGCGTCGGGCCGTGCTCGATCTCTTCGAGCGTGTGGAGTGCTGGGAGGTGATCGAGCGGGCCCTGACGGTGGGGCGCGGGGTCATCGTGCTCACTGGCCACATCGGCAACTGGGAGCTGGGCGGCGCCTATCTCGCCGCGCGCGGCGTGCCACTCGACGCCGTCGCCCGCGGAATGGAGAACCCGCTCTTCGACGGCTACCTCACCCGTACGCGGCAGCGCATCGGCATGCACGTCATCCACGATGCCGACGCCGTCCGCCTCGTGCCGCGGGCGTTGCGTGCCGGGCGCGCCGTGGCCTTCCTGTTCGACCAGGGCGCCGCCGGCCTCGCCTCCACCTGGGTACCGTTCTTCGGCCGGCTGGCGAAGACGCCGCGCGGCCCGGCCGTCTTCGCGTTGCGCCTCGACTCGCCGATGGTCTTCGCCACCGCCATCCGACAACCCAGCGGCCGGTTCGTGCTCAGCTTCGAGCCGGTGGAGACGGTCCGCACGGGCGACCGCGAAGCGGACGTGGACGCCATCGTCGCCAGTTACACGCGCCTGCTGGAGCGCTCGGTGCGCCGCGTCCCCGAGCAGTACTTCTGGCACCATCGCCGCTGGAAGCACCAGCAGCCGGGCACGCCGCCCGAGCTCGGCGATCCGTTGTGAGCGGTCGCAGCGGCTCGGCCTTCTGGCACGATACGCGGGCGTGGTTCTCGATCACGGTCATCGTGCTCCTGATCCTGGCCGCCGTGGCGGCACCGCTCGTGGCCCGCTACAATCCGCTTGCCATCGACCTGCACGCACAGCTGCTCCCGCCGAGCGGATCGCACTGGCTGGGCACCGACGTCCAGGGGCGCGACGTGTGGGCCCGCCTCGTCTACGGCGCGCGGATCTCGCTGTCGGTGGGTGTGCTCTCGCAGCTCATCGCGCTCACGCTCGGCCTGGCCCTCGGCCTCGTGGCCGGATACTACGGCCGTTGGACCGATGAGCTCGTGATGCGGCTCGCCGACGTGACGCTGGCCTTCCCGACCCTGCTCCTGCTGATCGCCCTCGTCGCCGCGCTGCAGCCGTCGCTGACGATCGTCTTTCTCACGATCGGCTTCGTCGGCTGGGCGGCCATGGCCCGCCTGGTGCGCGGACAGGTGCTCGTGGTGCGTGAGCTGGAGTTCGTCCAGGCGTCACGCGCCCTGGGCGCGCGCGATGCCCGCGTGATGCTCCGGCACATTCTGCCGAACGTGATCGCGCCGGTCGTGATCGCGGCCACCCTGGGCATCGCAGCGGCGATCATGGCCGAGGCGTCGCTGTCCTTCCTCGGCCTCGGCGTGCAGCCGCCGACCCCGAGCTGGGGGGCGATGATCGCCGACGCCCGCGACCTGGCACAGCTGCAGTCGGCGCCGTGGACGTCGGTCGCTCCCGGCGTGGCCATCGGCCTCACCGTGCTGGCCTTCAACCTGCTGGGCGACGCCCTCCGCGACGCCCTCGATCCACGGGGCGCCGGCACGCCGCGCGCCCTCCCCGAGGCACCGCAGACATGACCTACGACCTGGCCGCCCTGCGCGCCGCCGAGTTTCCCTGGATGGACCCGGCCCGCGCGGTCTTCCTCAACAACGCCTCCACCGGCCCGCTGCCGATGCGGACCGTCGAAGCCGTGCGCACGTTCACCGACCTGCGGCACGCGCCGCATCGCATGCCCGACGAACTGCTCTTCGACACGCTCGCCCGATCGCGGGATCTGGTGGCCCGGCTCATCCATGCCCGTCCCGCGGAGATCGCCCTGGCGGTGAACACGAGCTACGGGCTCAACGTCGCCGCGGCGGCCCTGCCGCTGGAACCGGGCGACGTCGTGGTCGTGCCCGACGGGGAGTTTCCCGCCAACATGTACCCGTGGCTCGCGCTCGCTCCGCGGCGGGGGGCGACGGTCCGCGTCGTGCCGCTGCGCGACGGACTGCCCGACGAGGACGCCCTGCTGGCGGCCGTCGACGACCCCGCCGTGAAGATCGTGAGCGTCTCGTGGGTCGGCTTCGCCACCGGGTACCGGGTGGACCTCGCGACGCTCGGCCGGCGCTGCCGGGCGCGCGGTGTGCACCTCGTGGTGGATGCGATTCAGGGGCTGGGCGTGCTTCCCCTGGACGTCCGCGAGGTCCAGCCGTCGATCCTGAGCTGCGGGGCCCAAAAATGGCTGCTCTCGCCCTGGGGCTCGGGGTTCACGTACGTGCGGGAGGACCTGATCCAGACCCTCGAGCCGCCGATCGTGAGTTGGCTGGCCGTGAAGGGGTCCGACGATTTTCGCCGCCTGCTCGATTACGACATGACCTGGCGCGACGACGCCCGGCGATTCGAGTTCGTCACCGTGCCCTTCCAGGATTTCGCGGGGATGAATGCGAGCCTGGATCTGCTGCTGACCCTCGGCCCGGCGGCCATCGCGGCGCACGTGGAGGGCCTCGCGGAGCGTGTGGCGGCGTGGGCGCGTGGGCGCCGGGACATGCGGCTGGTGACGCCGGCCGACCCGGCCCACCGGGCGGGCATCGTCTGTGTGGCTCCTCCCGATCCCGAGGCGACGAGCCAGCGGCTCCGCGCGGCCGGCATCGCACACTCCCAGCGGGAGGGGGCAATCCGGTTGGCCATCCACGGATTCAACACCGTGCAGGACGTGGAGCGCGCGATGGCGGTGATGGAAGCGCGGTAGCCCGCGGTCAGTCGAGCAGGCGCACCAGCGCGTACTCGCGCTTGCCCTTGCCGAGGATGAGGTGCCGTCCGGTGAGCAGGACGCGCGCGGCCTCGACGTACCGGTCCGACGTGCCGAGCTTTTCCTTGTTCACCGAAACGCCGCCCTGCTCGAGGAGCCGGCGCGCCGCCCCGTTGGAGGTGGCGATGCCGGCTGCGGTGAGCAGCTTCAGCACGTCGAGCCGGCCGGCAGCATCCCCGCGCACGTCGGCCTCGCGCACCTCGGTGAACGGCGCATCGGCACGCAGCTGTCCCAGTGCCCCGGCCGACAACTTCCGGGGGTCGAGCCCGCCGAAGTAGAAGCCGGTCACCTCTTCGGCGGCCTGCAGCGCGTCGTCACCGTGCAGCCGCCGCGTCATGTCGCGGGCCAGTGCGCGCTGGGCATCACGCTGCTCGGGATGCTCCGCCAGCGCCGTGTCCAGCCCGTCGATCTCTTCCCGCGGCAACAGCGTGAAGAAGCGCAGATACCGGCTCACGTCGCGGTCGTCGGTGTGCATCCAGTACTGGTAGAACCGGTAGGGCGAGGTGAGCCCGGGGTCGAGCCACACGGCACCGGCCTCGCTCTTCCCGAACTTGGCGCCGCTGGCCGTCGTGACGAGCGGCAGCGTGAGGGCGTGTCCCTGGGCGTCGGGACCCTCCACTCGATGGATGAGTTCGATGCCCGCCGTGATGTTGCCCCACTGGTCGCTGCCGCCCAACTGCAGCGACACGCCGTCGCGCCGCCAGAGCTCCAGGAAATCGTAGGCCTGGAGCAGCATGTACGAGAACTCGGTGTACGAGATGCCGCCCTCGAGACGCGTCTTCACCGATTCCTTCTGGAGCATGTAGTTCACGGTGAAGTGCTTGCCGACGTCCCGCATGAACTCGATGGCGCCGAGCTTCGTCAGCCAGTCCGCGTTGTTGCGCATGACGGCGGCGCGGGGTCCGTCGAACTCCATGAACCGGGCCAGCTGGTCACGGATCGCCGCGGCGTTGGACTCGACGTCGGCCGCCGACTGCAGCTGGCGTTCCGACGACCGTCCACTGGGGTCGCCGATGAGCCCGGTGGCGCCGCCCACGAGGACCACCGGGCGGTGGCCGTGCCGCTGCAGGTGCACCAGCCCCATCACGGGCACGAGGTTGCCCACGTGCAGGCTCGGCGCCGTGGGATCGAACCCCGCGTAGCCCGAGACGACGCCCGCGGCGAGCGCGTCGACCAGCCCGTCCGTGTGTTGGTAGACGAGGCCGCGCCAGCGCAACTCGTCCAGCAGGGGGTGTGATGGCATGGCTGGAATTATAGAGGCGCCCCGAGCGAAAGTCACAGGCCCCGCGTTGGTGCATGTGCCCGTCGGACATTAGCTTCCAGCCCATCGTGCGACTCCCACTGTCCCGCTTCAGGACCCGGCATCCCGTGCTCACACGCCGCGCGCTGATCGCCGGCGTGTTCGCCGTTTCGTTCGGCGCCGGCGTGGCCTGGTCCAGCTGGACGCTGGTGTGCGGCGCCGGGCGGTGCCCGTCGGTCGGCGTCCTCGAAGCGTACACGCCGCGCCAGACCTCGAAGGTCTATGCCGCCGACGGCCGGTTCATCACGGAGCTGGGGCTCGAGCGCCGCACGCTCGTCAAGCTCGCCGACATCCCGCCCGTCGTGCGCGACGCCTTCCTCGCCACCGAGGACAAGCGCTTCTATTCGCACCACGGCATCGACTTCATTCGCGTGATCGGCGCCGGCCTGCGCAATCTGCGGAGCGGCGGTTACTCGCAGGGCTTCTCGACGATCACGATGCAGCTGGCGCGCAACGTGTTCCCGGGGCGCATCTCGCGCGAGAAGTCGCTGGTCCGGAAGCTGAAGGAGATCAAGGTGGCGCTCGCCATCGAGCGCCGGTACTCCAAGGACCGGATCCTGGAATTGTACCTGAACCAGATCTACCTGGGCAACGGCGCGCACGGGGTGGAGACGGCGTCGCAGCGCTACTTCGGCAAATCGGTGCGCGACCTGAACCTCGCCGAGGCCGCCACGCTGGCGGCACTGCCCAAAGCGCCCAGCCGCTACGATCCGCGTCGGTTTCCCGACCGCGCGGTGCAGCGGCGGAACACCATCATCGAGCTGATGCGCAGCGACGGACTGGTGAGTGCCGCCGACGCGAGCCTCGCCCGCGCCTACCCGCTGCACCTGGCCAGCCGCGCCGAGTCGGGCGACGTCGCGCCGTACTTCATTGAATGGATCCGCCAGCAGCTCGACGCGCGGTTCGGGCAGCGGCTGTATCAGCAGGGGCTCAAGATCTACACGACCCTCGATCTGGATCTGCAGTCGGCGGCGGAACGCGCCCTCGATTCGCAGCTCCAGGCGATCGAGGCCGGGAAATACGGACCGTACCACCATCTCACCTTCGACCAGTATCTCGCCCAGGCGAACGAGGGCGAGGCGCAGGTCGACGACAATTCGCCGTATCTCCAGGGCGCGTTCGTGGCCATGGATCCGCGCACGGGGGCCGTGCTCGCCATGGTGGGGGGACGCGACTTCGATGATTCCAAGTTCAACCGTGCCACGCAGGCGCTGCGCCAGCCCGGTTCGACGTTCAAGCCGATCCTGTACTCGACGGCCATCCAGGCGGGCCTGCCCCCCTCGTATCTCGTCGATGACGTGCCGCTCGCCGTTCCCCAACCCGACGGCAGCTTCTGGACGCCACAGAACTTCGACCTGAAGTTCGAGGGCCGGATGACGCTGCGGCGGGCCTTCTACCAGTCGCGCAACGTGCCGGCCATCCGCATCGGCCTGCAGCTCGGGGTGGACAACGTCATTGATGAGGCGCGGAAGTTCGGCATCACGACGCCCATCCCGCCCTATCCCTCCATCAACATCGGCGCTGCCGAGGTCTATCCGATCGAACTCATCGGCGCGTACTCGACGTTCGCCACGCTCGGCACGCGGGCGGCACCGTTCGGCATCACGAAGGTCGAGAGCGCCGACGGCAAGGTATTGTGGCAGCAGACGCCGCAGCTCTCCACGATCCTCACGCCGCAGCAGGCGTGGATCATGGTCGATATGATGAAGGACGTCGTCACGAAGGGCTCGGCGGCGAGCTCGGTCGGGCGGTACTTCCACCTCCCGGCAGGCGGAAAGACCGGCACGACCAACGACGGGACGGACGTCTGGTTCATCGGCTACACCTCGGACCTCGTGGCCGGCGTCTGGATCGGCCTCGACAAGCCGGCCAAGATCAAGGCCAACGCGCAGGGCGGGTTGCTGGCCGCGCCGGCGTGGACGGCGTTCATGAACGAGGTCTACCGCCGGAAGCCCGCTCCTCCCGACTGGCCGCAACCCGAAGGCATCGTGTCGCGCCCGATCGATTTCACCACCAACATGCTGGCCACGAAGTACTGTCCCCCCGCGGACACGATGACGGAGGTGTACATCGCGGGGACCGAGCCCACGCAGCCGTGCGACGTGCACACCGCGCACGGCATCGTGCTGAAGCCGGACACGACGCCGGCTGTGATCATCCCCCGCCCCGCGGGCACGCTCGACACGACCAACCCCTTCTACATCCCGCCGAAGCCGAAGGGGCGGGGCGGCGGGGGGGGAGGCGGAGGCCCGGTCCGGTGACCGCTCGCTATCACGCCGAGTGGGTGTTGCCGGTCACGGCACCGGCCATCCACCACGGCACCGTGACGGTGGCCAACGGACGCATCACCCACGTGGGGCCCCGGGCCTCGGCGCCGGCCGGGCCGGGGGAGGACGTGGAGCTCGGGGCGGCCGTCCTCATGCCGGGGCTCGTGAACGCCCACACGCACCTTGAGCTGACGGTGATGCGCGGCTTCCTCGAGGACCTCGACTTCCACGCGTGGATCCGGCAGCTCACCACGGCGCGACGCGAAGCGCTGTCGCCGGCCGCGCTCCTCGACTCGGCGCGCCTCGGGCTCGACGAGGGACTCGCGGCCGGGATCACGACGTATGCCGACACGTGCGAGTCGGGCGTCGTATTCGACGCGCTGCTCGAGCGCGGCGTCCGCGGGATCATGTACCAGGAGGTGTTCGGACCGGCACCGGCCACCAGCGACGACGCATTGACCGAGTTGAAGCTGAGGATCGAGCCGCTGCGGGCGCGGCAGACCGACCTCGTGCGCCTCGGCATCTCACCGCACGCGCCGTACACGGTGAGCGATCGACTGTTCGCGGCCGCTGCGCGGTACGCCATTCAGGCGCGCCTTCCCATCGCGGTCCACATCGCCGAGAGCGAAGCCGAGCAGCGACTGGTCGCCGAGGGGCGCGGCGAGTTCGCCGACGCGTTGATCAAGCGGGGCATCCGCGTCGAGCGCCGGGCCCGCACGCCCATCCAGCTGCTGCGTGGGTTGCGCGTCCTCGATGCGCAGCCGCTGCTCATCCATTGCGTGCGGGCCGACGCGACCGACGTCCACGCGATCGCCGCGTCGGGCTCCACGGTGGCGCACTGCCCGGCGTCGAACGCGAAGCTGGGCCACGGGGTGGCACCGCTGACCGATTTCCTCGACGCCGGGATCCCGGTGGGCCTGGGGTCCGACTCGGTGGCGGCCAACAACCGGATGAACATCCTCGGCGAGGCCTGGCTGGCCGCGCTGCAGCAGGGTGCGCGGGTGCGCCGCCCCGGCGCGGTGACGGCTGCCCGGGCGCTGCGGCTGGCGACGATCGACGGCGCCCGCGCCCTCGGGCTCGACGGCGAAGTGGGATCACTCGAGTCGGGTAAGGCGGCCGACCTTGCGGCATTTCCGCTCGACGAACGGCTGAATCCCGTACACGACGTGGAGAGTGCCGTCGTCTTCGCCCTGCACGGCGTGCCCGCCTCCTTCGTGAGCGTGGCCGGAACAGTTCTCGTTCGAGACGGAACGTTGGTCAATCGTGACCCGGGACTGTCGAGGCGGGTGCAGGACGCCGCCGACGCGCTGCAGGCGTGGTTGGGCGCTCCGCGCTGACGGGGGAGTTCGGCTAGCGGCTGGTGTGGTGCACCGCTTATCATACGGACACCTCTGGTACCCAGGAGCGGTTTCATGAGTCAACCCAGGACCGGGCGCACGACCAAGATCTGGCGCGACGGTCAACTCGTGAACTGGGAGGACGCGACGATCCACGTGATCAGCCACGTCGTCCACTACGGTTCGAGCGTCTTCGAGGGCATGCGATGCTACGAGACGCCCAGCGGCGGAGCCGTGTTCCGGGCCCGCGAGCACATGCGGCGCCTCGTGGACTCCTGCCGCATCTACCGTATTCCGATGAAGTACTCGGTGGACGAGCTGGTGCAGGGGTGTCTCGACACGATCGCCGCCAACGACCTGAAGGAATGCTATTTCCGGCCGGTGGTCATCCGGACCGGTGAACAGATGGGCGTGCTGGGCAACACGGCGACCACTGAAGTGTTCATGATCGCCTGGGAGTGGGGCACGTATCTGGGCTCCGACGGGCTGGAGAACGGCGTGGACGTGCGGGTGTCGAGCTGGCGGCGCGCCGCGCCCGATACCTTCCCCGCGATGGCGAAGGCGGGCGGCAACTACCTGAATTCGCAGCTCTCCAAGATGGAGGCCAAGGCCGACGGCTACTCGGAGGGGATCATGCTCGATTCCTTCGGGTTCGTCTCCGAGGGGAGCGGCGAGAACCTGTTCGCCGTGCGCAACGGGGTGCTGCACACCGCGCCGCTGGGCGGCGCGATCCTGGAGGGCATCACGCGCGATGCCGTCCTGCAGTTTGCGCACGACCTCGGCCTGGAGGTACGGGAACAGCAGCTGCCGCGGGAATTCCTGTACGTCGCCGACGAGCTCTTCTTCTGTGGCACGGCTGCCGAGATCACGCCGATTCGCAGTGTCGACCGGGTGCCCGTCGGCGACGGGAAGCGTGGACCGATCACGGCGCGCCTCCAGCGGCTGTATCTGGACACGGTGCACGGCAAGGCACCGGATCAACACGGATGGCTCACGCCGGTCCCCGAGCCGGCCACGGCCGGAGCGGAAACATGAGTTCGACCGGGCATCAGGCTGACCGGGGCGCCGGGCGGGGGAGGGACCAGTGGTCGTCGGCTGCCTCGCGCTGAACGCCTCGTTCGAGCCGCTGACCATGGTCCCGCTCAAGCGGGCCCTGCGGTTGGTCATCGACGGCAAGGCCGAGATCGTCGAGGCCGAGCACGATCGCGTCGTCCGGTCGGAGCGGCTGACCCTGCCGCGCCCGGTCGTGATCCGGCTGACGAAGTTCATCCACGTGCCGCGGCGGTTCCGGCGTCAGGTCACCAACACCTTCCTGTTCGCCCGCGACCAGTACAAGTGTCAGTACTGCGGGCGCCACGTCACCGAGTTGAAGCCGCGGGAGTCGCTCACGCGCGACCATCTGATTCCCCTGTCGCGCGGCGGCACGAACGAGTGGACGAACGTGGTTGCGGCCTGCAGCAGCTGCAATACGCGCAAGGGCAACCGGATGGCGGAGGAGATCGGCATGCATCCGCTGACCCATCCGATGGAGCCGCACTTCGTGCACCTGAGCTGGGCGGTTCGCCGGCTCACGCCCATCCAGGCGCATTACATCCGCACCTTCTACGGCGATTCGGTGCTCCATCAGCTCGAGCGCCTCGAACACCGCACGGCCCACGCCTGAGCCGGCGGGCGTCCCGGGGGGTCAGCGCCGGGGCGTGACGAAGGTGGGCGACGTCGCTTCGTACGTGCGCTTCGCCCCGCCGAGCACCCGCGACAGCAGTCGCCCGATGGCATTCCCGATGGCGGAGAGCGGATTCGTCTTGCCGCGCACCGCCGGCTGCAGGTCGCCGCGCAACCATCGTTGAAGCTCGCTCAGATCGCTGGCGCGCAGGGATTCCACGTCGAGCACCACGTCGTAGTAGTATCGCGTGTGGGCGCGCGACGGAGGCAGCGTGACGTGGTAGGGGCGCGCCAGGAGGGCCTGCACCGAGTCGAGCGTCGGGACGGTCGCGAAGTCCTCCTGACGGTTGCCGACCCGCCGCAGGATGTGATAGACCTTCTGGTATGGATCGGGATCGTACTGCACGTATACGTCCCACGACGTGCTGCGCTCGAGCTCATTGAACACGCCTCCGGTGCGCCACAGCTCCAACCGGAAATGCATGGCCACCGAGAACCCGTTCTTCATGAGCTCCTCGAGCTGCGGGTCGTCGAGCACGTGGTGCACCGAGACGGTCGGCCCGTCGCTCGCGGTTCCGTCGCGCCCGAGGTTCACCTCCACCGACGGGACGCGCTGCGCCCGTAGCGGCGCGGCCGCGAGCAGCAACCCGAAGATCGCCCAGGTCGAGACGCGCACGTCGCTAGAAGCGGTGCTGGAGCCGGAGGAACACCCGCGCCGGCTGGCCGGGTGACGACAGGGCCTTCGCCACGTACACCCCGATGTCGCTGAAGTCCAACCCGACACCGAGGTCGGTGCGGAACGTCGACAGGGGCGGCAGCGCGCCGCTCGGGTAGGTCATCGGAGCGCCGGCGCTGCCCACCATCCAGCCGCGGCCGGCGTCGAGGAACACCACCCACGAGCCCTCGGCGTTCAGGTGCGGCCGGATCCAGTCGTCGCTGTCCCAATCGAACAGTCGCACATGCAGATCGCTGCGATACTCGGCCTGCGCAAGGGCGATCCGTTCACACTGGGCCGGATACCCGGGCGGCGCCGTCCCGATCGTACACGTCGCCACGTCCGTCGCCATCCCGGCGCTGCGGAACCCGAAGCCGGGAAGGGCCCCGTACCCGTCCACCGAGAGACGACGTTCCAGGGGGAGGGCGTCTCCCCCCAGCCAGCCGCCGGCCACCAGCCGGAGGTTGATCTGGGCACCGCGCGACACGCGGTTGTACCGGCGCACGTCCACGAATCCGCGGTCGTACCGCGCCGGCCGGCCGGCCGGGTAGGTCCGCGCGAACTGCGTGGGTCCCAGCGAATCGACGCGTCCGCTGCCGTGTTCGAGTTCCGCACGCACGTACCACCCCGACCACGGATTGATCTCGTCGCTCCTGGTGTCGATCGTGAGCACGGCGTCGAGCAGGTGCATGTGGGCATCGTCGAGCGTCGGATTCGGTCGCCACGGCGCCGAGGACCGGAACAACGTCCAGGCGTTCCGGGCCACCCGCGGCGACCAGTGCACGTTCGAGTACGACAGCGTGAGCGTCGTTCGCCGGCCCTGGAACAGCCCGGCCTCGATCGTGCCGCCGTGCCGCCGGTAGTAGTCGCGGTAGTCGCGGCGGAAGAGCCCGGCGGCCAGCCCCGCCTCGAGATCGTTGAGGCGCCACGACTCCACCGGCGAGACCAGGTCATAGACGCCGGCCGCGATCAGGATGCCGCGCTTGGACCCCAGCCGCACCTCGCTGTGGAGGTTGTCGCCGACGTCGTTGTTGCTCTCCCGGAAGCTGCTGCCGGTGCGGAGCACCGCGTAGGCGTCCAGACTCGCACTGCCGTTCGGGAAATCGTGGTACAGCTGCGGCCCGAGGTTGATCGGCAGCCCCTCCACCCGGTTGTAGGCGCCGGCACTGGCGATCTGGATCTTGCTGCCGGTGGGGGAGCGGTGGGGCTCGAACCGGCGCCACCATCCCCCGGTTCCCGTCTCGTTCCCGGCGGCGGCGATCCGGTCCCCGTGACTCGTGTACGTGAGGCGGCTGTGGTAGATGCGGATCTCACCGGCCACGTTGGCGCGGTTCTCGCCCTGCACCGTGCCGCCGACGACGAGCAGATCGCCGTCGACCCGCGCCGACGGGAGGAGCGTCACGTTCCCGTTCACCACCAGGACGTCGCCCTTCACGTGGCCGGCGATCGTCAGCGGGCCCCCCAGCACGGCCAGGTTCCCGTCGATCAGCCGTCCGTCCTCGACGTCGAACGCGCCGGAGGCACGAACGGTGTTGGCGGCGTTGTACAGATCGACGGCGCGGTTGGCCACGTCGCGCGGCAGTTCCTGCCGCGTGAGCGTGGTGTCGCGCTGCTGGGCAGCGGCGGCCACGGGCAGCACGGCGAGCAGGAGCGCGAGAGTGAGGCGTTGCATGACCATACTCCGTAATGTCGTGAGTCGGCCGGCCGAAACGCACCCCCCATGCCATATCGGCTCTGTTTGCCCAACCGCTCGGTCGTAAAGCACTTATCCGGCAGCGCGACCGGGCCCCTGCCGCGCCGGGTGTCCCCTCACGGCGCCACCCGGGTGTGTCGCTCCGACTTCATTCGCCGCCAGTGCCGATGCCGAGGCGGCGCATGCGGCGATAGAGATTCGGCCGGTCGGTCTGCAGCCGCCGGGCGGCCTCGGCCACGTTCCCGCCGGCCATCGACAGGGCCCGGGAAATGAGCGTTCGCTCGTACTCGTCGAGCGTGTCGCTGAGCGGGTGTGTGAGCTTCGACGGATCGGGCAGCGGCGGCGGGGTCGCGACACCGTCGGTGCGGCCGATCGCGACCACATGCTGCACGTCGTCCGCAGTCACCTCACGTCCGGCATGCAGGATGCCGAGGCGCTCGACGACGTTGGCGAGCTCCCGGACGTTGCCGGGCCAGCGGTACCGCGTGAGCAGCGCGATGGCGTCGTCCGTCCACCGCGGCGCGGGATGTCCCGTGCGCGCGTGATGAACGTGCGAGAAATGCGCCACGAGCAGGGGAATGTCGTCGGGCCGTTCGCGCAGCGGGGGCACGTGCAGCGGGATCACGTTGAGACGGAACAGCAGGTCCTCCCGGAAGGTGCCCTCGGCCACGGCGCGGGCGAGATCCTTGTTGGTCGCGGCGAGGATGCGGACATCGACGCGGATCGGCGTGCCGCCGCCGACGCGCTCGAACTCCTTCGCCTCGATGACGCGCAGGAGCTTGGCCTGCGCCTCCTGCCCCAGGTCGCCGACTTCGTCGAGCAGGAGCGTCCCGCCGTGGGCGAGCTCGAAGCGCCCGATGCGACGCTCCGACGCCCCGGTGAACGCCCCCTTTTCATGCCCGAACATCTCGCTCTCGACGAGATCGCGGGGAATCGCCGCACAGTTGACGCGAATGAACGGGCGATCATGCCGCGGGCTCGCCGCGTGGATGGCTGCCGCCACCAGCTCCTTCCCGGTGCCGGACTCGCCGGTGATCAGGACGCGGGCGTCTGTCCCCGCCACCCGATCGATCATCTCGCGGACGTGCTGCATGGCCGCGCTCGCCCCGACCATCTCCGCCCCGAGTCCGACCTCGGCGCGCAGGGCCTTCGCCTCGCGGCGGGCCCGGCGCAGCTCGATCGCCGACGACAGCGCCAGCAGCACGCCTTCCGGACTCAGCGGCTTCTCGAGGAAGTTGAAGGCGCCGAGCTTCGTGGCCTTCACCGCGTCGCTCAGCCCGGCCTTCCCGCTCATCATCACGACCGGGGTGTCGGGGGCGACGTCGCGCAGCCGGTGGAGCGTGGCCATGCCGTCGAGCTCGCCGGGCATCATCAGATCGAGGAGCACCGCATCAGGCTCGGCCTCGGCGGCGCGCATCACCCCGGCGTTGCCGTCCGCGGCGTCGCGCACCTCGAACCCCTCGGCCTCGAGCAGGGCGCCCACCATCCGGCGGATGTTGGGCTCATCGTCGATGATCAGGATGCTCGGCATGACCCGAACGCGGCGTTCAACGGGGCGGTTGCTGACCGCTCCCGACCTGGCGGCCCTCGGTCTGCAGCCGGGTCAGGAAGCGCTGCGCCTCCGAGACCCGCTCGATCTCGACCGCGATCGAGTCGACGGTCTGCTCGATGCGGTCGAGGCGTTGATTGAGGTCGCTGGGAATGGCCGGCGGCTCCGATCGGCGTTCCACCGCCCGGATGATCGCGCGGAGGATCGGGAACCCGAGCGCGATAATCATGATGGTCCCGAACACGATGCCGACGATCGGGACGGCGTTGTTGGGGATGCCGGGCGCGATGACCATCGGTCCCTGCAGCCCGAAGAGCAACGGCACCATCGTCGCCGACCCCACCGCCGTGTCCTTGCTGTTCATGCCGGGTTCCTCACCTGTTCGGAGTTGTGCTGCGACGGCGGCTCGGCGCCCGCGCCCACCGGGACGACGAACCGGATCGTCGTGCCCCGGCCGGGCGTGCTCTCGGCCGTCACCTCGCCGTCATGGGCGAGCATGGTCTGTCGGGCGATGGCCAGGCCGAGGCCCGTGCCACCGGTCTTGTACGTCACGTACGGATCCCACATGCGGGCCAGCCGGTCCGGCGGGATGCCCGGTCCGGTGTCCTGCACTGCCACTTCCACCGCTTCCGCTCCCCGAAATTCCGTCGGGGCCACGCGCACCGCGATCGCACCGCGGCCCGCTTCGCGGCAGGCGTCCACGGCGTTCAACACGACGTTGCTGAGCGCACGCTGGAGCGCATCGTGGTGCCCCCAGATCATCGGGATCCCCTCGCGGACCTCTACCGTGAGCGGGATGCCCTCGGGCACCGAGGCCCGGGCGGTGTACCGGGCCATCTCGCCCAGATCCACCGACGACCGCGGTCCTTCCGGCAGCTTTCCGAACTGGGAGAAGTTGCGGGCCAGGGCTTCGAGACGCGCGGTTTCCGTGGCGAGCACCTCGACCGTTTCCACGAACTCCGCCGGCGTCCCCCGGCGCAGCCGTGCGACCGCGAACCGGATGGGCGTCAGCGGGTTCTTGAGCTCGTGGGCCGCCTGGCGCGCCGCCTCCCGGAGGGCCGCCGCGCGCTCGGCCTCGATCGCTCGGGCGCGCCCGAGGTCGATCTCGTCGGCCATGCGTCGCATGCGCGTCCGCAGCACGTCGAACTCGGGGGCGCCCCGCGTGGTCGGACCCGTGGGCAAGGGTTCCCCGCGGCCGATGCGCTCCGTCCAGCCCATCACTTCCATGAGCGGACGGCTCAACTGCCGGCTGAGGTGGCCCGCCACCCGGGAGGCACCGAGCCCGACGACCACGGCGGCCACGAAGATCACGATCGCCACCGGGAGCACCGCCTTGCGGGCGAGGTACGCGGCCTGCATCGCCCGTACGTAGTTGTCGTGGAGCGACTGTTCGTGGGCATTGAGCGCCTGCCGCTGGTGGGGGGTGAGCGGCGCGGAGCGCACGGCGTCAATGGCCCGCGCTCCGGTGGCGGCCACGCTGTCCCAGGCCGCGGTCGCCCCCACGAGCGAGAAGGCATACCGGCTCGTGGCGAACCAGCCGGCCGCCAGCACCGCCGACGGCACGACGGCGAACGATAGCAGGATGACAAACAGCCGGCTGCGAAACCCGATGCGCTTCACACGCCTTCCCTCCGTACGCCGGCAGGTCGCGGCGGTTTCGCTCCAAACATATAGGGCGCGGAGACTGCCAACCAGCCGCAGTCTCTTTCGTCACATGCGGTTGCGCGATACATTTGTTGGCTGGCGCCGGGTCCTCCGCACACACCGCCGATCGGCGGCGCGGTTCGCGGACCCGACGCCAGCACGGCAGTTGCATGCCTGCCGGGAGGACGCGGCGTTCGCGCGCGCCCTCCGAAGCAAGACTCTCCGTGACGCCACTCCGCAGTTCGGCGGCCGGCGGGCCGCGTGCCGATCGGCGGGCGCTGCCCGGTGACGATCGTCTGAGCTCCATCTGCATGGACGATCTGCCCCGCGCGCCTGGTGGTCGAACCGACAACCGCCACGAGTCCACGCGACTCGAAACAGGGAAGGGCATGAACCCTCGCACTCAGCGCCGCGAGCCGTCCCGCTCGCAGGGCGCACTCGTCCACCGTGGCCCGCAGGCCGCGGTCGCGCAGCCACACCCGGTCGCCGCCGTTCCGATGCATGCGCCCAATGCGGCGCTCCTCATCGATTTCGACAACGTCACGATGGGGATCCGCTCCGACCTCGGTCACGAGCTGCGCAACCTGCTCGGCTCCGACATCATCAAGGGCAAGGTCGCCGTGCAGCGCGCCTACGCCGACTGGCGCCGGTACCCCCAGTACATCGTCCCGCTCACCGAAGCATCCATCGATCTGATCTTCGCGCCGGCCTACGGATCGTCGAAGAAGAACGCCACCGACATCCGTCTGGCGATCGACGCCCTCGAGCTCGTCTTCACACGCTCCGAAATCGGGACGTTCATCCTGCTCTCCGGCGATTCCGATTTCTCGAGCCTCGTGATCAAGCTCAAGGAATACGGGAAGTACGTCATCGGCGTCGGGATCCGGGAGTCGTCCAGCGATCTCCTCGTGATGAACTGCGACGAGTACTACAGCTACAACGCCCTGGCCGGACTCATGAAAGCCGGTGAGGAGGAGACGACCCGGAAGTACGATCCGTGGGAGCTGGTCACGGAGGCCATCGGCCGCATGAAACGGAACGGCGACGTGATGCGCTCTGATCGCCTGAAGCAGGTGATGCAGGACATCGACGCCTCGTTCGACGAGAAGAACACGGGGCATTCCAAGTTCTCGAAATTCGTGCAGGAGGCGGCGTCGCGTGGTCTGTTGACGCTGACCAAGCTGGAGAACGGGCAGCTCGAAGTGGGAGCACCGGGCGCCAGGGAAGGCGGCAGGAGCGCAGCCGCGGCTCCCGCCGCCGAGCGTGCCGAGCGTGCCGAGCGTGCCGAGCGTGGCGAGCGTGCCGAGCGTGGGGAACGTGGGGAACGCGGCGAACGCGGTGAAGGGTCTCCAGAGGAGCGCGGCCGGCGCGGGCGTCGCGGTGGACGTGGGCGCGGCCGTGGCGCCGAATCCGAGGCCCCGCAACTGGAACTGGAGCCATCGACACCGGCGGCGAAGCCGGCGGCGCCAGGCGGTGCCGGTGGGGAGCGGCTGACCCGCAATGAGGCCTTCGACCTGGTGCGCCGCGCCGTCGAGACGCTGACGACCGGCGGGCAGGAGTCGGTGCGGGCGAGCGCGGTGCGCCAGCGGGCCCGCGAGCTGCTCGGCCGCGACAGCGAAAGCCTCAGCGAGCGGAACTTCACGCGGATCCTTCAGGACGCGCACGACGCCGACATGATCGATCTGCGCCGGCGCGGCGACGATTACGACGTGTCGCGCGCGGTGAGCGCGGCGCCGGTGGCGGATCAGTTGGCGGCCGCCGAG
>JBJKRG010000023.1:0-33996 GCA_046704805.1 Gemmatimonadaceae bacterium
CGCCTTGGTCCAGGAGCAGCCAGGTTCGGTTATGATTTTAGGATTTGCTTTACGTCGGTAGCTACTTTACCTGGGGGGGGGCGCGGTGGCCGCGCCCGCGCCGCCGTCGCTTCGTGCCGGCGCCGCCGCGCTTGCGGCCCGATGCCGTCCCTCGACCGGAGTGCCCGCGGGCGGAGACCGACGCCCCGTGACCGGAGCGACCGCCGCTCGCTCCCGATCTGGAGCGTGAGGATTGCCTGGGTGGCTTCTTCTTCTGCGTCACCGGTAGTGGAAGCGTTCGGGACCTGAGGAGGGCGAACGGAGACATAGTATAGCGGGCCCGCGCGACCTTTCCACCGGTGACCCCGGGGGCTATGGCCCCCGGTCGGGTACGTGCAGGGTGATCCCCTCCGGTGGCGTCACGCCGAGGAGGTTCTGGACGAAATAGTCCCAGGTGCGTCGGATCACGTACGGCTCCGAGCCGAACCCGTGGTTCCGGTTGGGAAGCACCAGCAGGTCGAAGTTCTTGTTGGCCTTGATCAGCGCATTGATCAGCAGCAGCGAGTTCACGGGGTTCACGTTGTCGTCCATGGTCCCGTACATGATCAGGAGCTTCCCCTTGAGGTTCCCCGCCAGGCGTTGATTGGCCTGGCTGTCGTAGTTGTCGGTACTGTCGCTCGTCTTCACGAGCAGACCCTGATACTTCTCGCCCCAGGTGTAGTCGTAGCTGCGATTGTCGTGGTTGCCGGCGCGCGACACGGCGACCTTGAAGAAGTCGGGATAGCGGAGCATGGCGTCGGTGGACGAGAAGCCGCCGCCGGAATGCCCGTAGATGCCCACCCGGTCGAGGTCGATCTGGGGATAGCGTATGCCGAGCTGCTTGATCGCGGCGACGAGGTCGGGGATCCCGTTGTCGCCCATGTTCCCGTAATAGGTGTCGTGGAAGGCCTTCGACCGGAAGGGCGTGCCCATGGCGTCGATCTCGACGACGAAGAATCCGAGCTCGGCGAGCGCCCCGTTGCCGCTGCGGAGTGCCGACGCGAAGGTGCGGTCGCCGATCGGGCCCACCTGCGGCCCCGGGTAGATGTAGTCGATGATCGGATAGCGGCGATGCGGGTCGAAGTTCGACGGGCGGTACAGCAGGCCGTAGATGTTCGTCTCGCCGTCGCGGGCCTTGACCGTGAAGGGCGTGGGCGGTTTCCAGCCGATGGCGTAGAGGCGGCTGGCGTCGGCCCGCTGCACCTCGTGCACGAGGGTGCCGTCGGCGCGGCGCACCACCGTCACCGGCGTCGCGTCGAGGCGCGAGTAGTTGTCCAGGAACTCGTTGCCCGACGGCGCGAACGACACGTCGTGATCCGCATTCTCGGGGGTGAGCAGCTGCATGCCTGTGCCGTCGAGGTGGATGCGGTAGAGGAACCGGAAGTAGGGATCACGCCCGGGCTCGCGGCCGCGGGCCGTGAAGTAGACCCAGCCGCCGGTCTCGTCGACGCGAAGCACGTCGCCCACCGTCCATGCGCCGCTGGTGATGCGGTGTTCGAGCCTGCCCGTCCGGGCGTCGTAGAGGTAGAGATGGGCCCAACCGTCGCGCTCCGAGAACCAGATCACCTGACGCCCGTGAGCGAGCGGCCGCCAGTCCGGAATCCCGCCCGAGGCGAGGTTCGTCTCGATGAAGGTCGGACTCTTCTCGGTGAGCACCGTCCGCGCCGCGCCGGTCCGGGGATCCACGTCGAGGAGGTCCAGCTGGTGATAACCACGGTGTCCATAGGTCATGAACAGGTGGTCGCTCGTCGGGGCCCACTTCACGTCCTTGAACACCGAGTCGCGTGTGGTGAGCCAGCAGCACGTGGTGTTCACCGCCGGCTGCGGTGGCCGGTCGACCTTCACGCCCCGGTGCGCGGCGACGTCGAACACGTACATGTCGTACCGCGGGATCACCGAGTCGCCCGGCAGGGCATAGCGGTAGCTGTGCAGCACCGGCGCCGGGCTCTTCGTCTCGAGCAGGTACATGAGACGCACGTGCCGTTGATCCATCTTGTAGGTCGCGATGTAGCGCGAATCCGGTGACCAGACGAGCACCGGCCGCGGCGGGCGATGCTGTACGATGTTCGTGACCTGGGCGCAGCACCCGGTCGGCTGTGCGTAGCCGTCGTCCGGCGCGCCGTCCGTGGTGAGCGCCGTCTCCCGCCCCGTGGCCACGTTCCGGACCCACAGATTCTCGTCACGGGTGAACGCGACCCACTTGCCATCGGGTGACGCCACTCGCGTCACGTCGTCGAGCGGGACCGTATCCGGACCGACGCAGACGTAGGTGGTGATGTTGCAGGTCCACTGTCGCTTCCGGCCGACCGAGAACCGGACCGCCCGCCCGCTGTCGACGAACCTGATCACACGGAAGGGCAATACGCGCGGGTCGTAGCTCGTGTCGGCGGCCACCGACAGGGCAGCGGCCAGGCGAACCTGGTCGAACGCGGGCTCGCGGATACCCGTCGTGGCGTCGACCATCAGGAAGTCGTATCCATCGGCGCCGCGGTTGCGGTACCAGAACCGGTCGGGGCCGATCCAGTGCGGCTGGACCGCGTCGTCAAGCACCAGCTCCTGGGCATTCGGCCCCAGGAAGCGCTCGGCGCGGGCGTAGTCGTTGCGCGTCCCCTGGGCGCCGACGGCAGGCGGAACCAGCACCGCAGCGGCGACGACGATGGCGATCGAGCCCCGGGTGCGGGCGTGAAGCAGGGATCGATGAAACGGGCGCATGGACGGGGGTCTCCGCACGGGATCAGGGATTCGGGGAGGAGGGCGTGCCGCGAGCGGCGCCGGCGTGCAGGCCGTGAATCGTCCCGCCGTGGGCCCAGAGGGCGTTCCACGACGCCGGCTGCTGGCGGAGGTAGCGGTCGTACCAGTCCAGCATCACGGTGTACAGGTGCCGGCTGATCGACGGCTTCGAATTGATGCCGTGATTCTCGCCGTACACGCGGACGAGCTCCGCCGGCCGGTCCAGCATGCGCAGGGCGGTGAACATCTGCTCGCTCTCGTTCTCGGGCACGTTCGTGTCGGACGTCCCGTGGATGAGGAGCATCGGCGTGTGGATCTTGTCGGCGCTGAACAGCGGCGAGCGGTCGACGTAGATGTCGCGGCGGTTCCAGGGGTAGCAGGAGGGACAGGTCCCCTGGGTGTAGCTGTAGCCCGTCCACCCCACGCCCCAGTAATCGGCGATGTTGCTGATGCCCGAGAGCTCGATCGACGTCGCGAAGATCGAGGTCCGGGTGGCCATGTGCATCGTCATGAACCCGCCGTACGAATGGCCGAAGTTCCCCACGCGCAGTGTGTCCACGAACGGGTGAGTCTTCTCGAATGCCTTCACGCCTTCGATGATGTCGGTCCCCGCCGGATATCCCCAGTCGTTGATGTGCAGGTTCGCGAACGCCTGTCCGTAGCCCGGTGCGCCGGCCGGATTGCACATCCACACCACGTAGCCGTTGTCCGCGAACCAGGCGAGACGCGCATCGAACGTCTCCTTCATGGGCAGCGTGCCGCCGTAGTAGTGCACGATCATCGGGTAGGTCTTGGTCGAGTCGAATCCGGGCGGGAGCCAGTACCACGCCTCGATGTCGGCGCCGCGGCTGTCGCGGAAGTGCCAGGGCCGCCAGCCGGGGAGCTCCACGCCGGGGGTCAGCACGTCGGACGATGGACGCGCGACGACCGCCGGGGCCCCGCCGTCGAGCGGGAGCCGGTACACCGTGGCCGGGGCCACCGGGGTCTGGATCGCCGCGACCATCGTGGGGCCGGCGAAGGCGTATGCCGTGATGTTGTCGCCCGGCATGGGCATCACTTCCAGCCGCGGCGGGCCCGTGAGCGCGCTCGACTCGGGCCCCGCGCTGCGCACGGGGACCGTCTTCGCTCCCTCGTCGGCGGTGGCGTAGATCCGCCCGTCCGTGCGGCTCCAGTAGAGCGGACGGCTGCAGGCCACGGCCGGCACGAACCCGCCGCTCAGGTGCACCAGCGCCGGACGGTCGATCCGCGTGGCGTACAACTCCGTCTCGTACACGCTGAACGTCTTCGGCGGATTCGGGTGCAGCTCCTCGGCGCTGGCGCAGAACGCGACCGCCTGCCCGTCGGGCGACCAGGCGAACGCCGTCGGGGCGCCGAATGCCTCCCGCGGGAGGTCGAGCAGCTTGCGCACGCTGCGGTCGCGCAGATCCAGGACCCAGATTTCGGCCCGCAGCCAGGGGGGCGCCGAGTCGGTCCGTATGCTGCGTGCGAAGACGATGTGCGAGCCGTCGGGCGACACCGTCGGGGCCTCGACCGAGAACAGCGTGTCGCCGAGCAACTGAATCTGCGTGCCCTGCCGCACGTCGAGTGCGAACAGGCGCGCCTTCTCGGGGAAGAAGGTCCACCGGTCCCACACCTCGGTGAGCCGCTGGAAGTCTCCCGGCTCATAGGTGCCGGGTTCGCCGATGTGCACGTTCGCCGTGTAGTACAGCCAGTGTCCATCGGGCGACCAGTCGACGGGCCCCAACCCGGACACGTTGCGCAGCAGGCGGCGCGATGCGCCCGTGGCCGGATTCCAGATCCACAGGTCGCGTCCGTTCCCGCCGTGCTCGTCGGTGGCGGTTTCGTAGGCCAGGGTCGAGCCGTCCCGCGACCAGCGCGGGGGCGCGGCCCCGCGGGCGTGGATCGCGCGCAGGGTCTTGCCGGTCGCGAGGTCGTGCACCTCGAGGGTCGTGGCATATGTGTCGTTCACGGCGTCGAGGCGACGGGCGACCCAGGCCACCCGCCCGCTCGGCGCATCGATTGCGATGTCGTTCACGTCCGTCGTCGCCATCAACTCGGCGAGCGTCGCGGCGTGCCGGGGGTCGACGCCGGCTGTGACCCGGGCGTCGGTCGTCAACGGTTCGACGTCGGCGGTGAGGTCGAAGCCCGCCCCCGGCCGCACCACGGCCTCCACGAGGAGCACGTGCGCGCCGCGGCTGAGATCGACCGTCTCGCCGGACAGGCGGTGCCCGTCGAGGAATACGGTGCGCGCCGCTCCCCCCGCGATCCGCACCCGGGCCCGCATCCACCGGTCGGCGTGCAGGTAGGAGACCGCGAAGGCCACGGACGGTGCCGCCGCGCTCAGGTGCAGGGTCCCGTCGGTGGCGCTCCGCGCGGTCCAGCGTGCCGCGCTGCCGTCGATCCACGACGCCGAGTCGCCGGCGGCAGGCCACCGGGGCGCGGGCGCGATGCGGTTCGACGCCAGCAGCACCGAGTCGGAGCCGGCACCGAATGCCGGGACCGGCGCGGGCAACGGCCCGAGGACGAGCCACGGCGAGACCCGGGTCGCCTTCATGGGGAGCGCGATGACCGCGAAGGCGGCCGCCAGGCGGCGGACGCGAAGATCGAGTCGGAACCGTCTCATGTTGGAATCCCTGTTGGCGGCGGTCGGCGGCGACGGAGTGCCCCGCGTCGGGCGGCCGTCGGTTATGCGGGTACGACCTGCAGCACCGCCTGCATCTGGGGCGCGTAATACGAGCACCGGTACGGGAACGTCCCGAGCTGGTTGGAGGTCCACATGAAGTTCCCCAGCGGCGGGATCGGGCCGGAGTCTCCCCACGGCCCCCCGGTCACCGTATGGGTCATCTTGCCGACGTTGTACCAGCACACCTCCATGCCCAGGGGCACGATGACCGTCCCGTTCGGCTCACCGTACGGCTGCTCCTGGAAGAAGAACTCTCCTGCGAAGATGTCCTTGTCGGCGTCGCCGACGGCGCCGAGCTGGATCTGGAAGTGGACCACCGTCGGCTGGTTGACGCTCACGGTGATCGGGACCGGATTGGGAAGCGGCTCGGGAACGCCGGCGAGATTGTCGCCCCAGTAGTGCAGCTGATAGTTGCCCACGGGAACGGGCCCGAAATCGAATGCGCCGGTGGAATCGACGTCGACGTAGTTGTCCTGGCTGAGCCCGCTCTGCTCCAGGAGGAAGATCCGGCCGACGGCCTGCGGTGTGCCCTGCATGTCCGTCACGACGCCGCGGACGATGCCGGTCGGACCGGAGACGTTCGGCGCCGTCGAACTCCCACTGCCGCAGTCGATGAGCCACGCGGAAGCGGATACGACCATCGTGGCGCGTCCCAGGCCGGCGAGGAACCGCCGCCGGGAGATCGGCGTTCGGGTCGACGGAAAGAGACCGTCGAGAGGTGGAATGGAGATCATGGGTTGATGCGGTCGACGGAAACGCGGTGCGCGACTCCACGGCGCGGCCGGGACGAGCACGAGGCCCGTCCCGGCGCACGCCGCGGCGTCACGCGGATACGGTCTAGCTGGTGCCCGGGCACTTGCCGCCGCCGGGTCCAATGGCGTGGTTGTTCTGCTCCTCGTTGTAGGACAGGGGCAGCTTGAGCGGGCGTCCGTGCCCGACGCGCGTCCCCATGAGACCGAACCGGTAGATGTCCTCCAGGCGGTCGCCCTGTGCGAACATCGTGGCGAACCGTTCCTGCAGCAGCATGTTGAACACGCCCGTCTGCGGATTGGTGGCCGGCACGGTCAGATCCGGCAGGCCGACGGCTTCGCGGTTGAGGTTCATGTCCGCGACCGCGGTGGCGTAGTCCCCGCCGTGCCAGGCCACCTCGGCCTCGATCAGCGTCATCTCGGCGCTGTTGGTGATCGGGATCGGCGAGTTGAGGTTGATGTACTTGGTCATGCTGTAGAACGGCGAGATGCCGTCCGCGCCGTACCACTTGCCGGTGGCGTTGTTGTTGTCATGGCCCAGCGGAATGCGCGGATCGTCCTGGCCGCTCAGCGGATCGCGCATGAACCCGTTGAGGGTGTCCACGTACTGGTCCCAGATGTTGCGGATGGTGTAGGACCGGTTGTTCGTGAACGTGCCCTGCACCGTCATGTCGTTGTTCTGCGACCCGCTGTTGGTCGAGTAGATGGCGTCGTACTCGAACCCCGGCGAGACGAGCTTGGCATAACTGTCGGCATCGCCGTACTTGCCGATCATCAGGCTGGCGCGCGCGATGCCGGCGTAGGTGAGATTGAGTCGAGCCGTCCGCTCCGACGGCGTGCTGAAGTGCGCCGCCTGGATGAGCGGCACGAGTGCCTTCAGGCTGTCGATGGCCTGCTGGAACATCGCCGTATCGGACACGGCGGCGAGCCCCGGTCCTGGCGGGGATTCGCAGAATCCCATGGCCAGCTCGAGGTCGTCCCAGGCCCGCGAGACTTCGACCTGGATGAACAGCGAACTCGTGTGGGCGGTGTCGCCCATGACGGTCTCGAACCGCTGGGCGGCGGAGATGGCGTCGTACCGGGCCCGCAGGAGGTTGTCCTGGGCGCCACTGAAGGCGCCGGCCGTCGGCCAGTTCTTGGTGATTTCGCCGTCCGACACCTGCTTCCAGTCGATCCAGGTGCTCGTGTTCTGTAACTCGTCGGACAGCATACCGGTCATGATCGCGAGGTTCGCGATCGAGAGCTGGAACTCCCCTTCGGCACCGGCGGCCACGGCGGGCAGCAGGGTCGGGTTGTTCGCAGCGGCGCTCGTGAAGGCTTGCGGGTTCTGGACCTGCAGCAGGTCGTGGCATGCCGAGATCAGCACCACCGACGACGCAGCCAGTGCGCATGCTGCCATTCGCGCCCCGCGGCTGAACAGATCATGCATAGTCGGGATCTCCAAGTGAGAAATCCGCGCGCCGGCCGCGAGTCGCGGCCGGTGGGCGGGACGTTAGTAGCGGCTGTGAATGGTGAGTCGGAATTGCCGTGGAGCAGGATCGGTGAGGAACGCCGTCGAAACGCCGAACGACGAGGCACCGGCCCAGTTCGTGTAGGGGTCCTGGCACGCACAGTGGTCCCACCACATGACGTTGTGCACCGAGAACACCACGGTGGTCTCGCCGAGCCTCGCGAACGCGGAGAGCGCGCGCGGCACCTGCCAGGCCAGTGAGATTTCGCGCAACTCGACGTTGTCGCGGGACTCGATGTCGGTGAAGTGCGACCAGAGGTTCACCGCCGAGTCGGCAGCCGGTGTATCGACGCCGCCCGGGCCGAGCAGCTTCAGGTATCCGTCGCCCGTGTGCTCACGGTACCGGTACGGCCGGTCGGCGTTGTTGAACATCGCGCCGCGGGCCGCCGTGAGGAGCATGTACGCCTGGAAGGCCCTGAACCGCACGGTTGGACTGTAGGACAGGTCGAACGTCGGCATCGGCGGACCGAAGTACACGGCCGTATCCGTCGACGTCCAGGTCTTCGTCGCGGCGTTGTACGACTTCGGGGCCACGGCCCAGACGCCGCCCACCGGGTACCCCACGCGAACGGTCGTCGTCGGCGTCGCGCTGCCGAGGCTGGTGATCTTGTTGTGGTTGCCGTCGAGTTTCAGATCGTTGCTGAATCCGAAATCGGGCCGGTCGATCGTGGACCAGTTGAAGCTCAGATCCCAGCCGTTGTTGACGATGCCGCCCACGTTCTGGCGCTGGGCCTGCGTGAAGCCCTGGCTCGGCGCCAGCGGGATGGCGAGAATCGCGTCGTTCGTGCCCGACCGGTAGATCGAAGCCGAAACGCCCAGCCGGTCGTTGAAGAATCCGGCGTCGAAGCCCGCGTCGGTTTCCGTGGTCACCTCGGGCTTGAGGTTCAAGTTGCCCGGACTCGACGGCGTCAGCGACGGCGTGTTCGTGAATACGGCGCCCGGTGCCAGCGTCAGGAACGCGTCGTACGGGCCCGGTGCCTTGCCCGCCTTGCCGATGGCGGCGCGGAGCTTGAAGCTGTTGATCCACTTCGGAAGCCACGAGTACCCGTCGAGGTTGTACGCCGCGTCGATCTTCGGATACTTCTGGAAGCCGTAGTTCTTGCCGAAGGCGCTGTTGCCGTCGATGCGCAGACCGACGGTGACGTACAACCGGTTCGCGTACGAGAACCTGTCCTGCATCAATCCGCCCAGGTTCACCTGGTGCGTGTAGATCTCGCCGCCGAAGGTCTGCGACGCCGACGAGACGGTGGAGACGCCCGGACCGGCGAAGACCTTGCCGATCGCCGCGCTGAGCCACTCCGTGTCGTAGTAACCCTGGCCGCCGAACGCGAAGTCCGACCCGATGCCGAAGGGCAGTTTGAAGGAGATCTGGCCGAGGTAGTCGGCCGTGTAGATCGTCTGGTTGCGGTAGTCGTCGTCCTTCTCGCCGTTGTGCACGTAGGCGCTGCTGTAGTTGCCGTCGGGCGGGAAGAAGCGGACCTTGGCCGCGCTCACCTGGTCGTTGCCGACGGTGAGGCGGTTCTGGAAGTGTGAGAAGGGTTGATAGTTGATCGTCAGCCCGCCGGTCCAGTGGTTGGCCGAGTTGTACGAGGTCATCCGCTGGATGTCGGCCACGGAGACCCAGGCCTCGCCGTACGGGCGGAGCTTGGTCGCCTGGCGCGGATCGCCGTTCGAGGCGTTGCCGGTGAGCGACGTCCAGTTGTTCCCGGACTGCAGGGCGTCGATGAAGTTGTGGTCGAACGCCGACCGGATGGCGAACTTCCACTTGGTGTTCGCATCCCAGGTGACGTTCACGCGCAGATTGCCGCGCTTCTCGTCGTTGGGCTGGATGCTGCCCACCTCGTCGGAATAGGCGCCGGAGATGAAGTACGTGGCCTTCTGGGCGCCGCCGCTGACCTGAACGTTGTACTCCCCGTACGGACCACTCTTGATGAGGGTCTTGTTCATGTCGAGCGCCCGCGTGCCGTCCGGACCCACGAAGTTCGGATAGAGCTTCGTGGGATAGTTGGGCCGCTGGCGATCGAAGCCCATCCCCGCGCCGATCGTCCACTGCGGCGGCGTGTCAGCCCGCCCCTGCTTGGTGAAGATCTGGATGACCCCGTTCGACGCCTCGGAGCCGTACAGCGTGGCCGCGGCAGCGCCCTTCAGGATCTCGATGTGATCGATGTCGGCCGGATTGAGATCGGAGAGCCGATCCTCGCCCACGCCACCGTTGAAGTTGCAGCAGCCCTGGTTGCCCAGACTCGCCGTCCAGTCGGTGGCCCGGTTGTCGACCTTGACCCCGTCGATGTACACCACCGGCCGCTGGTCGAGCGTGAAGCTGGAAACTCCACGAATGCGGAGGTCCATGGCGCCACCGACGCCGCCGCCGACGCTCACCGCACGGAGCCCGGACACCTGGCCTTCCAGGACCTGGGTCAAGTCGGTCGACGGCTTCTCGGCCTCCACCTGGGAGACGTTGACGATCGCCAGCGGGGCCCCGAGCTCGCGTTTCTCCACGGCGCCGCCCGTGCCCGTCGTGACCACCTGATTCAGCTGCACAGCACTCACCGTGAGCTGGAAATTGGCGACCACCGAGTCACCGGCCGGCACCGTGACCTTCCGGGTCGTCGGCCGGAAGCCGATGCGCTGGACGCGCACGCTGACGGCGCCCGGCGCGGCGCCGTAGATCTCGAAGCGCCCGGCTCCGTTGGTGACGGCGCCGAGCCGCGTGCCCGTGATGCGCACGCTGGCGCCTCCCAGCGGCTGTCCGGTGCCACGGTCCGAAACCGTGCCGACGACCGTGCCGGTTTGCGCCGCCGCCGTGGCGAGCGGGACGGCGGACAGGGCGGCGATGATACCCGCGGCGAGCAGCCGGAAGGGTATCATGCGCCGCCAGGGGGTGTAACGAAGTCGATCCATAGGGGGCCCCCGGGGCCAGGGTACTGGAGGGAATGGAGAAAGGCGGGAGACTGCTGACGGCCAGCGGCCGCACTGCACGGGGCGCCATCCACTGCGGCGCCCGGATTACCCCGGGGAAGGACCAACGCACCACCGGTCGGCGGCGCCGTGTAGATCCCGGCGCACACTCCAACCTCCAGCCCATCGTCATCGCCGTGCGGCTCGACCGGCGGACGGTCGATGACGCACGGTATGTCACAACAACTCATGCACCGGCGGAAACGTCACCCGCCGGCCGACGCCTCCTATTGCGCGGGCGGCGGCGTGATGGCGTAGTCCCTGGGCGGTGTCTCACCCAGGAGATTCTGCACGAAGTAGTCCCACGTCCGGCGGATCAGATACGGTTCCTGCGTGATCTCGTGGTTCTGATCCGGATAGACGAGGAGATCGAACGACTTGTTCGCCTTGATCAACGCATCGACCAGCTGGACCGTGTTCGCCGGGTGGACGTTGTCGTCCATGTCGCCGTAGATCAGGAACAGCTTGCCCTTGAGATTCCGGACGTAGTTCTTGTTCGCGGCCGACGCGTAGTTGTCGGTGTGGCGTGCCGGGTCACGGACCAGCAGCCCCTGGTACCGCTCGGCCCACCCGTAGTAGTAGCTGCGGTTGTCGTGGTTGCCCGAGCTCGACACCGCCACCTTGTAGAAATCGGGGTAGCTCAGGATGGCGTCGGTCGAGGCGAAGCCGCCACCAGAGTGGCCGTAGATGCCCACCCGGTCGAGATCGAGGAACCGATAGCGGGCCGCGAGCTGCTTCAGCGCCGTCACGTGGTCGGGGATGCCGTTGTCGTGCATGTTCCCGTACCACGTGTCGTGAAAGGCCTTCGACCGCAGGTTCGTGCCCATCGCGTCCAGCTCGACGACCACGAAGCCCAGTTCCGCGAGAGCCTGGACCTGGCCCATCGTCGAATAGACCAGCGCGTCGGACGTGGTCGGGAAAAAGCTCTTCGGCGCCGCGATGATCTGCGGACCCGGGTAGATGTGATCGATGACCGGGTACTTCTTCGTCGAGTCGAAGTTGGACGGCAGGAACATCACGCCGTAGAGATTGGTGACGCCGTCGCGCGCCTTCACGGTGAAGGGCACCGGATACCGCCAACCCGTCGCAAGGAGCGCGCTGATGTCGGCCTTCTCCAGCGTCTGCACGATCTTCCCGTCCGGTGTCCGCAGCACCGTGACCGGGGCGCGCTGCACCGTCGAGTACGTGTCGACGATGTAGGCGCCGGACGGCGTCATGCGGATCGTGTGGTCCGCCGGCTCGGGGGTGAGCGGCTGCAGATCCGTGCCGTCCAGGTGTACCCGGTACAGGTGGGTGTAGTACGGGTCGCCGGACTCCCGGCCGCGCGCCGTGAAGTACACCCAGCGACCCGCCGAGTCCACGTGGACGAGGTCACCGACCGTCCAGGCGCCGCTGGTGATGGCGTGCTCGAGCGTCCCGTGCGCGTCGAAGAGGTAGAGGTGCCCCCAGCCGTTGCGCTCGGAGAACCAGATGATCTGTCGGCCGCCGTCGATCGGGAGCCAGTTCGGGGCGCCACCCGATTCGAGATTCAGCTCGACGTACGTGCGGCTCGAATCCGTGAACAGCGACGTGGCATGGCCGTTCGAGGCGTCGGCTTCCATCAGCTGCACGTGCTTGGGGCCGCGGTCCGCGTACGTGAAGTAGAGGTGCCGCGACCCCGCGCCCCACTTGACGCTGATCCACGTCGAGTCCTGCATGCCCGTCAGCCCGTTGTCCTGGGCGTTCTGGGGCGGGACGTCCACCCGCACGTTCGTGCGCGACGCGACGTCCAGAATGTGGATGTCGAAGCGCGGAATGATGGAATCGCCCGGCAGCGCGTAGGGGTAGGTGTACAGCTTCGGCCGCTGCGGCGTCATCGAGATGAGCGGCATCGTGAGCACGTGCCGTTCGTCGAACTTCGCGACCGCGATCCGCCGGGAGTCGGGTGACCACTGCAGCGTCGGGCGCCGAGGCGTCGGATGACGGAGCTGGGTCGGCCGCCGCGCGGCGTAGCCGTACCCGTCGAGATGCACGCCGTCGGTCGTCAGGGCCGTGGAATCGGTGGTCCCGGCCGCGCGAACGTAGACGTTGTGATCGTGGATGAACGCCTCCCACTTCCCGTCCGGAGACCGTACGTACGGCACCGGACTCGGCACCGTGTCGCCCACGGTACACGTGTACGCCACGATGTCGCACGTGAATCGCCTGGCGTGTGCCCGGAAGGCGATGTGTCCCTCGTCCCGGCCGTCGTTGCCGAACGTGAACGTCGTGAACGGCAGCCGCGTCGGGTCGTAGCTGCTGTCCGCGGCGAGTGACATCGCACTCGCGAGCTTCGCGTTGTCGAACAGCGGGGCCCGGTGCAGATGCGCCGGGTCCTCGAGGATGAACTCCCATCCCTGCGGCGTGTGGACCCGGTACCAGAAGCGGGTGCCGTCGCGCAGCCACTGCGGCGCGATGTAGTCGGCGTACACCGAGCGGAGCATGTTCCAGGTCAGGAACTGCTCCGCGCGGTGGTAGTCCACCTGCGCGCGGGCCGCGACCAGGGGGACGATGGAGGCGGCGACGACCAGGAGGGTCGGTCGCCAGGAACGCCGGACACGAGCGGGGGCACACGTGTGCAACACGAGCAGGGGGTCTCCGCGGGGGAAGTTGGATAAAATATTCTTTCGCCTCCCGGGCCGGTCGGCAAGTAGGTGGGACCCCGAGCATCCCGCATCCGGCCCCGACCCTTCCCGGGATTCACTGCGTGAAATTGACTAACGCAAAGATTTGACAAAACCGGCCGCGCGGCGTGTCCGGGTCTCACACCGCGTGCGTGGCATACGCTTCCTGACCCGGATCGCTGGCACCGCTCCACCACACGTGGTACGATCGGGCATCATGCGACCCCTGCGTCCCGCCCTTGGCTTGCTGCTCGTCGGGTCCCTGGCTGCGGCTCGGACCGGCCGTGCACAGCGTCCTGCCCCCGCCGCTGCGGGCGCCCTGTATCGACGGGCCGGTGCGCCCATCGACGCCCGCGTCCGCGACCTCATGCGCCGCATGACCCTGGAGGACAAGTTCTGGCAGCTGTTCATGATCCCCGGGGACCGCGACAACCCGGCCTACGACTACTCCCACGGGATCTTCGGCCTCCAGATCTCCGTCGCCCCGCGCGGCGACAGCGTTCCACCGGCCGACGCGGCCCGCGCCGAAGCGCAGCGCATCAATGCGCTCCAGCACTATTTCGTCGACAGCACCCGCCTGGGGATCCCGATCATCCCGTTCGACGAGGCCGTGCACGGCCTGGTGCGTGAAGGCGCCACGGTCTTCCCGCAGGCCATCGCCCTCGCGGCCACGTGGGACACGACCCTCATGACCGACGTCGCCACGGCCATCGCCCGGGAGGCGCGCAGCCGCGGTATCCGGCAGGTCCTCTCCCCCGTGGTCAACATCGCGAGCGACGTCCGCTGGGGCCGCGTCGAGGAGACGTACGGCGAGGACCCGTACCTCAGTGCGGTGATGGCCCGGAACTTCGTCCGGCCCTTCGAGCACGCCGGCATCGTCGCCACGCCGAAGCACTTCGTAGCCAACGTCGGGGCCGGCGGGCGCGACAGCTACCCCATCGACTGGGACGCGAGGACGCTCCGCGAGTACTACTTTCCCCCCTTCAAAGCCGCCGTGACACAGGCCGGCGCCCAGTCCGTGATGGCCGCGTACAACTCGGTCGACGGCGTACCCGCCACCCAGAACCATGCCCTCCTGACGGACAAGCTGAAGCGGGACTGGGGCTTCAAGGGATTTGTGATTTCGGATGCATCGGCTACGAGCGGTGCCGTCGTCCTGCATCATACCGAGCCGAACACGGCCCAGGCGGCCCGTGACGCATTCGACGCCGGACTCGATGTGGTATTCCAGTCGTCATATCCGCAGTACCGTCCCTACCTGGCGGCCTTCCGGCGGGGCCTGATCCCGGAAGCGGTGATCGACTCGTCCGTGGCCCGCGTGCTCCGCGTCAAGTTCGCGCTCGGGCTCTTCGATCACCCGTTCGTGGATCCGGATAGCGCGGCGCGCCTGAACGGCAGCCCGGCCCACATCGCGCTCGCGCGGCGTGCTGCCCGGGAGTCGATCGTGCTGCTGCGCAACGTCCACGGCACGCTTCCGCTCTCCGATGCGGTCCGGTCCGTGGCCGTGATCGGCGAGGATGCCGTGGAGGCCCGCCTCGGGGACTACAGCGCTCCGGGGTCCCGGCGGGTGTCCATCCTCGAAGCGCTCCGGAACCGGCTCGGTGCCGCCCGCGTCCGCTACGCGCCGGGCCCCGGGCGCACGGCGATCGACTACGTAGTCGTGCCGCCGGCCCAGCTCTCGCAGACCGTCGACGGCCGCTCGGTGCCCGGCCTCCGTGGCGAATACTGGAACAACAATCACTTCGACGGAGCGCCGACGATCGTCCGCACGGACCGGGACATCGACTTCCGGTGGACGCTCAATTCACCGGGGCGCGGCATTCCGTTCGACTGGTATTCGGTCCGCTGGACGGGAACGCTCACGGTGCCGGCGGCCGGGGTCCATCGCCTCGGCGTCGAGGGCAACGACGGCTACCGGCTGTACGTGGACGGCAGGCTGCTCATCGACGACTGGCGCAAGCAGTCGTACGGGACCCGGACGGCGAGCGTGTCACTGGCGCCCGGCAGTACGCATCGCATCCGGCTGGAATACTTCGAGAGCACGGGCAACGCGCGCATCAGGCTGGTCTGGGATGCCGGGGTGCCGGACGACTGGCAGGCTTCGATCGACAGCGCGGTGGCGGTGGCCCGCGCGAGTGACGTCGCCGTGGTCGTCGCCGGCATCGACGAAGGGGAGTTCCACGACCGTGCGCTGCTGGGCCTGCCCGGGCATCAGGAGGCACTGATCGACGCCGTCGCCGCCACGGGTAAGCCGGTCGTCGTCGTGCTGATCGGCGGGAGCGCGATCACGATGTCGCACTGGCTGCATCGCGTGGGGGCGGTGCTCGATGCCTGGTACCCGGGAGAGCAGGGTGGGCCGGCCGTGGCCGACGTGCTGTTCGGTGATGCCGATCCGGCGGGGAGGCTGCCGATCACCTTCCCGATGGCCGAGGGACAGCTGCCGCTGGTCTACGACCACAAGCCGACCGGCCGGGGCGACGACTACGGCGACCTCACCGGGCGGCCGCTCTTTCCATTCGGGTTCGGGCTCAGCTACACGACGTTCCGATATTCGAACCTCCGGATCTCGCCGGACACCATGGCTCCGGCGGGAACGGCGGTGGTGCGTTGCACGGTGACGAACTCGGGCACGAGAGCCGGGGACGAAGTGGTGCAGCTCTACATCCACGACGTCCTGGCGTCCGTCGTGCGGCCGGTCATGCAGCTGGAGGGATTCCGGCGGGTGCATCTCGACCCCGGGCAGTCGACGCAGGTGAGCTTCCGCCTCGGCCCCGACGAGTTGCACATGCTGGATCGCACGCTGCACTGGGTCGTCGAGCCGGGCCGGTACCGCGTCATGGTGGGCGCCAGCTCCGTGGACATCCGCCTGCGCGGATTCCTGACGGTCCGCTGATCCGATCCGACGCTATTCGCGGGGGCCCGGGGCCCGCGCCAGCGCCTCGGCCTGCTCACTGGCCGTCGTCCAGCGGTCGAGGGCGACCTCCAGTTCGCGGCGGGCCGCCTCCAGGTCGGACCCCAGCTGCGTCGCGGCGGCGACACCGTCCGTCCTGGTGTAGAGGTCGGGATCTTCGAGGGCCGACGTGAGGCGTGCGATGTCGGCTTCGAGGCGCTCCACTTCCGCCTCCGCGGAGGCCAGCGTTCGCTCGGCCTCCCGGATCCGCTTGCGGGGGTCTGCGGCCGCCCTGGCGTCGCGATCGTCGCGTGCCGCCATCCGCTTCCGCTCGTGCACGCGCTGCAACGCCTCCTCTTCGGCGGCGCGCACCGAAGCGGAGTGCGCACGCTCGGCGCTCACTGCTTCCCACTCGGCGAACCCCCCGTCGAACTCGGTAACGTGCCGGTCGTGCAGCACCCAGAGCCGTGTGGTGAGCGCCCGCAGCAGCTCGCGGTCGTGACTCACGAGCATCACCGTTCCGTCGTACGCGTCGATCGCATCTTCGAGCGCCTCGATCGACTCGACGTCCAGATGGTTGGTCGGCTCGTCGAGCACCAGCAGGTTGGCGTTCGAGAGCATGAGCATGGCGAGTGCCACGCGTGCGCGCTCGCCACCCGAGAGTGACTCGATGCGCCGCTGCACCTCGTCGCCCGAGAACCCGAACCGGCCCAGGTGCCCCTGCACGAGCCGGCGATCCCAGGTGGGCCGGAGATCCTCGATCGCCTGGTAGATCGTCCGGTCCAGCGGGACCTGCGACAGGTCCTGGCGGTACCAGCCCGCGTCGATCGAGCCTCCCAGCCGGAGCTCACCGGCGGCCACCGGGTGCTCGCCGAACAGGGCCCGGACGAGCGTGGACTTGCCGGCGCCGTTCGGTCCGAGCACGCCCAGCACGTCGCCGCGCCGCAGCGTCCCGTTGAACCGCTCGATCAGCACACGATCGTCGACGTGCACGGCGACGTCGAGCGCCTGGACCACGCGGTCGCCGCCGCGATGGTGGACGTCGAAGCGCAGGCCCATCGTTTCTCCGTCCGCCACGGGCGGACTGAGGCGGGGCAGGCGTGCGAGCCGCGTGCGGCGGCCCTTGGCCTGGCGGCTGTTCTGTCCGGCGATGTTCCGGGCGATGTAGTCGGTTTCCTGCGCGATCCGGCGCTGCTGCTGGTCGAAGGCGCGCTGCTGGGTGAGCCGGCGCTCGGTGCGTTGGACGACGAATGCGGAATAGCCGCCCGTGTACGGAGTTGCCGTGCCGCCCTCGAAGTGCAGGACGTGATCCACGGTGCCGTCCAGGAACGCGCGATCGTGGCTCACCACGAGCACCGTCCTCGCGGCCGTGGCCAGATAGCGCTCGAGCCACTCGGTGGTCTCCAGATCCAGATGGTTGGTCGGCTCGTCGAGCAGCAGCACGTCGGCGCTGCTGGTGAGCTGCCGAGCCAGCCCCAGTCGTCCGCGCTCACCGCCGCTGAGCACGTGGACCGGCGTGGTGCGTGCCGCCGCAGGGTCGAACCCGAGTCCGTGCAGCACGGCATCGATGCGCGACGTGACGGCATACCCGCCGTCACGCTCGAACCGTTCGAGATCACGGCCGTAGCGCTCCAGGGCCTGGGGGGACGCATCCCCTGCGAGGGCGGCAGCCTGCTCCACGAGGGACTGTTCGAGTGCGAGCAATTCGCCGAGCTCGCCGGCAGCGGCCTCCCAGACCGTTTCCGCATCGCCGAAGTCCCGATGCTGGTCGAGCAGCGACAGGCGCAGGCCGGGCTGCCGCGCGATCGCGCCGCGCGTGGGTTCCTGCTCGCCGGTGAGCAGCCGGAACAGCGTCGTCTTCCCGGTGCCGTTCCGCCCGACGATGCCCCAGCGCTCGCCCGCGGCCACGGTCAGGGTGATGCCCGAGAACACCGTCGTCGCGCCGAAATCGACGCCGACATCGGATAACGAGAGCAGCGTCATGCGGTCGGAACCCCGCCGGCCGCGGAGGTCGTCATCGCGTTGCTCCCGGCCGCCTGCGCCCCGTCCGGCACTGTTGCCGAACCGGGCACGTGCCGCACCGTGCCACGCGCGCCGTGCAGATCAGCGCGCCGAGCTCCATGAGCGCCTGGTTGTGCACCCAGGTGGCCCTGCCCGTTCTCGGAAGCACACGTTCGGCGATGGCCCACAGTCTGGTGAGGTCGCGGGGCCGCTTGGGGTCGAGGCGCGGCGCGAACGCACGCCGCAGCACGCGCGCCACGTTCGTGTCGACAGCCGCGGCGCGCTGTTCGTAGGCGAAGCTCACGACCGCGCCGGCCGTGTACGCGCCCACGCCGGGGAGCACGCGCAGCTCGTCGGGGTGAGCGGGCAGCGTTCCGTCCCGGCCGTCCCGCGTCACGTGGCGAGCGAGCGCGTGCAGGTTCCGCGCCCGCGCGTAGTAGCCCAGCCCCTCCCACGCCTCGCGCACCCGGGCGGGCGTTGCCCGTGCCAGGTGGTGCACCGTGGGGAAGCGCGACAGGAATCGTGGGTAGAATTCGAGCACGCGCGAGACCTGCGTCTGCTGAAGCATCAGCTCCGAGACCAGGATCTCGTACGGATCGCGGCTGCGGCGCCAGGGGAGGTCGCGCTGATGCCGGCGGAACCACGCGCGGAGACGCCGCGAGAACTCCGCGGCCGTGGCGGCGTCGATACGAGGGGCCCGCGCTCGCTTCGCGCCCTTCGGAGGGCGGGACGGGGAAATCGAGGGCTGGGACGAGGGGCGCGGCATCGGAAACGGGTTTCGGGTCACGGCGGCGAGTGTAACCTAACGCCGGGCCGGCCGGATCCGGCTACGACACCTTCCGCGTCTTGCGCTTCAGGAAGTCCATGAGGATGAACTGCCCGAGCGTCATCGTCGTCGTGAAGTAGGCCTTGCCGCGGCTGATCTCCGAGACACGCTTCACGAAGTCCACCAGCGCGCGGTCGCGCGCGAGCATGAACGTGTTGATCATGATCCCGCTCTGCCGGCACCGCGCGACCTCTTTCAGCGTCTCGGCGATGACGGTGAGATCCAGCCCGAAGGCGTTCTTGTAGATCTGCCCGTTCGGCATCGTGAGCGCGCTGGGCTTGCCGTCCGTGATCATGATGATCTGTCGCATGTCCTTCTTCTGCGACATCAGCAGCCGCCGGGCGAGCTTCAGCCCCTCGGCGGTATTCGTGTGGTACGGCCCCACCTGCGCCGAGGCGAGCGTCGCGATCGGGATTTCCTCGGCGGAGTCGTGGAAGAGCACGACCTTCAGCGTGTCCCCGGGGAATTGCGTCCGGATGAGATGCGTGAGGGCCAACGCCACCTTCTTGGCCGGCGTGAAGCGGTCCTCGCCGTACAGGATCATGGAGTGCGAGCAGTCGAGCATCAGGACGGTGGCGCACGACGAACGGTACTCTGCCTGACGCACCATCAGGTCGCCGTAGTCGAGGTCGATCGGCACCTCGATCTTCCCGGTGCGGGCGAGCGCGTTCTTGAGCGTCTCGTTGACGTCGAGGTTCAGCACGTCGCCGAATTCGTATTCCTTGCTCCAGCCGTCGGCCTCGATGCCCGTGGCGAGGTGCGGCGTCTCGTGGCTCCCGGCGCTCGATTTGCCGAGCGAGCCGAGCAGGTTGCGCAGGGTCTTGTAGCCGAGGAAGTCGATGCCTTTCTCGGTGAGATTGAACTGCACGTCGCGCGCCGCGGCCTTGGCGATGCTTCCCGGACCCTCCACCGGTTGATGGCCGCCCGGCATCTGGGGCGGCGCATCCAGGTTGAGGAACCCCTCGTCGATGAGACGCTGGACGAGATCGTCCAGCAGCTTCGCGAGCTTGGCCTGCGATTCCTCGTCGCCCTCGCCGCGCAGGGCTTCGAGCATCTCGGGGGTGAACTGGCCGCTCTCGATGAGCGCATCGAGGATGGCCTGGCGCAGCGCGTCGAGCGAGCGGTCGTGCTCCTCGTTGAAGTCGAACTGGCCGCCGAACGGCATGTTGGCGCCGGCGAATCCCGACTGCAGGAGAAAGTCCGCGAGCTTGTCGAGCAGAGCCTGGAGGTCCACCTGGTCGGCGGCCTCGGGGCTGAACTTGGTGTACGTATGGAATCGCATGCGGGGGCCCTCTGCTCAACAATACCCGGCCCGGGCGGAGAGTGCCAAGCGGGAGCTATTCGGGTGCTCCCGGGGAAGGACGGGTTGGCAATGTCCGTGCCCGACCGCTTAAACAGGAGTAGGCCCAGGGTCACGACTGCCTACCACAGACTACACAGAGGACACAGAGACGGCTCGGGAGTCTCTTGGCGTCGTCGACGCCCACGGCGACGATCAGCGTCGCATGCGAGATCCCATCACGTATCGGGTGATCGGTGCGTTCTTCGGTGTGTACCGAACACTGGGGTGGGGCTTCCTTGAAAGTGTGTACCAACGAGCGATGATCGTGGCGCTCACCGACGCCGGCGCACGTGCGATGCCGGAGGTCGACCTCCCAGTCTACTTCCGGGGGCGGGTCGTGGGGCGGTATCGCGCCGACTTGATCGTCGACGACGCCGTAATCGTCGAGATCAAGGCTGTGGAGACGCTCTCAGGTGCACACCGGGCACAGCTGCTCAATTACCTCAAGGCCACGTCGATCGAGCGAGGGCTGTTGCTCAATTTTGGGCCGAAGCCGCAGTTCGAACGTTGGTTGCTCACCAACGACCGCAAGGCACCGCGGCCGCTTCGATTGTAGAAGCCGTGGCCGGGTCCGCGTTGGCGCTCTCTGTGTGTTCTGTGTCCTCTGTGGCCTCCTGTTCTCTCAGCGCTTCCACGCCCCTGCCTCCCGTGTTGCCACGCCGGACTCATTGCCAGGGCCCCCGAGCGCCGCCCTTCTGGCACAGCGGCCCCGCCCCCTGCGTATTGTGTATGAAGCTTCCGGCGCACGCCGGATCTCGGAGACCGATCGTTTTACGCACGGCGGGCCGTCGCGCCGGACCATGTATTCCACCTGCATCTTCTGCAACTCCAGCCTCGGCACCAACGAGGTGATCGAGCACTTCCCGATCGGGCGGCGCCTGGCCTTCGATGCGGCCAAGGGCCGCCTGTGGGTGGTCTGCCGCCGGTGTGAGCGTTGGAACCTGAGCCCCCTCGAGGAACGCTGGGAAGCGATCGAGGAGTGCGAGCGGCTGTTCAGCGAGACCAGGCTGCGCGCGTCGACGGACAACATCGGCATGGCGCGGGTGCGGGAGGGGCTGGAGCTGGTGCGCATCGGCCACCCCCAGCGGCCCGAGATGGCGGCGTGGCGCTACGGCGACCAGTTCGGACGCCGCCGCCGGCGCTACTATACGTATGCGGGCCTCGGCGCGGCGGCGATCGCCGGCGTGTACGTGGTCGGGCCCGCACTCGGCCTCTACGCCATCGGCGGGATCGGCTTCTTCGGTCAGGCACCGCAGCTGTTCACGCAGGTGTACCGGCGCGCATTCGGCCGCGTGAAGGTCCCCATGCCGTGGATGGAGAAGCCCGTCGTCCTCGAGGCGGATGACGTGTCGAAGGTGAACCTCATCCCCGACGACAACCCACTGGGATGGGCCCTGCGCGTACCGGTGCCGCGCAAGGGGTTCGTCCTGCCGGACATGCCGCGTCGCATCGGCGACCCCACGCCGCCGCGCATCGAACACGGGGGACGGCGATTGAACGCCGTGTTCGTCGGCGACGAGGCAATCCGCGTGGCCGGGAAGATTCTCCCCAAGATCAACTACAGCGGCGCCACCCGCGACGACGTGCAACGCGCCGTGAAACTCATCGAGGCCGACGCCAATCCCGGCCGGTTCTTCGCCAGCCAGTCCCACCCGATGCTGATGGAACCCGGGGCCGCCTCCAAGGGGCGCGTCATCCGCCGGATTCCCAAGCCGGTGCGGTTGGCTCTCGAGATGTCGGCCCACGAAGACACCGAGCGGCGGGCGCTCGAAGGCGAACTCGCGATGCTGGAAGCGGCATGGCGGGAGGCCGACGAGATTGCGGGCATATCCGACAACCTGCTCCTCCCGCCCGAAGTGGATACCTGGCTGGCGCGACTGAAGCGGAAGCGGTGAGCCGTGTACGACAGCTGCCTCTACTGCAACGAGAAGCTCGGCGCGAACGAGGTCGTCGAGCACTTTCCAGTGGGGCGACGCCTCGCTTTCGACCCGGCCAAAGGCCGGTTGTGGGTCGTGTGCCGCAAATGCGAACGATGGAATCTGACTCCGCTGGAAGAACGGTGGGAAGCAATCGAGGAGTGCGAGCGACTGTTCCGTGACACCCGCCTGCGGGTGTCGACCAAGCACATCGGCCTGGCGCGGGTGCGCGAGGGGCTGGAGCTGGTGCGGATCGGCGCGGCACAACGCCCCGAGATGGCGGCGTGGCGGTATGGCGATCAGTTCGGGCGCCGCCGTCGGCGCCGGCTCGTCCACGTCGGGGCCGGCGTCGTCTTCGCCGGCGCCTACATCGCCGCCGGGCCGATGGTCGGCCTGGTCGGTTTGGCGCCGGCCCTCGCGCTGGACGGGCTCAATCTGGTGGGCCAGTTCCACCGGCGGCACCGCGTGCGCGCGAGCGTGACGCTGCCGGACATCGATCAGCCCGTACCGCTGCGCAAGCGTCACTTGCCGTGGGCTCGGTTGGTGCCGGGTGGGGACGACGGCTGGTCGATGCGCCTCGCCTTCAGCGATCGCCCTGCCCCCCTCGAATGGCTGATGTCGTTGCGCCCGACCAGCGGCTGGCGGGCCGGAATCCGCAACTCCCACGGCATGATCGAGAAGGAGTTGACCGGCGAGGCGGCGCTCGCCGCCGCGCGGAAGATCCTCCCGGCCGTGAACGAGCGCGGGGCGCGTCGCAGCGTCGTGCGCGATGCCGTTGAGGTCGTGGGGCGCACACCGGATCCGATGCGGCTCTTCGCGGAGCAGGCGGGCAGGCGCGGCGTGCCGGCCACGGTCTCGCTGAACGGCGGTGTTGCGTTCTCCGCGCTGCCGACGGCGGTCGCGCTCGCGCTGGAGATGTCGGCCCATGAAGACATCGAGCGGCGTGCGATGGAGGGCGAGCTGGCGATGCTCGAAGCCGCGTGGAAGGAGGCCGACGAACTCGCCGCCATCGCTGACGACCTGCTGATGCCCGAGGACATCGCACGGCGGGTCGCCGCGGCACGGCCGTCCGCCGGGTGAGCGTCCTCAGCCGAACCGTTCGTGTGCCACATGGGTCACGATCCGCGCGGCTTCGTCGATGCCGAGAGTTCCCGTGTTCACGCACAGGTCGTAGTTGTCCTCGGCGCGCCAATCCCGGTTCCAGTGCTGCCGCACGAACTGTTCGCGCTGGTGGTTCTTCGTATCCACGAGGTGGAGCGCTTCGTGGTGCGACACGCCGCGATCGGTCACCACGTAGGCGGCGAGCGCCTCGCGCGTGGCGTAGCAGAACACATGCAGCGCATCGGGCCGGTTGGCGAGCACGCACTGGGCGCCGCGGCCCACGAGCACGGCGTTCCGGGTCTGGACCGCTTCCTGGATCACCACCTTCGTGACGGCGACGATGCGCTCCTCGGTGGGCGGGAGTGCGGCATCCGTCACCGGCAGCGTCTCCGGAGCGCTGAGCGTCAGGGCTGCGGTCAGCCGCTCGACGAGCGACGGCACCCGTTCCTCGTGCGCCGAGACTTCGGCCCGGGACATGCCGAGGCGCTCGGCGACCGCGTCCACGACCCCGTTGTCGAGCAGATCCCATCCCAGGGCATCGGCCACGCGCTGGGCGACGAGCGAGCCGCCCGATCCGTACATGCGCGAGATCGTGACGATGGCCATCGCGTCAGCCCTCCGGGAGGCTCCGGGTGCGCACCTCTTCCACCACGTCGAAGCCGAGCGCGGTCCATGCGGCCGCCGCGACCCCGCCCGGTACGTTGTGCAATCGAAGCTGCGTGAGGCCGCGGGCAGTGCACCAGGCGCCGGCGCGGTCGAGGAGCATCCGCAACACACCCCGGCGGCGGTGCTCCGGGCAAACGTAGGCGGACGAAACGTAGGCGAAACGTTCGGGCAGCAGGAGCGGCGAGGCCCGGGAGTCGGTGCAGCGCAACATCCCGACCGGCTTCCCATTGATCTCGGCGATCAGGAACAGGTCCCGCGCCGACGCCAATTGCTGAGCGCACAGTTCGGGAGCCCGCTCCTCAGCCTCGGGATGGAGACGTCCGAACACGGCGTGCCCGCCGTACTCGCGCAGCAGCGCCAGCCGCAGTGCGACCACCGTCTCGACGTCCTCCGCCGTGGCTTCGCGCACCCGGAGTTCGGCATCCGGATGGGGGGCGACCGCGGGCTCCGCCTGCGCGCTGGACATGGATCGCCTAGCCGAGCCCGCCGCCGAAGAAGTCCTGGTTCGGGCGGCGCCGCTGTTCGGGGACGGCGCGCGTGTACCGGCCGCCGTCGCTCCGCGAGATCCGCCGTCTGGCCACCAGCGCTTCGAGCACGAGCTCGCACCCGGCGACGGCCTGCGCGGCATCCTGGTCGGGAGCGAGGCCGGTGTTGTGGACGATCGAGATCAGGTCCGGAACGACGTCGAATCCCTTGAGCACGATCTCGGCCTTGGCATCGTCGACGACCTGGAGAGCACCGCCCTCGTCGAACCACATCACGATCTCGTCTGCGTTCACGCCACCGGCCCGCGCCTCGAACGTCTCGTCGGCGGCGCGGCGAATCAGCTCCCGCGCGATCGTATCGCCGCCTACCAGCTCGCCCTCGTACTCGAGCTCGAGCTTGCCCGTGATGGCGGGGAGCGCGGCGTAGATGTCCGACACGCGGGGCACGATCTCCTCCTCTCCCGTGTTCACCGCACGCCGCTCGGCGTTTGAGACGACGTTCTCGAGCACGGTGATCGGCATGCGCTGCGAGACGCCCGACCGCTTGTCCACCCGGCGATCGGCGCGGGCCTCGAACGCCACGCGCTCCACGAGCTCGGCGACGAAATCGGGGATGCGCACCGACCGGTGCCCCCGCTGCGTCCACGCTTCCTGCTGCGTGATCTCCATCCCCAGCTCCACCGTCTCCGGATAGTGGGTGAGGATCTCGCTGCCGATGCGGTCCTTGAGCGGCGTGATGATCTTGCCGCGTGCCGTGTAGTCCTCGGGATTGGCGGTGAAGCACAGCTGCACGTCGAGCGCCAGCCGGATGGGGTAGCCCTTGATCTGGACGTCGCCTTCCTGCATGACGTTGAACAGCCCGACCTGAACCTTGCCGGCCAGGTCGGGCAGCTCGTTGAGCGCGAAGATGCCGCGGTTGGCACGGGGCAGCATCCCGTAGTGGATCGTCAACTCGTCGGAGAGCAGGTGCCCCCCGCGCGCCGCCTTGATCGGGTCGAGGTCGCCGATCAGGTCGGCGATCGTCACGTCCGGCGTGGCCAGCTTCTCGACGTAGCGGCTCTCGCGGCCCACCCAGGCGATCGGCGTGTCGTCGCCGGCTTCGGTGAGCAGCGTCCGCGCGAACTTCGAGATCGGGGCGAACGGGTTGTCGTTCACCTCGCTGCCGGCGACGATCGGCATCGCGTCGTCGAGGAGCGTGGTGAGCGCCCGCAGGATGCGCGACTTTGCCTGACCGCGGAGCCCCAGGAGAATGAAATTGTGCCGCGACAGGATCGCGTTCACGATCTGCGGCATCACCGTGTCCTCGTAGCCGAGCACTCCCTCGAAGAGCGGCCCTTCGGTACACAAACGCGCCAGCAGGTTCTGCCGCATCTCGTCCTTGACCGACCGCAACGCGCGATCAGGAACGCCGAACGGCGAGCGCTTCAGGGCACCGAGGGTTTCGGGAAATTTGGTCACGGGCGGCTCCGGAGTTGTGTTCGCAATCAGCTAAGCACGGGGGACCGGCGCAAGGGGAGGATCAGTCGGCGGCCGCGACGTCGACGCGGTTGTCGTAGAAGACGGGGCCGTGGCCCATGTCCGTCTCCCGCTGCGAAGTCGTCTGATTCGCGTTTGCCCCGTCCGGCGCCAGCTTCCCCCACCAGACGGACGGGGCCCACGCCACGCCCTCCCGGATCGACGGCTCCACGCGCGCGATCGCCGTGAACGCTCCGCGATCGTTCTGCACCACCACCCGCATGCCGGGCGTGATGCCCCGGCGCTCCGCGTCGGCCGGATGCAGCAGACATTCCGGCTCGCCGGCGCTCCGACGGAGCGCGTCGACGTTCACGAACGTGGAATTGAGGAATTGATGCGCCGGCGACGAGATGAGCACGAGCGGAAACCGCGCTGTGAGAGCCGGGGCCCGCTCCGGGCTCTCGTACGGCGGCGTGTACGCCGGAAGCGGATCGAGCCCCAGCTCACCCATGCGGACGGAGTAGAACTCGCACTTTCCGCTCGGCGTCGGGAACCCCCCATCGGCGAACGGGAGGTACGGGGTCGGCACGGCGAGGCGCATCCATCCGCGCTCCACCAGCCGCTCGAAGGTGATCCCGCGCAGCTTCTCCCCCTGCGAGTCGAGGGCCTGCCGGATCAGGGTGATGTCGTCGTCACGCATCGCGTCGTGCTCCAGCCCCATCCGGGCGGCGAGGAGACGGAAGATCTCGGTGTTCGGCTTGCTCTCGCCGACCGGCGCGATCGATGGTCGGTTGAGCGTGACGTAGTGGTGCCCGTACGCGAGGTGGACGTCCCAGTGCTCCAACTGCGTGGTCGCCGGCAGCACGTAGTCGGCCCAGTCAGCCGTATCGGTCTGGAAGTGCTCGAGCACGACCGTGAACAGGTCGTTGCGGGCGAGCCCCCGCAGCACGGCATTCCGGTCGGGGGCCACCGAGCCCGGATTCGAGTTGTAAACCACCAGCGCGCGGACCGGCGGGCCTCCCACGCCGGCGTCCGGACGCGTCAGGGCCTCGCCGAGCCGGATCATGTTGATCGTCCGGACGGGCGGCGAGAGGTCGGGGCGTTCCAGGCGATGCTTGTTGAACTGAAAATTGGCGCTCGTCGAGAGTTGCACGCCGCCACCGGGCCGACGCCAGTGGCCGGTGATCGCCGGCAGGCAGGCAATGGTCCGCACGGCCATGGCGCCGCCGGCGTGCCGCTGCAGCCCGTAGTTCACGCGAATGAAGGCGGCGCGGGCACGGCCGAACGCCTCTCCCAGGCGCTGCACCACGCCCGCGTCGACGCCGGTGATCTCCGCGGTTCGCTCGGGTGGGAATTCCCCGGCCCGATGGCGGAGCCCGGCTTCGCCGAGCGTGTAGCGCGCCAGGTAGTCGCGATCCTCCAACCCGAGGGCGAAGACCACGTGCATCATGCCGAGGGCCAACGCCGCATCCGTACCCGGCCGGATGGCGATCCACTCGTCGCACTGGGCCGCGGTCCGCGTGCGGATCGGATCGATCGCCACCACGCGGGCGCCCCGTTCGCGGGCACGGCGCACGAACGGCCACAGGTGCGGGTTGGAGGTCAGCGTGTTGGTGCCCCAGAGGAGGATCAGGTCGCTCTCCGGCACGCCCTCGGCATCAGCGCCGATGTTGGCACCCAGCGTCATGCGCATTCCCATGGCGCCCGCCGTCGAGCAGATCGTGCGGTCGAGCCTCGAGGCGCCCAGGAGGTGGAAGAACCGCCGGTCCATCGACGAGCCCTGCAGCATCCCCATGGTACCCGCGTACGAATACGGCAGGATCGCCTGGGGGCCGTCGCCGGACCGCGCGATGGCGGTGAGACGCGCCGCGATGTCATCGAGGGCCTCGTCCCACGAGACGGGCTCGAAGCGTCCGCTGCCCTTCGGGCCCACCCGCCGCAAGGGCTGCCGGAGCCGATCGCGATGGTACGTGCGATCGACGTAGCGGTTCACCTTCGCGCACAGAAATCCGTTCGTGAACGGGTGCTCCGGATCCCCGGCGACGCGCACGGCACGTCCCCGCTCCACCGTCACGAGCATGGCGCAGGTATCGGGGCAGTCATGCGGGCAGGCGCCCCGAACCACTCCGCTGTCCTGGAGCGCCGGGACCGCTCGCAGGGTGGGCGACGTGGGCATCGGCGCTCGGCGGAAACGGTGTGGGTCTAACCTAGGCCCGCCGGGCCGCCGCGCAACACGAGCCGGAGGGGTCGTGGTCGCTGATCGGTGTGAAATCTTTGTTTCGGTAACGTCTTGCCCGGCGATGAGTTATGACGGCCCGTCGAAATCGTATCGGGCCGCATGGAACCAAACCGCCGGACCCACGGTAGCCAGACCTGCGGCGAGCGACGAAGCCGTTGCTGTGCCGTAACTTGGGGGCCGGCCGATGCTCTTGACACATATGTCGGGGTCCGTAAGTTAAGTGCCGCAAGAGCACGAGCACCTTCCGTCGCGTGCAGCGGTGCTACGCGCCTCTCGTTCACCCAGTTCTAGGAGATTGCAATGAAGCGCTTGGCCCTCGTTGCCGCCGTATTCGCGGTCGCCGCCTGTTCCGCTCAGAAGAAGCCGGCAGCATCAGCCGACACCGGTGCTGCCATGAAGTCCGCCGCCCCTGCCATGACCGATACGTCGGCCATGAAAGCGGATACCGGCATGAAGATGGACACGACGAAGAAGGACACGTCGGCGAAGGCAGCGGTCCCGAAGAAGAAGTAGCGGTTCGCGGCGGTTTCGAGCCGTTCTCGCCGGGCGCGACGTCAACGTCGCGCCCGTGTGCGTTCACGCCCTGCCGCGGTGCTCGCGCCACCACGCGAACGCGTCGGCCACGCCGTCCGCCGGCTGCACGCTCGGCGTCCAGCCCAGCTCGGTCCGCGCGCGGTCGGACGTGAACGGGTTGTCACGCGTGAGGAACCCCACGGCCGTGCTTCCGCCGATTCTGGCCCGGCCGAGCGTGAGGGTGCGTACCGAGAGCTTGAGGGCACGCAGGCCTCCGCGGGCCATCCACAAGGGCACGGGCAGGAAATGCGGCGTGATGCCCAGTCCGCGCGCGGCAAACGTGAAGAACGCACGAACCGTCACGTCGAAGTCGTTGGCCAGATTGTAGGCGCGTCCCCCGGCGACGTCACTGGTGGCGGCCCGCACGGCGCCGTCGGCGACATTGGCGGCGTGCACGACGGCGAGTGTGCTCGTGCCGCCGGCGAGCAGTGGCACGATGCCGAACCGGAGCAGCGGAGCGATTCTGGGCACGAACTGCCGATCATGGCGGCCGTAGATCACGTCGGGGCGGACGGCGGTCGCCCAGATGCGCCCGGCCCGGTGGGCCTCCATGACCAGCGCTTCCGACTCCCGCTTGCTACGCGAATAGTACGCGCGCTCGTACAACGGCAGGAGCGGCAGATCTTCGCTGGTCTTCAGACCGCGCTCCGCTCCCCGGTATCGCATGTCGGTGCCGTACACCGCCACGCTGCTCACCTGCAGGAGCCGGGCGCCGGCCGCTGCCGCGGCCGAGATCGCGTTCCGCGTTCCGTCGACGTTCGTCGTGCGGTACCGCTCCCAGCCGCGGGCCATGATGTCGGCGGCGGCGTGAAACACGACCTCACACCCGGCGGCTGCTGCCACGAACGCCGGCTGGTCGAGGACGTTCCCGCGAAGGACCTGCACGCCGCGGGCCGACAGGCTGCGTGCCCCGGCGCTCGCGGGATCGCGCACCATCGCGCGCACGGTCCAGTCGTCCGCGAGTAGGCGTGCGGCAATGTGGTGGCCCACCATGCCGGTGGCGCCGGTTACCAGGGCGCGCACTACTCCTCGGGAAACGGAAGGTCGTACACCTCGGCCGTCGTCTCTCCGCCCTCCCACCGTACGGCGACCACGCTCCCCGGCCTGAGTTCCCGGCGCACCATCCCGAGCGCGATCGGCCCCAGGCTCGGCGAGACGACGGCGCTCCGCACCTCGCCCACCGGCTTGCCGGTGCTTCCGTGGAGCACGGCACCCGACACGAGCGGCGTCGCGCCGGTTCCCCGCAATCCCCGAAGGTGCCGGTTCACGTGTCCCTTGAAATGGACGCGCGCCACCACTTCCTGACCCACGTAACATCCCTTCGTGTAGCTGATCGCCTGGAGCTCGTCGAGGTTCGCTTCCTGCGCGAGCGTCGTCTCGTCCATGTCGAGCCCCCATTCGGGTCGGCCCGACTCGACGCGTACGATCTCCCACGCCGAGAGCCCACAGGCCACGGCGCCGGCCTTCACGGCGCGCTGCCACAACCCGTCGAATGCGTCGCTCGGCATGAACAGCTCGAATCCCCCGGCGAGCAGCTCCGGGGTGTGGGCCACCAGAATCTCCACGCCGTCCACGCCGATGCGCGCGTGGGAGTAGGGGGGAAGAATCGACAACGCACTGCTGTTGATGCCGGTCATCGCTTCCACGACGTGCCGCGCCGTGGGGCCGAATACCGCCAGCGACCGGGTGCTGCCGGATTCGTCCACGCAGGGGGCGAAGCGCGGGTTCACGTACTTCTTGAGCATCGCCCGCCACCCATCGCCGGCCCGGGCACCCGTATCCGTGAGGACGCCGCCTTCCTCGACGAACACGCGGACGTCCGCGATCAACTTCCCCTTCGGGGAGAGCGCGCCCGCATACTGACCCTGGCCGGGTTGCAGGGCGAGCGTGTCGTTGGTGACCAGGCCGGCGATCATCTCCGCGGCCTTCTCGCCGGTGAGGCGCAGGCGGACCCGCTGACTGCGGTCGACGACGACGGCCCGCTGGCGGAGCGCCGCGTATTCATCGGCCACGTTCGTGTAGGTCATCACGACCGGATGCCCCGACACGGCCTCGAGCGCCGGGGTCGACGGAGTGATCCGGCCAGCAACGATGTCGGCCATCAGGCAGCCTCGTGGGCCCAGCGTTCGAGTTCCGACAACACGTCGTGGCCCGCGTCGGCCAGCGATGGGACCAGACCGTCGGCTTCCACCGCATGATGCGCCGGCACGTCGCCGACGGCGAGGCAGCGCATCCCCGCCGCCCGCGCGGCGAGGATGCCGGGGCGCGAATCTTCGAGCGCCAGGCTCCGATCGCGCGCCATGGGCCGGCGGCTCCGCAGCCGCTGGAGAGCGCGCGCGTAACTCTCCGGCGCCGGTTTGTTGTCGAGCACGTCGTCCGAAGACACGATCACCTCGAATGCGTCGTGCAGTCCGGAGAGACCGAGCACGAAGTCGACCGCGGCCCGGCTCGCCCGCGTCACCAGGGCCAGCCGCGACCGGGCGTGCGCGATCGTGATCAGGACCCGCGCCCCCTCGCGGAGCGCCAGGCCCTGGCTCGCCCGCTCCATGAAATACCGTTCGGCGCGCAGCCCGATGAGATCGACGGCGGTGGCGTCCCGGTCCCATCCCAGCTGCCGGACCGCCGCGGCCGCCGCGTCACGCGACGTGAGGCCGAGCAGCTCATCGAACGCCGAATCCGGCAACTGGCCCCCGTCGTCGGCGACGGCGCGCGCCAGGGCCGCGAACCGCGCCGCACGCGTTTCGACCACCACGCCCTCGAGCTCCAGCAGCAGCGCATCGAGCATGGCTGATATGTAATACCACCGGCCGCCGTGTCGCCACAGCACGGCCGGGCCTCAAGCGGGCGCCGCTGCCGAATGCGACGAGCGTGCCGCCGCGGCGTAGGCGGCGTCGAGGAGATCCACGGGGTGCACGGCCCTCCCCGACACCCCGCCGCGCCGCATCCCGGCGCCGATCTGCATCAGGCATCCCGGGTTGCCCGTGGCCACGTACTGCACGCCGGCTGCGGCGACGCTGCGGAGCTTGGGCGCGAGCACGGCCGCAGACATCGCGGGCTGGAGCAGTCCGTAGATGCCGGCGCTGCCGCAACACTGCTCGGCGTCGGCGAGCGGCACCAGCTCGAGGTCCGCGATCGCACCGAGCACGCGGAGCGGCGCGTCGGCGACCCGCTGGGCGTGGAGCAGGTGGCACGGGGCATCGTAGGCCACGCGCGCCGCTACTCCCCGCGCGGGCACGGGGCCGGCATCCGCCAGCAGTTCGCTCACGTCCCGAACGCGCGCCGCCACCGCGGCGGCGCGCGCCGCCCACTCCGGATCGTCGGCCAGCAGCTGGCCGTACTCCCGGCACATCGCTCCGCAGCCCGCCGAATTCACCGCCACGTGATCGGGCATCGCGCGCTCGAAGGCGACGACGTTCGCCCGCGCGAGTCGACGGGCCCCCTCGAGGTCGCCTGCGTGCGCGTGCAGGGCTCCACAGCAGTGCTGTCCCGGTGCGGCCACCACGACATAGCCGTTGGCGGTCAGCACCCGCGCGGTGGCGCGGTTGGTCTCGGCATACAACCCTTCCATGACGCAGCCGTCCAGCAGCACCACGGTGCCCCGCGTCGGCACCGCCGGAGCGGCGTAGCCCCGTCGGGCGAAGGGAGCGCGCGTGGAGTCCAGCATCGCGAATGCGAACCCGATGCGGCCCGGCAGATGCGACAGCACGGCCGCCACGCGTGCGCTTCGCAGGAAGCGGCCTGCGGCCATGGCGGCACGCAGCAGCCGCGGGCGGGCGAACACCGCCAGCATCATGCGCGCGACGGCCGGAGCCGGACGCGCGCGACGCAGGGTGGCTCGCGTCGCCTCGAGCAATTGACCGTACGGCACGCCGGAGGGACACACCGTCTCGCATCCGCGGCAGCCGAGGCAGCGGTCGATGTGCGTTCCCACATCGGCGTCGTCCACCGGCAGCGTGCCGTCGAAGATGGATCGCATGAGCACGATCCGCCCCCGTGGACCGTCGTTCTCGTCCTCGACCGCGAGGTACGTGGGGCAGCTCTGCAGGCAGAATCCACAGTGCACGCACGCGTCGATGCCGGCGCGCACCTCGGCCAGCGGCGTGTCCGGGACGGCACACGGCGGGGCGTTCGTGCGGGCCGGCGTCACGGCCGCGTCCCCATGATGCCGGTGTTGAGTATCCCGTACGGATCGAACGCATCCCGGATGCCGCGCGACACGCGGTCCATCACCCCCGACGGGAAGGCCGACCACGCAGCGTCGGGAAGGGTTTCGGCGATCCGCGACCCCGTGAACGGCCGGGTGAGCCCTTCGGCAAGGTGCTCCCGCAGGCGTGTATCGTCGTCGGGCACGGCGACGCCGCAACGAACGACTCCGCGCAGCGGGCTCCCGTGCATCCATCCATCGCTCCCCCGCGGCAGGGAGTCCCCGGCGGCCGCCCACGTGTCGGCGAATCGCGACGGCCGGTCCGAGAGCCGCCAGACGGCGTCGGCGGGGGATTCGACGGCCCGCAGCCATCGCCAGATCTCGTCGTCGACGCGTTGAAAGGTCCCGCCGCCGAGTCGGGCGAGGGCCTCGCGTTGCGCGCGCAGCAGCTCCGCGTTGCCGCCGACGCGGATCAGCAGCGCCGGCGCCGCGGCCAGGCCCAGACGCTCGGCCAGCGCCGCGTTCAGCAGCTCGCAGGCCAAGGGTGTCGTGGAGAGCGAGCGCACCCCGGCGCACAGGCCCTCGACGTCGCCCGGTGCGTCTCCCGTGGCGATCGCCAGGGTCTCGCTCCCGGCCGGGAGCGCGCGGAGACGGAGCGTCACTTCCGTAATCACGCCGAGCGTTCCCCACGCGCCGGTCGAGAGTCGCACCAGGTCGAACCCGGCCACGTTCTTCACCACGCGGCCTCCTCCGCGAACGATTTCCCCCGTGCCGGTGACGAATTCGACTCCCAGCAGGTGATCGCGCGGAGTGCCGTACGCGGTGGCGTGGGGGCCGGCGGAGGCGGTGGCGACGGTGGCGCCGATACTCCCGTCGTCGGTCCCGGGCGGATCGAGCGCGAGCCACTGGTGGTTGGCACTCGTTGCGGCGGCGATCTCCGCCAGCGAAGTGCCGGCCCGTGCGGTGATGGTCAGATCGCCGGCCACGTACTCGACGATGCCGGTGCAGTCCCGCAGCGAGAGCGTCCCGTCGGCCCGGACCGGCCGATTGGCCGAGAGCCAGTGCCCG